>CAYYWA010000021.1:456-32303 GCA_964475255.1 uncultured Sorangium sp.
CGCGCGCGAGCTCTTGCGCCTCGCGGCGCACCGCGCTGCCTGCGCGGGGCGCTCCGATCGCGAGAAGCTGCTCGCCGAGGTGGAGGCTCTCGAGCGGCGGCTTCGTGAGGCGGAGGCGCGCGTGCGCTCCTCCGAAGCGGTGCTCGAAGCGCTCGCTCGGAACGCGGGGCTCGCGCATCCAGACGAGCTCGTGCGCTGGGAGAGCTCCGCCGAGCGCGTGCTCGAGCTCAAGAGCGAGCTTGCGACCATCGAGCGGGAGCTCTCCGCCATCGCAGCAGGACGCAGCATCGAGGCGCTCGTGGAGGAGACGGAGGGGCTCGACCCGGACGTCATCGGTCCGCGCAAGGCCGAAATCCAAGACGAGCTCGAAGCCAACGAGCAGGCGCTCTATGCCGCCCAAAGCCGGGTCGAAAAGAGTGAGGCAGGGCTCGAGCAGCTCGGAACGAGCGGGGCGGCCGAGGCGGCCCAGCGCCTCGCCGAGACCGCGGCGGAGATTCGGGAGGCCGCAACCCAGTACGCGCGCCTCCGGCTCGCTCGCGGCATCCTCGAACGGGAGATCGCGCGGTACCGGGAGCGCCATCAAGGTCCCGTGCTGCGCCGCGCCTCCGACCTGTTCGCGCGCTTGAGCTTGCAGAGCTTCCAGGGTTTGCGCGTGGGCGTCGACGAGCGGGTGCTCGAATGTGTGCGGGCCGGAGGCGGAGCCGTCGCGGTGGACGGCCTGAGCGAGGGGACGCGGTATCAGCTCTACTTCGCGCTTCGGGTCGCGAGCCTCGAGAGGTACCTC
This sequence comes from uncultured Sorangium sp., assembly GCA_964475255.1. Taxonomy (GTDB): domain Bacteria; phylum Myxococcota_A; class Polyangia; order Polyangiales; family Polyangiaceae; genus PMG-095. Next base: position 1,241 of record CAYYWA010000021.1, read on the forward strand.
GAGCAGGGGCGGGCGCTGCCGCTCGTCCTCGACGACGCCTTCATCCACTTCGATGACGCGCGGGCGCGCGTGGGGCTCGAAATCCTGGCGGAGCTCGCCGCTCGGGCGCAGGTCCTCTTCTTCACCCACCACGAGCGGCTCGTCGAGCTCGCCCGGGAGGCGCTCGGGAAGCACGTGCGCTCCCACGAGCTCCCACCTCCACCTGGCGGCTGAAGGCGACGCCTTGCGCGTTCGGCGTGCGCCGTGTGCGAGGGGGCTCGCGTCGCGGAGCGGCCAGGGACTGCCTCGGTTTCGATTCGGCCCCGCGTCGCCGTCCGGCGTCAGCCCGAAATTCAAGCGCCGGGAGCCCCGTGGACCAGGGTCCGGGGTATATGTACTTTCCTCGAGGACCGAGGACTGGGTCTGCATGAGCATCGTTCACCGGACGCGCCGGTCGGGAAGGGTTGCCCGGCCGCTCCCCATCGATCGGCTCGGGCGCTGGCTCGCTGCCGGGCTGTGCGCGGTTGCCCTGCTCGGTCCCCTGGCTCCGAGTCGCGCCCGAGCTCAGGCGCAGGGGCGGGCGCCGGATCCGGCCGCCTTGATCGCCGAAGGCAAGCGGCACTGGAAGATGGCGGACTACCAGCGCGCCTATGCGGCCTTCGAGCGTGCCTACCGCGCGAGTGGGTCGCTGAGCGCCGGGCTCGACAGCGCCCGCGCCCTGGTCCGGCTCGGGCGGCTCGTGGAAGCGGCGCGTCGCTACGAGGAAATCGTGGCGGGGGACCCGCGCGGGCGCCGCGGCCTCGGACCGCCGTCGGTGCAGCAGGACGCCCTGGTCGAGCTCCAACAGCTCTGGGCTCGCATTCCACGCATCGTGGTGACGATCGACGGCGTGCCGCAGGACTCGGTTCGCGTCGCGTTGAACGGTCGTGCGATGGGCACGCCGCCGGCGGCGGGAGTGCCGGTCAATCCGGGGCGGCACCGCGTGACCGGACGATTCGCCGAGCAGCTCGTCGAGACGGTGATCACCGTCACCGAGGGCGAGGTGCAGACGGCAGCGCTGCGCTTCATGCCCGATCCCAGCGCCGGAGGGGGCGCGTGGCCGCTCGGGTCGAGGGAAGCCCAGGCGCCCCCAGGGGAGCGCTCCATCGGACTGCACCGCGTTGCGGCGTATTCGACGTTGGGGATCGGAGCCGCCGCGCTCGTAACGGCCGGGCTGGTGGGGTTGAGCGCTCTCGATGACCAGGCCGAGCTCGCCTCGCGCTGTCCGGGAGCCCGGTGTCCCCAGGAGCTTGAGCCCGTGGTGGACGCCTACGAAGGAAAAAAGACGATAGCCCTCATCGGGTTCGCCACGGGCGCGGCGCTGCTCGGCACGAGCCTCGTTTTGCACCTGACCGCGCCGGAGCGCGCGCGGCCGCGCGTGGGTCTCGGCGTCGGCGCCGGGACGGCCTTCGTATGGGGGAGCTTTTGAGCCTGCGCGGCCTTTCGTTCCTCGCGGTATCGTCGCTGCTGCTCACCGCCTGTCCGCTCACGACGTTCGAGGTCGAGCGCGAAGGCGGTACCGGTGGCACCAGCACTGTGCCGCCATCGAGCGGAGGCAGCTCGGGCGCAATCTCGTCGACGGGAGGCGTGGGCGGCGCTCCCCGCATCACGGTCCCGCCGAAAACGCTTCCGGACCGCTACGTCATGCGCCAGGGGGAGCAGCTCTCGATCCCGGCACCCGGCGTGCTCGCCAACGATACTCCCTCCGAGCTCCGGGTCGTGCGCACGAGCGAGGTGCGCGGCACGCGTCCGACGGCGTACGACGCCGAGCTGGCGCGCATTCGGGCGGACGGCTCTCTCGAGTTCATCCCCGAGCGTCGCTTCTTCGGCGTTTATCGGCTCGAGTACGTCGTGCAGGGCAGCGAGGGGCAACAGGAGAAGGGCACGGTCGAAATCCACGTCGCGCCGACCGACATCGATCTCGCGGACGTGGCAGCCGGCTTGGGCGGCTTCGTGCTCAGCGGGTCGCGGGGCGAAGGGCTCGGCTTCGTGCTCGACCGAGCGGGGGACGTGAACCGAGACGGCTTGGCCGATCTCATCGTGGGAGCACCGGACGCGCGGGATGGCGAGGGAAACGCCTACCTCGTCTTCGGGCGCGCCGAGCTCGAATCCGTTCCCGTCTCGGATTTCCCTTCCGCAGAGGCGGTACAGCGATACGCCGTGCTGCGCGGCGGCGCGGGAGCGGCCGCTGGTCGCTCCGTGAGTGGGATTTCCGACATCGACGGTGACGGGACGGCCGACGTGGCCGTCGGCGCCCCGGGAGGTGCCGGGAGGGCATATCTCGTGCGCACGAGCGGGCTCGAGGGAACCGTCGATCTCGACGAGATGGGCTCCGAGCGGGGCATCATCCTGGAGGGTGGCGTGGACACCGAGGCGCTCGGGAGTCTCGTGCGCGGGCTCGGGGACGTGACCGGTGACGGAACGCCGGATGTCGCCGTGACGTCGCGCACGAACGGCGCGAGCGCGGTTCATGTCGTGTCTGGGTCGTCGGTGCTCGCGGGCGGTCTCCTCCAGGATGCACCGCTGCTGCTCTCCTCCGAGTGGGGGACCGATCCTCCGCGCGCGCTCGCCGGTGTGGGAGACGTCAACGGCGACGGGCTCGGAGACGTGCTCGCCGCTTCGGACGCGAACATTCTGCTGATACACGGCGGGGCCGAGCTCCCGCAGGACTCGAGCCTCGTCTCGCTCGACGGCAGCGCGTACGGCTATCGGCTGGCCCGCGTCTTTCCTGCCGCCGGCGCGAGCGTCGCAGCGCTCGGCGACGTCGATGGCAACGGGCCGCGCGACATCGTCTACTGCGAGGCGGCGAGCTACTGCCGGGTCGTCTTCGGCCCGCCCTCGACGCTCGCCACCGGCTGGACCTTGTCCGGTTTCGACGACGAAGCGACGCGCGTCCTGGTGTCCGCGATGGGGGACGTCGACGGGGATCGCGTTTCGGATCTCGTGCTCGCCGAAGAGACGATGGCGCACGTCGTGTTCGGCAAGCGCGGGGATTTCAGCGAGCTCTCCCTCCGAGCCTCGAGCTCGGCGCGCTACCGCGTCCGCGTCCCCAAGGGCGGAACGATCACCGCCGTGGCGCTCGTGGGCGACATGAACGGTGATCGTCTCGCGGACCTGGCCGTCGCGGATGCGACGGCCAATCGCGGCGCGGGACGCGTGTACATCGTGTTTGGTGTCGCCAGCCGCTGAGCTCGGGCTCGCTCGCGGCTACGCGCTATGCTCTCGCCTCGGTGACCACTCCTGCACGCGCCCGTCTCCCCGGTGAGCTCGAGCTCGAGCTCGGGCTCGACGACGCCGACGATCCCGCGGCGCTCCGCGAGCTCGTGGCGCGGCGCTTGCGCCGCTCGCCTGCGGAGCTGCCCGAGGTCGTGCTCCGGCGGCGCTCGCTCGACGCGCGGCGCGGCTCGATTCGGTTTCATCTCCTCGTGGGCTTTGCCGACGGGCAGCCGGCACCGCTCGGAGCTCCCGACCCGAGACCCGTCGCGAGCGAGCACCGCGTCGTCATCGTCGGGGACGGCCCGGCCGGGCTCTTCTGCGCGTACGAGCTCGCGCGCCATGGCATCGGTTCGATCGTCGTCGACCGCGGCAAAAACGTGCAGCCCCGGCGTCACGACCTCAAAGGCCTGCACCGCCGTGGGGAGGTGAACGCCGACAGCAACTATTGCTTCGGTGAGGGCGGCGCCGGCACGTACAGCGACGGCAAGCTCTACACGCGCTCGCACAAGCGCGGCAACGTGCGGGACGTCCTCGAAATCCTCGCGCGCAATGGAGCTCCCGAAGCCGTGCTCGTCGAGGCACGGCCGCACATCGGGAGCAATCGCCTGCCCAAAGTCATCACGGCCATGCGCGAGCGGCTCGAGGCCGTGGGCGTCGAGTTTCGGTTCGGGGCTCGCGTGGTGGACTTTCTGATCGAGGGGAAGGGGTCGGAACGACGCGCCATCGGCGTGCGGCTCGCCTCCGGGGCGGAGATCACTGCCGACGCAGTGGTGCTCGCGACGGGCCACTCCGCGCGGGACGTGTTCGAGCTGTTGTCGAAGAGCGGGGTTGCGCTCGAGCCGAAGCCGTTCGCGCTCGGGGTCCGCATCGAGCATCCGCAGCCGCTCGTGAACCGCATCCAATACGGCGACCACGCCGGGCACCCGCGCCTTCCGAACGCGGCATACCGCCTCGCGTGCGAAGCCCGCGGCCGTGGCGTCTTCTCGTTCTGTATGTGTCCGGGAGGATGGATCGTGCCCGCCTCCACCGAGCCATCGGAGCTCGTGGTCAACGGGATGAGCCTCGCCCGGCGCGACTCGCCGTTCGCCAACTCGGGCTTCGTCGTCGCCCTGGACCCTGGGGACTTCGAGCGCTCCGGACACAAGGGACCCCTCGGCGGAGTCGAAATCCAGCGCGCCATCGAGCGGGCAGCCTTTGCGGCGGGTGGAGGCGCGCTCCGGGCTCCCGCCGTTCGAGCTACCGACTTCGTACGGGGCGTGGTCTCGGCGACGTTGCCGGATACGAGCTACATCCCGGGCCTCGCCTCCGCCGACCTCGTGCCGGTGTTGAACGCAAGCGGGGTCGACGTCGCGAGCCCGCTCGCCGAGGCGCTCCGGATTTTCGGCCGCCGAATGCGCGGCTACCTGACGGACGACGCGGTGCTCGTCGGCGTCGAGTCGCGGACGAGCGCCCCCGTGCGGGTCCTGCGGGATGCGCGGACCCTCGAAGCGCACGGGCTCGCGGGCCTTTATCCCGCGGGTGAGGGTGCGGGCTACGCGGGCGGCATCGTGAGCGCCGCGCTCGACGGGATGCGGGTCGCGCGCGCCGTGCTTCAAGCGCGTTCGGCCTGAGCAGCTCGGGGCAGGGGGACCGGCGGCTCGACCGTCCCCGCGAAACGGCGCTAGGACGCCGATCGAGGCGCGTCGAGCCGGCCACCTCGGGACGTGCGGGAGGACGCCCTGTAATGTTCGGGCGGTCGGTGCGTCCGCTAGAGACCGAGCCGCCCACTCTCTTGCCGTTTCGGCGCTCGCTCCTCATCCTCCGCAGGTTTTCATCCCCATGCACGAGCACCCCTCGCAATCCGGTCAGGGACCCCCGTCCGCCCCGCCGAGCCCGCCCTCCGAGGGCGCGAAGGACCCGGTTTGCGGGATGACGCCTCGCCCGACCACGCCGCACCGCACCGTCTACAAGGGGCACGAGTACCTCTTTTGTTGCGCGCGGTGCCGGGAGCGCTTCGAGCAGGACCCCGAGCGCTACCTCGCGCCCAAGCCGACGTCGGTGAGCCCTCCCGCCGAGCCGCAGGCCGCCGGGGTTCCGTACACCTGTCCCATGCACCCCGAGGTTCGGCAGCTCGGCCCGGGGGCGTGCCCGAAGTGCGGGATGGCGCTCGAGCCGGAGACGCCGATCGCCCCCGCGACGCGCACCGAGTGGACGTGTCCGATGCATCCGGAGGTCGTGAGCGACGCTCCCGGGAACTGCCCGAAGTGTGGGATGGCGCTCGAGCCGCGCACGGTGACGCTGGAAGAGCCGGCGAATCCCGAGCTCGAAGACATGAGCCGGCGCTTCTGGTTCGCGGTCGCGCTCACCGTGCCGCTCGTGATCCTCGCCATGGGTGACATGCTGCCGGGAAGGCCGATTTCCGCGGTTCTCGCCCCGCGGACGCGCGTGTTGCTCGAGCTTTTGCTCGCGACGCCGATCTGCCTGTACTCGGCGTTTCCGTTCTACGTTCGCGCCATCGATTCGATTCGGCACAAGAGCCCGAACATGTTCACGTTGATCGGGCTCGGCGTGAGCATCGCGTACGGCTACAGCGCCGTCGCGGCCCTCGCTCCGGGGATCTTTCCCGATGCCTTCCGGCACCACTCTGGCGAAGTGGGGGTGTACTTCGAAGCGGCCGCGGTCATCGTCACTCTGATTTTGCTGGGGCAGGTGCTCGAGCTCCGGGCTCGCAGCCAAACGAGCGCGGCGCTGCGCAGCTTGCTCGAGCTCTCCCCGAAATCGGCGCGGCGTCTCACCGCCGATGGTCGTGAAGAGGATGTTCCTCTCGACGCCGTCCACACGGGCGATCGGCTTCGCGTGCGTCCCGGAGAAAAAGTACCCGTGGACGGCGTGGTGCTCGAGGGGGAAAGCCACGTGGATGAGTCGATGGTGACCGGAGAGCCGATCCCCGTGGGGAAGCGAGCGGGCGATCGGGTGATCGGGGCCACCATCAACGGTTCGGGCTCGTTCGTGATGCGCGCCGAGCAAGTGGGCCGTGACACGTTGCTCGCGCGGATCGTGGCGATGGTGGCCGAAGCCCAGCGCAGCCGCGCGCCGATTCAGCGGCTGGCCGACGTCGTCGCGAGCTATTTCGTGCCTGCGGTCGTCGCGGTGGCCGTGGCCACGTTTGCGGCCTGGTCCGTGTTTGGGCCCGAGCCGCGTATGGCCTACGCGCTCATCAACGCGGTCGCGGTCCTCATCATCGCCTGTCCGTGCGCGCTCGGCCTCGCCACCCCGATGTCGATCATGGTCGCGGCGGGTCGGGGCGCCTCGGCGGGGGTGCTCTTCAAGAACGCCGAGGCGATCGAGCTGCTCGGTCAGGTGGACACGCTGGTCGTCGACAAGACGGGGACGCTCACGCTCGGCCGTCCCGAGCTCGTCACGGCGCTTCCCGCCGACGACGATGACTCCGCCGCCATGCTGCGCCTCGCCGCCGCCCTCGAACGGGGCAGTGAGCATCCGATCGCTCGGGCAATCCTGAATGGGGCGAGCGCTCGTGGGATCGAGCCGCCGAACGCCGAGGCATTTCAAGCCGTACCCGGGAAAGGGGTCACCGGGCGCGTGGAGGGGCGGAGCGTCGCGCTCGGCAACCGCGCGCTCATGACTGAGCTCTCCGTGGACCCCGGCGGGCTCGTCGAACGCGCCGAAGCGCTGCGGGCCCAGGGTCAGACGGTCCTCTTCGTCGCCATCGACGGGCGCGCCGCGGGCTTGCTCGGCGTCGCGGATCCGATCAAGCCCACGACACCGGAAGCGGTTCGGAGCCTGCGCGCCGCGGGGCTTCGCATTGTGATGCTCACCGGCGACAGCCAGACGACCGCACGCGCCGTCGCGGAAGCCCTCGGCATCGAGGAGGTCTTCGCGGGCGTGTTGCCCGCGGCAAAGGCCGAGAAGGTCGCGGAGCTCCGGCAGAGCGGTCGCACGGTCGCCATGGCGGGGGATGGGATCAACGACGCGCCGGCGCTCGCCCGGGCCCACGTCGGCATCGCCATGGGGACGGGAACCGACGTCGCCATGGAAAGCGCCGGGGTGACGCTCGTGCGCGGCGATCTCTCCGGAATCGTCCGCGCGCTGCATCTCTCTCGACGCACGATGGCGAACATCAAGCAGAACCTGTTCTTCGCCTTCGTGTACAACGCGGCGGGAGTTCCCGTGGCCGCGGGGGTGCTCTACCCGTTCTTTGGGCTCCTGCTGAGCCCGATGCTGGCGGCGGCCGCCATGAGCCTGAGCTCGGTTTCCGTCGTCGGCAACGCGCTGCGGTTGCGCCGCGTGCCGCTGTGAATGAGGAATGTGCCGCGTGGCCGTCACGCCCGGCTCGACCCGTGCCTAAAGGCAGTGTCGGCCCGTGCGGCCGTGAGCTTGTGATCCAGGAAAACCGATGATCAATCGACGTCAAGCCATTGCCCGAGGCGCCGCGCTCGCCGGCAGCGCTCTCGTGCTCGCGCGTCCGCGGAGTGCGTTGGGCGCTCAGGGGGACGTGACCGGACAGGGATGGCAGCGCTCGTACAGCGGCGGACCCGAACGCCGCCCCGCGCGTCCCGGCGTGCCGAACCGCGACTACGTGCCCACGGTCACGCCCGGTGGAGCGACCTTGCCGTTCAAGCTGATCGAGGACGCGAAGGTGTTTCACCTCGTCGCCGAAGAGGTCGACCACGAGTTCGCGCCGGGCTTGCGGGCGCGCTGCTGGGGGTACAACGGCCGGGTCCACGGTCCGACGCTCGAAGCCGTCGAAGGAGACCGCGTGCGCGTGTACGTGACGAATCGCCTCTCGGCGCCCACCACCGTGCACTGGCACGGCGTGTTTCTTCCGAACGGCATGGACGGCGTCGGTGGCCTCACCCAACGCGCGATCCGGCCGGGGGAGACGTTCAAATACGAGTGGACGTTCCGCCAGCACGGAACGTTCATGTATCACTCGCATCACGACGAGATGACCCAGATGGCGCTCGGTCTGATGGGCATGATCGTCGTGCACCCGCGCCGACCCACGCCCGCGTATCGCGTGGATCGTGACTTCGTGATCCTGCTCAGCCAGTGGTTCGTCGCTCCGGGGGCCGCGCGCCCCGATCCGAACCAGATGAGCGACTTCAACCTGCTCACGATGAACGCGAAGGCGTTCCCGGGCACGACGCCGCTCGTCTGCAAGCTGGGCGATCGCGTGCGGATCCGCTTCGGGAACCTGAGCGCGATGGACCACCACCCGCTCCACCTCCACGGTCATCATTTCCGGACAGTCGCCACGGACGGCGGCCAAATTCCGTTGAGCGCGCAGTATCCCGAGACGACGCTGCTCGTCCCCACGGGCAGTACGCGCGACATCGAGTTCGTGGCGGACGCGCCGGGCGATTGGCCGCTACACTGCCACATGACCCATCACGTGATGAATCAGATGGGACACGGGATCCCGAATCTGATCGGTGCGGATGCCGCGGCCATCGATCGCCGCGTGCGCCCGCTCCTCCCGGGATACATGACGATGGGCCATGCGGGGATGGGCGACATGGGCGAGATGGGGATGGCGGTCCCCGAGAACAGCATTCCCATGGTCGGTGCGCGCGGGCCCTTCGACTACATCACCATGGGCGGCATGTTCACGATTTTGAAGGTCCGCGCGGATCTCGCGGGCGTCCCGAAGGACGGCGGCTGGTACCAACACCCCTCGGGGACGGTGGCCGAGCCGGCAACGCGCGAGGAGCTCGCGCGAGACGGAATTCGCACCTGAGTGGCCAACGAACGCTTCACCATGCACTCCCCATCGATGCAGCACTCCCTCGGTCGACTCGGACTGGTGCTCGGCGTCTTCGTGTGGGCAGCAGCCTGCACCGCCACCGAGCTCCGCCTGCCCCCCGAGCACCCGGCGCACCCGTTGGCTCCCACGCGTCCATCGCCAGAGCTTGCGGCATTCCAGAGCGACTTTGCGATCGAGAGCGCCGACCAGGGCGGTCCCGCTCACGGAACGGGCCACGACGACGGAACGAGTCACGACGACGGAACGAGTCACGACGACGGAACGAGTCACGACCACGGAACGAGTCACGACCACGGAACGGTTCCCGCGGCCAAGTCCGCCCGGAGTGAGCGGACGACTCCCTCGGAAACGAAGCCGGCTCCTGCCAAAGCCCGGGCTCCCGCTGAAACGAAGCAGGTCGACGAGGTCTTCGTCTGCCCGATGCACCCGGAAGTCCGGATGAACGAGCCCGATCGGTGCCCGCTTTGCGGCATGACGCTCGTTCCCAAGGAGAAGCAGCCGTGACTCGGGCGGCGAGCGCGCGCGGCGCACCAGTGCTGCTCCTCACCGCGGTCGGCTGCTCTCCGGCGGCCGTGGACTACGCGGCCTTGCAGAGCGCAGCGGAGTCCCGCCAACGACACGCGGGGGTCGAGATCGCAGGCACGGACCAGGAAGCGCGCGCATTGCTCGCTCGACCGCTCACGCCCGCCACGGCCGCGCGGATCGCCCTACTCAACAATCCTGGCGTGCGCGCGCGTGTGGAGGCCGTCGGTATCGCCGAGGCGGAGCTCCTCGCGGCGGGGCGTTTGCCGAACGCGGGCGTGGGCGGCGCGCTGCGCTTCTAGGGAGACGGCGGCACCGAGATCGAGGTCGAGGCGCTGCTGAGCCTTTCGCAGCTCGCGCTCGTGCCGGTCCGCCGTGGCGCAGCGCAGGCCGGCATCGCGGCTGCGCGCATCGAGGCCGTTGGCGCAGTGCTCGACCTCTCGTTCGACGCACGCCGCGCCGTGTTCGAGTACCAGGCGGCACGGTGGGCGCTCGAGCTCTGGCGAACCGTGCTCTCCGCGCTGAGCGCCGCAGCAAACACCGCGGACGTCCTCCGGGGAGCCGGCAACCTCACCGAGCTCGAGCGACTGCAGCAACGAGCGCTGTTCGAGGAGGCCCGGCTCGCCTTTCAAGCGGCGGAGCTGCGGGTCGCGGCCGCTCGGGAGCGCGTGAACGCGGTGCTCGGGCTGTTCGGCGCGGAAACCGACTGGGAAGCCGCACCCGAGCTCCCGCGCCCTCCCAAACAGGAGCTCCCGCTCGAGCTGCTCGAGCGCCGAGCGATCGAGCAAAGCCTCGAGCTCGCCGCATCTCGCGAGCGCTTCCGGCAATCCGCCAGGCAGGCGAACCTCGCGCGCGCCGAGGGCTTTCTCCCGGAGCTGCGTGCCGGCGTCTCCGCGGAGCGCGGGGACGAGTGGTCGGTGGGGCCCGCCGTCGAGCTCGAGCTGCCGCTCTTCTATCAAGGGCAGGGCGAGGTCGCGGCCGCGCGCTCCCGGATGGGCGCCGAACGCAACACGCACGCCGACATCGCGGTGCGCGTGCGGGCGGCGGCGCGCGAGGCCGGGCTCCGGCTTCGGGCCGCGCGCGCCGCCGTCGAATACTTCGAGCGCGTGCTCCTGCCGCTGCGCCGCCGCGTGCTCGAAGAGAGCCAGCTTCAATACAACGCGATGCAGATTGGAGTTTTCGATCTGCTCCAGGCGCGTCGTGATCAAGCGGAGGCGGAGCGCGCCTTCGTGGACGCGCTGCTCGACTATTGGATCGCGCGGACCGACGCCGAGCAGCTCCTCTCGGGCCGGCTCACTGCTCCTTCGGTCGCTCCCGCCCCTGCGTTCGAGCCACTCTCGGTGAGCGCGGCGCGTCCCCGCGCGCACTAAGGTCTCAAGCCCGCGGCACGGGTCGAACCCGGATTTCAGGCGCGTTCGCCGGCCTCGAGCACCACGCGGGTGATCTCGGCGGGCACTCCGAGTCGCATCGGGGGGCCCCAATAGCCGGTTCCGCTGCTCACGTACACGAGCGTCTGCCCGAAGCGGGCGAGCCCCGCCACGACCGGTTGCTGCAGGCGCACCAGGAAGTTCCACGGCCAGATCTGCCCGCCGTGCGTGTGCCCGGAGAGCACGAGGCCGACACCATGGTGTTGGGCCTCGAGCACGGCGCGGGGCTGGTGAGCGAGGAGCACGACCTCCCGGCTCTCGTCACGGCCTGCGAGAGCCCGTGCGAGATCCGCGCGGGAGCCGAAGCGCCGCGCCTCGTAGTCGTCCACACCCGCGAGATCGAAGCTCGCTGCCTCGTCCCCAATGCTGACCCGCTCGTTCCTGAGGACGCGGATGCCGATGCGCGTGAGCTCGCGGCACCAGCTCTCTGCGCCCGAGTAGTACTCGTGATTGCCGGTCACGAAGTACACGCCGTACTTGGCTCGGAGCTCGGCGAGCGGCGCCACGTGGTCGCGGAGCTCCTCCACGGACCCGTCTACCAGGTCGCCCGTGATCGCGACGATGTCCGGCATGAGCGCGTTCGTGCGGCGCACGATGTCTTCGACGAACTCGCGCCGAATCGTCGGACCCACGTGGACGTCCGTGAGCTGGACGATGGTCAGCCCGTCGAGCGCGGAAGGGAGCCGCGATAGCCGTACCCGTACCTCCTTGAGCGCCGCGCCGGCCAGGCCCGAACGCACGGCGACGAGCCCGAGCCCGGCCGCGATGAGCGTGACACTGCCCGAATAGAGGCGCGCCAGGACGCGCCGACGTTCCGGGTCGCGGGGAGCCTCGACCTCGAGCACCGAGGCGGCGAGCGCCCAGATCCCGCGCGCGAGCTCGGCCCCGAGCAGCACCACGAAGGTAATCAGCAGGAGGCCCATCCAGACGAAGGTCGCCCAGAGGACGACCTCGGCGAGCCCACCCTGAGCGTTTCGAGCGAGGACGAAGCTGGCCGGCAGGCTCAAGTAGAGGATGACGAACACGCCCGTCAGCGCTCGGTGCCAGGGGGGAGCGAGCCCCAGATCGCGCACGAGCCGGATCCAGAGATAATAGTGGACGAGCCCGGTGATCGTCAGGGCGACGGCCAAAAATAGGGCGATGGAGAGGGCCCGGGACACGGACCATCATATTGGCGGCTTTCGGCTCACCGCCAAGTACCGGCGGCCGAAAGCGCCCCGGGCCCAGAAACTTCCGCCGTAGGGAGCCAGGAACGTGCTCGGCCCCTCGGCGGCTTGAACGTGCCCCCAGTCCGGCTTAGGTATTGCTCCCCTAAGAGCGAGGACGCGACGTGGATAGCTACCGGCCTGATTCCGACCGAGACCCGAGTGAGACGCGTGAGTGGATCGAGTCCCTCGAATCCGTGCTGGAGCACGAAGGAGCCGAGCGAGCTCGCTACCTCTTACGAAGAGTGGTGGAGACCGCTGCACGCCACGGTGTGCAGCCCACGCTTCCGCTCAGCACCGACTACGTGAACACCATTCCGGTGGAGGAGGAACCGGAGTTCCCCGGCGACCGCGAGATGGAGCGGCGCATCCAGCGCATCATCCGTTGGAACGCCGCGGCGATCGTGCACCGCGCGAACAAGCACTCCGCGGGCATCGGCGGGCACATTTCGACCTATGCGTCGAGCGCGACGCTGTACGAGGTCGGCTTCAATCACTTCTTCCATGGCAAGGACGCGGCGGGCCGTGGCGACCAGGTGTTCTTCCAAGGGCACGCTTCGCCCGGCATGTACGCGCGCTCGTTCCTCGAGGGACGGATCAGCGCCGAGAAGCTCGATCGGTTCCGTCGCGAAGCGGCGCGCGGCCAGGGGCTCTCGTCGTATCCGCACCCGCGGCTCATGCCGAACTACTGGGAGTTCCCGACCGTCAGCATGGGGCTCGGGCCGATCGACTCGATCTATCAGGCGCGGCTGAACCGCTATCTCCAGGCGCGCGGCATCAAGGACACCTCGCAGCAACGGGTGTGGTGCTTCGTCGGCGACGGTGAAACGGACGAGCCGGAGACGCTCGGCGCGCTCAACGTCGCGGCGCGCGAGCGGCTCGACAACCTGATCTGGGTCGTGAACTGCAATTTGCAGCGGCTCGACGGGCCCGTGCGCGGCAACGGCAAGATCATCCAGGAGCTCGAGGCGATCTTCCGGGGCGCCGGCTGGAACGTCATCAAGGTGATCTGGGGTCCCGAGTGGGACGACGTCTTCGCCCGGGATCGCGACGGCGCGCTCCGCGACGCGCTGAACAAGGTCGTGGACGGGGAGTGGCAGCGCCTCACCAGCGCTTCCGGCGAGACCGCGCGCCGCGAGTTCTTCGGCAAGGATCCGCGCGTGCTCGAGACGGTGCGTCACCTCTCCGACGAGGAGCTCGCCAACCTGCGACGCGGTGGCCACAGCCAGCGCAAGGTGTACGCCGCGTACCGGCGCGCCGTCGATCTGCTCGGGCAGGGCCGTCCGACGGCGATCCTCGCGCACACGGTCAAGGGCTGGCAGCTCGGCGAGAGCTTCGCCGGCAGCAACGTCACGCACCAGCGCAAGAAGTTCGAGTCCAACGAGCTGCGCGCCTTCCGCGACGTCCTCGACGTTCCGATCCCGGACGATCAGATCGACGAGGCCCCGTTCTACCATCCGGGTCCCGACAGCCCCGAGGTGCGCTATCTCCTCGAGCGCCGGCGCGCGCTCGGCGGCTTCTTGCCGGAGCGGCGGGTCCAGATCGACGTCCCGATCGAGCTCCCGAAGGAGGATCTCTACGCCGAGTTCTACAAGGGGATGGAGAAGGGCGAAGCCTCGACGACGATGGTCTTCGCGCGGCTCCTCTCGAAGCTCATCCGCGACAAGAACATCGGCAAGCGCGTGGTGCCGATCGTCCCCGACGAGGCCCGCACCTTCGGCATGGACGCCCTGTTCAGCCAGGTCGGGATTTACGCCGCCCAAGGGCAGCTCTACGAGCCGATCGACAAGGGCAAGCTGCTCTACTACCGCGAGGCGAAAGACGGCCAGGTGCTCGAGGAGGGCATCACCGAGCTGGGGGCGATGGCCTCGTTCCTGGCCGCGTCCACGGCGTACGCGACGCACGGCCAGCCGCTGATCCCCTTCTACATCTTCTATTCGATGTTCGGGTTCCAGCGCACGGGCGACCAGCTCTGGGCGGCCGGCGACCAGATGGCCCGCGGCTTCGTCCTCGGCGCGACCGCCGGGCGCACGACGTTGAACGGCGAAGGCCTGCAGCACGAGGATGGCCACAGCCAGTTGCACGCGATGACCGTGCCGAGCTGCCGCGCCTACGACGTCGCCTTCGCCTTCGAGCTCGCCGCGATCATCGAGGACGGCATGCGCCGCATGATCGGCGAGGGCGAGAACGTCTACTATTACATCACGCTCCAGAACGAGAACTACCGCATGCCGCCGATGCCTGAGGGCGCGCGCGACGGCATCCTCAAGGGGCTCTATCGCTTCCGCCCGGCAGCGGAGCGGCGCGAGCTCCACGTTCAGCTCTTCGGCAGCGGGTCGATTCTCCTCCAGGTCCTCCGGGCGCAGGAGCTCCTCGCGGAGCGGTTCGGCGTGTCTGCCGACGTGTGGAGCGTCACGAGCTACCAGGAGCTCCGGCGCGACGCCCTGGGTGTGGAACGCAGCAATCGGCTCCACCCGGAGGCCGAGCAGAAGGTGCCGTACCTCGTGCGTGCGCTCGAGGGCGTCAGCGGGCCCTTCATCACCGCGTCGGACTACATGAAGTCCCTCGGCGACCTCATCGCGCGGTGGATGCCGGGGCGCGTCGTGCCGCTCGGCACCGATGGCTTCGGGATGAGCGACTCCCGCGAGGCGCTGCGACGGCACTTCGAGGTCGATGCCGAGAGCGTCGCGATCGCGGCGCTCCACGCGCTGTCGCTCGACGGCCGTCTCGCGCCGAGCGTCGTGCAAAAGGCGATCGTCGATCTCGGCGTCGATCCGGAGAAGACCGACCCGCGCCCAGCCGGAGCTCGCGTGGCGGCGAGGTGGATGCGAAAGCGCGTCACGCTGTGCTTGAGCACCCCGAGCTGCGTCTCGGCGCGCACCGCGAGCCCGGCGACGTCCCGCGCGATGCGCTCGGCGCCGCGTTCCACGGGCTCACCGGGCGCGAGCTCGCCGTTCGGGAACACCCACATCGACGGCCAACGCGGCGCGTTCTTCGGGAGGCGCATGACCGCGACGCGACCCCGCCGAACGACCACTGCCGCCGCCATCGCCACCGCTTGGGGCGAAGGTCGGGGCGGGAGCTCCGGAAGCACGGCGGCGAGCCCCTCGGCCTGCGCGCGGCAGTGCCGGGTGAGGGGACAGGTGCCGCAGCGGGGGCGCTCGGGAACGCACACGGTCGCGCCGAGCTCCATCAGGGCTTGGTTGAAGTCGCCGGGGCGCTCCTCGGGGACGAGGCGCCGCGCGCGTTCGCGGAGCTCGTGCTTCACCGGGGCGCGCGTCGGATCACCTCGCAGCGCGTAGACGCGGCTGAGCACGCGCACCACGTTGCCGTCGATGACCGGCACGGGCTCGTCGAAGGCGATGCTCGCGATGGCGGCCGCGGAGTATTCGCCGATGCCGGGAAGGGCCCTCAGCGCGGCCGCCGTGCGCGGCAGCTCGCCGCCGTGCTCCTCGACGACGGTGCGGGCGGCGCGCCTCAGGTTCCGCGCCCGCGAGTAATAGCCGAGCCCTTCCCAGGCGTGGAGCACCGCGTCCTCGTCCGCGGCCGCGAGCGCCGACAGGGTCGGAAACCGCCGCAACCACCGCTCGAAGTAGGGGAGCACGGTCCGCACCTGCGTTTGCTGGAGCATCACTTCGCTCACCCAAATCGCGTACGGCTCCCGGTGTCGCCGCCAGGGGAGGTCGCGGCCCACCTCCTCGTACCAGCGGAGCAGGGCGCCCACGAGCGGAGCCGAGCCGCGGCGAGTCATCGGCTCGTGCCTCGCCGCACGCTCTTGTGGACGCCCGGATGCCCGTGCTGAAATGCTCTTCCGATGCCGAAGTCCATGGTCGTCTCGCTCGATGCGATCCGTACGGACGGGTGGTTCGAGCGAATCGGCGAAGGCATCGGGAGCTTCCAGGCGCTGTGCGACATCGTGGGGGCGCGGTTCTTCGCGTTCGCGATGATCACCGGGGCGCGGATCACCTCGCTCACCGTCGATCGCCGCCTGCCCGATAACACGATCGTCGAGTTCGTGGTTGGCGCCGATGACGCGGACGTCGATGCGGACGTCCAGCGCCTCACCCTCGCCGAGTTCCGGCTGCGCCTCGTTGCGGCTCTGGTCACCGAGGATACGACCGGCCCGCCCCCATCGCGCCCGACGGACATCGAAGCGGTGCAGCTCCACGTCGGTGTTCGGTACCTCTTGCTCGCGCCCTTGTACGGCTACGCCCTGCGCGAGCTGAAGATCGAGGAAGAGACGTCGGAGATCACCTTCCTCCACGATGGGGTGGAGGAGACGCAGTCGCTCGCGGCCTTCCGAGCTCGGATCCGCGATCACGTGCGGGAAGAGCTCGCTCGCGTCGCGCGTCCCGAGAACCGCGGCGCCATCGAGCTCGCTCGAGTCGAGGACGCGGAGGAAGCGACGGCCTCCGGTGACTATCTGCGCGTCATCGAGCTCCTGGGAAGCTGGCCGGCGCCGCTCGCCATCTTCTTGCGGACGCCGGACGGGCAAGCGCTGCCGCCGGACACTCGGGCCATCATCGCCCGGGGGCTCTCGTTGCTCGGCGGAGCCTGCGTTGCGCTCGGCGAGATGGGACGCGGTGAGGAGGTGCTTCGGCTAGCCGTCCAGTACGCTGGCGATGGTCCTTCCGCCGGTGACACGTTCTTCCGCCTCGGCGAGGCGCTCCTCCGGGACGATCGGCCGGGCGAAGCGATTGCCCCGCTGCGTCGCGCCGCGAACCTCGGGGTGTCGGGCGATCGCGTGTGGCCCCTGCTCGCCCGCGCGTTCTGCGAGCGTCAGCGCTGGGTCGCTGCTTTCGCGGCCGCACGGGAAGGGCTCGCTGCCGGGGTCCCCGACGAGGCGCTCGCCTCCGTGTTCGAGCAAGTCGAGGCGAGCCTCGGACCCGCGCTCACCTTGGCGCAGGAGGCGCTCGAGTCCCGGCCCGGGAGTGAGATTCCGGGTTCCTCGACTTGAGCGAGGGCCCGCGACGTGGCAAGCCGGGGTCGGGCATCGCCCGATTGACAGCCTGATCCCGCGGGCAGTACATAGGCCCGCGAGTCCGCTCGGGATTTTTTTGCCTCCTCGAGCGGAGCCGGAGCTGGAGCCGTCCTCATGATGGACCTTTACCTTCCCATGTTCGTCATGTTCGCCATCGTGGCGGTGATCGCCTCCGTCATGTTCTTGGGCGGACAGTTCATCGGTCCCAAGAATCCGACACCGGAGAAGATGCAGCCGTTCGAGTGCGGCAACGACACGAGCGGCACCCGCGGCACGAAGCTCAGCGTCAAATTCTATCTCACCGCGATCCTGTTCGTGGTGTTCGATATCGAAGTGGTCTTCATGTACCCCTGGGCCACGCTGTTCAAAGGCCTGGGGTGGACCGGGTTTTTCAGCATGCTCGCCTTCATCGTCGCGCTGCTGGTTGCCCTCGCGTACTGCTGGAAGAAGGGAGCGCTCGAATGGGAGAGCTGAATCCGACGAGCACACAGATCATCACGCCCGGTGAGGGGCAGGGATTCGCGACGACCCGCTTCGAGGATCTGCTCGCGTGGGCCCAGAAGTACTCGCTGTTCATGTATCCGTTCGTGACCGCGTGCTGCGGCATGGAGTTCATGGCGGTCACGAGCCCGCGCTACGACTTTTCCCGGTTTGGCTCGGAGGCCCCGCGCTTTTCGCCGCGCCAGTCGGACCTGCTCTGGGTGGTGGGCACGATCGTGCAGCGACAGGCGCCGATTCTGCGGCGCATCTACGAGCAGATGGCGGAGCCCAAGTGGGTGCTCGCGTTCGGGACGTGCGCCTCGTCCGGCGGCTTCTACGACAACTACGCGACCGTCGCCGGCATCGACAAAATCATTCCTTGCGACATCTACGTCCCTGGCTGTCCGCCGCGTCCGGAGGCGGTGCTCGACGGGCTCATGCTGCTTCAGGACAAGATCCAGCGGGGCGATCGTCGGCCGGGCGTGGTCAAGCCGCGCCACGATCCGGTTCGGGACCCCGAGCTCGGCCTCGTGCAGATTCGTCGTTCTCGGAATTCGATTCCACCCGCCTGATGTTTGACGTTCCGCCCACCCACCGCCACCGGAATCCTCCTCGAGAGGCTCACCGCTGGAGCATCCCGACGACGGCGCGCCGAAGGCCCGCATCTCGGGATGGGGTGCGACACTGAGTAGCCACCATGGCCAAAATCGTTCTCGACATCCTGAAGAGTGCGTTCCCGAACGCGATCGTGGAGACGAGCGCGCAGCGCGGCGACGAGACCGCGGTCGTGCACCCGGATGCCTGGAAGGCGGTCGCCACGTTCCTCAAGGACGATCCGCGCATGCGATTCGACATGCTGATGGATCTCACCTGCGTCGACTATCCGGATCGCGAGCCGCGTTTCGAGGTCGTCGTGCACCTCTATTCGCTGACGAAGGGACACCGACTGCGCCTCAAGACGCGCGTGGGCAATGCCGACGGGGAGGGCGCCGAGGTCGAGACGCTGACGGACCTCTGGGCGAGCGCCAACTGGGCCGAGCGCGAGGCGTACGACATGTTCGGCGTCGTGTTCCTCGGGCATCCCGACCCGCGCCGCATCCTCCTCTACCCGGAGTTCGAGGGGTACCCGCTCCGCAAGGACTACCCGGCGGAGCGCATTCAACCGCTGGTTCCCTACCGGGACGCGCCGAACATTCAGAAGCTGCCGCCTTTCGGTCCCGACGAGGGCATGCCGTTCGGTCGCCAGACGCACGCGACGGGGCGATTCACGAGCGGCGACGATGACACGGGGATGAGCTGATGGAAGCGTTGGATCAAGACCTCGACGAGTCCGAGATCGATCTCGCCTCGGAGCCGATGCTGCTCAATGTCGGCCCGGCGCACCCGGCGATGCACGGCACCGTGCGCATCGTGATGGAGCTGAGCGGCGAGTCGATAGAGCGCTGCGACGTCCAGGTGGGCTACCTCCACCGCGGCTTCGAGAAGATGTGCGAGCGCGGCACGTGGACCCAGGTGTTCCCGTACGTCGATCGCTGCAACTACGTCTCGCCCATGCTCAACAACGTGGGCTTTGCGCTCGCGTGCGAGAAGCTGCTCGGCATCGAGGTGCCGGAGCGCTGCCAGTACTACCGGATGATCCTGGGCGAGCTCGCGCGGATGTCCGATCACCTCACGTGCGACGGCGCCATGGCCATGGAGCTCGGCGCGTTCACGCCCTTCCTCTGGATGATCAAGGGCCGCGAGATGATCTGGGACCTCATGGAAGAGGAGACCGGCGCGCGGCTCACGCACAGCTTCGGTCGCGTGGGCGGCATGGCGCATCCGCCGACGGAGGGCTTCAAGGAGAACGCGCGCGCGGTCACGCGCCACATCCTCCACATTTTGGACGAGGTGGCGCGGATGCTGTTCGGAAACCGGATCTTCCTCGACAGGCTCGAGGGGGTTGGCGTGATCAGCGCCGAGGACGCCATCTCGTTGGGTTGGACGGGCCCGTGCCTGCGCGCGGCGGGTGTGCCGTACGACGTGCGCAAGGCGCACCCGTACCTCAAGTACGGCGAGGTCGAGTTCGACGTGCCGGTCGGGCGAGCGAGCGATTGCCTGGACCGCTTCATGGTGCGCATCGAGGAGCTCAAGCAGAGCGCGCGCATCATCGAGCAGTGCCTCGAGCGGATGCCCGACTCGGGCCCGATCAACATCGAGGATCCGCGCGTGGTGCTCCCGCCGAAGTCCGACGTCTACACGACCATCGAAGGCACGATCCAACACTTCAAGATCGTGATGGAGGGCCTGAAGCTCCCTGCCGGCGAGGTGTACTCGTACACGGAAGGCGGGAACGGCGAGCTCGGCTTCTACATCGTGAGCGACGGCAGCGGGACGCCCTATCGCGTGCGCATCCGGCCCCCGTGCTATTACGTCACGGGCGGACTCGAGCGCGTGATCACGGGGCAGATGATCGCCGACGTCGTGCCCTGCTTCGGCTCGCTCAACATGATCGGCGGCGAGTGCGATCGGTAACGCGAGATCCAAGATGCCGACTTTCAAGCTGGACGACCGCGAAATTCCCTTCGAGCCGGGCGACACCATCATCCGCGCGGCACACCGCGTGGGCATCGACATCCCGCACTATTGCTGGCACCCCGGCCTGAGCGTGGCCGCGAACTGCCGCATGTGCCTGGTGGAGGTGGCACCCCCGCCCGGGCGGCCCGCGCTGATGCTGGACGTCCTCGCTTGGGACAAGGAGCGCGGCGAGTACGTGCCCCAGAAGAAGCCCAAGCTCCAGCCCGCCTGCCAGCTCCCGGCAGCGGACGGCATGGTGGTAAAGAGCCAGACGAGCGACCACGTGAAGCGGGCGCGCTCCGCGGTGCAGGAGCTCCTGCTGCTCAATCACCCGGTTGACTGTCCCATCTGCGACCAGGCGGGTGAGTGCCGCCTGCAGGACTACTGGCTCGAGCATCAGGCGCACAAGAAGCGGATGCGCGACGAGCCCGTGCACAAGCCGAAGGCGGTCGTGTTCGGGCCGACGATCGTGTACGACGCCGAGCGCTGCATCGTGTGCACGCGCTGCGTGCGCGTCTCCGCGGAGCTCGCGAAGGATCCCGTGCTGAGCGTGCGCGAGCGCGGTAACCTCAACGAGATCGTGGTCGCGCCCGGACGACAGCTCGACCACAAGTACACGCTCATGACCGAGTACGTCTGCCCCGTGGGCGCGCTCACGGCGGTGGACTTCCGTTTCAAGGCACGGGTCTGGTTCTTGCGATCGGCGCGCTCGGTCTGCGTCGGGTGCGCGACGGGCTGCAACGCCTATACGGACTTCGATCCGCGCTCCCAGAAGGTGTTCCGCTATCGGCCGCGCGAAAACCTCCAGGTGAACAAGTACTGGATGTGCGACGAGGGCATGCTCGACTACCGGCGCATCCACGAAAATCGCGTGCTCGAGGGCCGCGTCGGCGGCGAGCGGGCGAGCCGCGAGACCGCGATCGCGCGGGCGGCCGAGCTGCTCTCCGGCGCGGACGGAGACTCGGTGGCGGTGCTGCTCAGCGCCGAGCACTCGCAGGAAGACAACGCGGCGCTGCTCTGGCTCGGACGTGAGGTGCTCGGGGCATCGGCCGTCTACGCCACGGGGCGTCCGGAGGGTGAGGGGGACGACATCCTCCGGCACGTGGACAAGAACCCGAACCAGGTCGGCCTGTTCGAGCTCGTCGCTCCCGGCGCGCCTGGCAGCTTCGCCGATTTCGTGAAGGCAGTGCAGTCCGGGCGCGTGCGCACCGTGGTCGCTCTCGGATCGCAGATTCCGGATCCGGCAGCCGAGCCCGCGCTCGCGTCGATCCCCACGCTCATCGCGCTCTCGACGCACGCGGGGCCGCTCTCGGCGCGGGCAAAGGTAGTTTTGCCTGCCTCGAGCTGGGCGGAGGCGGACGGAACGTTCGTGAACGCGAACGGGCTCTCGCAGGAGAGCGAGCAGGCGATTCGCCCGCAAGGCGAGTCGCGGCCGGCGTGGCGCCTCGTCGCCGAGCTCGCCCGTGCGCTCGGCCAGGCTCCGACCTGGAAGCGCACGGATGACGTGCGCAGCACCTTCAACGGCTCGAATGCCTCGGCCGCCATCGCGCCGAGCGCGGGCGTCAGCGGATGAACATGGACTGGGTCGAATTCGGACTTTCCGCGGCGAAGGCCTTCGCCGTCGTCATGTTCGCGATGAACTTGGCCGTTCTGCTCACCTGGGCGGACCGGCGACAGGGAGCGGCGATTCAGGACCGCGTCGGTCCGAACCGCGCGGTTGCCTGGATTCCCACGAAGGTCGCGCAGGCGCTCGCCGTCTTGCCGGCGCTCGGGGTCGCGGCGGCGCTTCCCGCGTACGTGAAGCTCCGGGGTCCGGAGCTCACCGGCTCGGCTGAGGTCGGCGCGAGCCTCATCATCAGCCAGCTCGCGATCTTCTGGGTGTGGCTGACGGCCCTGGTGATTCGGGGCCGCGTCGCGCGGCGCGGCGTTCGGAACAGCTTCGACGCCTTCTTGGCGGGGCTCGGCGATCCGCGGCGCATCTTCTACTTCGGGCTCGGCATGCACGCCGTGTCGCTCGCGCTCGGCGCGTTCTACCGTGGAACCCAGACGGGCGACGCACTGACCTCGATCGGGCTCTATGGCGGGGCGGCCGTGTTCGCGTTCGCCGTCCTGTTCGGCGCCGGGTACGGCGCCTACAGCATCCGCAACGAGCCGCGCATCGGGCTGCGCCTGATCGGCCTCTTGCACCCGGCGGCGGACGGCCTGAAGACGCTGTTCAAGGAAGACTTCATTCCGCCCCGCGCCGATCGGCTCCTGCACAGCCTCGCGCCGCTCATCGCGTTCTTCCCCGCGCTCGTGGTGCTCGCGGTGGTGCCCTTCGGGGACACCCTGTGCTTCGGCGTCGATGAGTCGGGGAGCATTCAGCTCACCGAGCTCATGCCGGTGGTTCCGGCCACGGGCATGTGCACGGAAGGGGCCGTGTCCCTCGGCGTGCTCGATATCAACGTCGGCATCCTCTACTTCTTTGCCTTGGCGGGCACCGGCATCGTGGGCGCGGCGCTCGCCGGTTGGTCGAGCGACAACAAGTTCAGCTTGCTCGGTGGCGTGCGCGCAGCAAGCCAGATGGTCTCCTACGAGGTGACCATGGGGCTCACGCTCATCGGCGCGTTCATGATCTACGGCACCCTCCAGGTCGATGACATGATCCGCTGGCAGGCGGAGAACACGTGGGGGATCTTCGTCCAACCTCTGGCGTTCGTGATGTTCTTCGCGGCCGCGGTGGCCGAATCGAAGCGCATCCCGTTCGACCTTCCCGAGGGCGAGAGCGAGATCGTCGCCGGGTACTACACCGAGTATTCGGGGATGAAGTTCGCGATGTTCTTCTTCTCCGAGTACATCGCGGTCGTCACCTCGAGCGCCCTGATCGCGGCGGTGTTCCTCGGGGGCTGGCATCTGCCCTTCGTCAATCGCGCCGGCATCGAGATCGGGATTGGCGACACCGTCCTGTTCTCACAGCAGCTGCCGCACCTGCTCGTGGTGCTGCTCGGCGTGGCCGGCTTCATCGGGAAGACCATCCTGCTCTGCTGGGTGCAGCTCACCATCCGCTGGACCTTGCCGCGCTTCCGTTACGACCAACTGATGCGGCTCGGCTGGCGCAAGCTCCTTCCGGCTTCGCTCGTGAACATCCTGGCGACCGGGCTCCTCGTGCTGTTGGTCCAGAACGCGGGCCCGCGCTTCGAGAAGGCGCTCGGAACGGCGGGCGACCTCACCATGGCCCTGGTGGCCGTGGCTGGGCTCTTCGCGTTCGTTCGGTTCGTCCTGTTCCTGCTCGAGCCGCCGAACAAGCGGCGTCTCCTGGTCACGAGCACGGCGCAGTTCGCGGCGGCCATGGGCGGAACACGCACGGCCGCCCGCATGCAAGCGTAGGTTCCTTCGGAGGTATCCGTGAGCGACTCCACTCTTCCCCTCGGGCCCCGCAAAGTCGTCGGCAGACCCGTGCCCCGCCCGAACCGCGGTCCGGGCGTGCAAACCTACGTGCCGGAGGTCGTCAGGGGCATCGGGATCTCGATGCGCCACTTCTTCCGCAACACGAAGGAGATGGCGCTCGGTCAGCGCAACGATCCGAGCCTCGAGGCGATCGAGGATGGCGTAAACACGGTGAGCTACCCCGAGCAGCGCCGGCCCTATCCGTACCGCTTCCGAGGCGTGCACCGGCTCACCCACCGCGAGGACGGGTCGCCCCGCTGCGTCGCCTGCCTCTGTTGCTCGACGGCGTGTCCCGCGCAGTGCATTCACATCGAGGCCGGGGAGTATCCCGAGGGCGATCCGAGGCGCGGGTACGAGCGCTTCCCGAAACGGTTCGTCATCGACGAGCTCCGCTGCGTGTTCTGCGGCTTCTGCGTGGAGGCGTGCCCCTGCGACGCCATCCGGATGGACACCGGCATGCACGCGCCGCCCTATGACTCGCGCGACCAGTTCATCTACGAGCGTGAGCTGCTCATGGGGTTCCCTGGCCGGGACGGCTCCCACGCGAGCCAAAATCCGCGCCATGAGCCGGGAGATCCGACGCACCCGGGGATCGATCGCGACCACCATCACTAGAGCTTCCGGCCGCGGTCTCTCGAGCTTCCGCGAGGCTTGCCGATTTCGGCTTTGGCTGCGTTCCGGGGCTCACGGCCTTCCGCTCGTAGATCTCTGGGGCTCGCGTTCGCCTCGCCGAAACGCGAACGAGCCGGTCGCGCGCGCTCGAGCCCCGCGCATCCGAGAGCACCACACTTGATGCTCGCTTCGCGAGCAATGCAGGACGGAGTAGGCTAAAACCTGGGGCTTGAAATGACTGAGTATGAGTCGGTCATCGGACTCGAGGTTCACGCGCAGCTCCTGACGAGCAGCAAATTGTTTTGTGGGTGCTCGACGAATTTCGGGCAGCCACCGAACACGAACGTGTGCCCGGTGTGCCTCGGATTGCCGGGCTCGCTGCCGGTGCTCAACGAGCGAGCGGTGGAGATGGCGGTGCGGGCCGCTCTCGCGCTCGGCTGCACGATTCACGGGGAGAGCATCTTCGCGCGGAAGAACTACTTCTATCCGGATCTTCCGAAGGGCTACCAGATCAGCCAGTACGAGGAACCGCTCGCCACACTGGGCTCGCTCGAGATCGAGCTCGAGGGAACGACCCGCAAGGTCGGCATCACGCGCGTCCACATGGAGGAGGACGCGGGCAAGAACGTGCACGGTGTCGGCGGTGACTCCCTGGTGGACTTGAACCGCGCGGGGGTCCCTCTCGTCGAAATCGTAGGCGCCCCCGATCTCCGCTCGAGCGCCGAGGCTGCGGCTTACCTCCGGGCGCTCAGGGACGTGCTCGTGTTCGTGGGGGTGAACGACGGCAACCTCGAAGAGGGCAGCTTCCGCTGCGACGCGAACGTCTCGATCCGTCCAAAAGGCTCCGAGAAGCTCGGAACCCGATGCGAGCTCAAGAACCTGAACTCGTTTCGCTTCGTGCAGCGGGCGATCGACGCGGAGATCGCCCGGCAGAGCGCGATTTTGGACGCCGGCGGGCGCGTCGAGCAAGAGACGCGCAGCTTCGACCCGGACACGGGGCAGACGCACACACTGCGCTCCAAGGAAGAAGCGCACGACTATCGCTATTTCCCGGAGCCGGATCTCCCGCCGCTTCGAGTGGACGCCGCGTTCGTCGAGCGGACGCGGGAGTCGCTAGCGGAGCTTCCGAGCGCGATCCGCGCTCGCTGGATCCAGGCCGGCGTGCCGCCGGCGCTGGCGCAGACGCTCACGCAGCACCCCGGCTACGTGCGGTTCTTCGAAGCGCTTTGTGAGCAGTACCCGAATCGGGTCAAGGCCGCGAACTGGATGGCCAACGAGGTGCTGCGCGGGGCCGAGGTCCACGGCCTCGAGGCGACGTTCACGGTGACTCCCGCTCAAGTGGCCGAGCTCCTCGCGCTCGTCGAGCAGGGCGATATCTCCGGCAAGCAAGCGAAGGACGTGTACGCCGCCATCGAGCGCACACAGCGTTCGCCCCGGGAGGTCGTGGAGGAGCGCGGGATGCGCGTGGTCTCGGACGAGGGGGCCCTGCGCGCGGCGTGCGAGGCCGTCGTTGCCCGCTTCCCCGACCAGGCCGCGACCTTCCGCGCGGGGAAGAAGGGCGTGCTCGGCTTCTTCGTCGGCCAGGTGATGAAAGAGACCGGTGGTTCGGCCAACCCGAAGCTGGTGAGCGAGCTGCTCACGCAGATCATCGAGCAGGGATAAAAGTCACCGGCTTGGGCGTTGGGGAACGCCGCCAGCTTCATCGCGAGGTGCCGGACGCGCGAGCTTTTGTTTCCAGTGTTGCTGAAGTCAACGTGGGACGGGCTCGCGTGTTCAAAGAGGCGATCCGGACGCCTCGGTCAGTCGTGAATGAAGATTCATGATTGCGAACCCAGAGTTCATGAAGTAGAAGCCGCCTTCGGTGTGCTCTCGATCGACCCGTGAATCGACCGGACCGCGAGGCGCCATTCGGCGCTTCGCCGAGACGGCCTACCGCGACGCCATCCTCGACGCCGCGGAACGGCTGTTTCTGCGCGTCGGATTCCACGAAGCGAAGATGGCCGATGTCGCCGAGGAAGCGGGGATTGCCGTGGGCACCGTCTACAAGCACTTCGCGAGCAAGGACGAGGTCTTCGCCTCGTTGCTCGATCGCAGTCGACGCGCGGCGCTCGACGTCGTCGAGCGAGCCCTCGCGGCCCCCGATCCGCTCGAGCGCATCCGCGGGTTCGTGGACGGCATGTTCGAGCTCACGGAGCGCCACGGTCCGATAATCGCGCTCTGCGTGGAGCTCGGGGCCTCCGTCGAGGGAGGGCTCCGCCTTCGCTGCAACGACCGCGACGAGCACTTCGACCGCGCTCTCGCTCGCTTGGAAACCGCGTTTCGCGACGCCGCCGACTCGGGACGAATTCGAGACGATATCGACCCGGGGACGCTTGCGGCCGCGTTGGCTGGCGCCATGAAGGGAACGCTCCTCGAATGGGTGCGCCACAGCCAAAGCTATTCCCTCGTCTCTCGTGCACGGCCGCTGTTCGATCTCTTCATGCAAGGAGCTCGCGCTCGATGAATCTGCGAACCTGCTTTGGTGTGCTGCTCATGGGGGCTTTCGTTTTGCCGGCCTGCCGCGAATCGGAAGCGAAAATCGGCCTTCCCCCGCCCACCGGGAGCGGCGTGCCGGCACCGGCGGTCCCCGCGGTGACGGCACTGATGCAAGACCCCGTCCCCGGGGCGAGCGCAACCGGTCCCGCCGCGCTCGCGGGAACGGGCACGCTGTACCCGGAGGCTCAGGCGGAGCTCGGGCCGAACGCGTCGGGCGTTCTGCGCCAGGTCCTGGTCGAGCAGGGAGACCGGGTGAAGAAGGGCCAGGTGTTGTTCCGGCTCGACTCCGTTCACGCGGAGCTTGCCGTGCAACAAGCCAAGGCGTCGCTCGAGTCCGCGCGGGTGAACCTGAGGACCCTCGAGCTCGAGTACCGGCGGAGCAAGGAGCTCCACGAGAAGGGTTCCCTGCCTGCGGCCGTGTTCGAGCAGGTCGAGGCCCGCTACGACGTCGCGAAGACGTCCTTGCTACAGGCGGAGACGGCGCTCCAGGTCGCGCAGAAGGCGCTCGCCGACACGATCGTCCGCTCGCCCATCGATGGCGTGGTCACCGAGAAGCGCAAGAACGTCGGTGAGGCGGTCACGATGATGCCGCCGACGACCGTCGTGGTCGTGCAGGACACGAAGCGGCTCGAGCTCCGCGTGCGCTTGCCCGAGAGCGTGCTCGGGACCCTCGCTCCCGGCGGCACGCTGCGCGCCGTGTTCCCGGCGATCGGCGTCGAGCGCGTCGTGCCCATTTTGCGCATCAATCCGGCGATCGACGTGATGACGAGGACGGTCGAGATCGTCTGCACCGTCGAGAACGGCGATGAGAAGCTGCGGCCGGGCATGCTCGCCGAGGTGAAGCTCGACGCGGCGCCGCCCGCGGCCGCGAGCGCCTCGGGCGGCCAGAAAGGAAAGGCGTTGTGAGATTCGCGGACGTCTTCATCCGCCGGCCGGTCTTCGCCGTGATGCTCATCGCGGCGCTGGTCGTGTTCGGGGCGCTCGCGTATCCGCGGATCGGCGTCGACCTGTTCCCCAACGTCGAGTTTCCGGTCGTCACGGTGACCGTGGTGTATCCCGGGGCGGACCCCGCCACGATGGAGAGCAAAGTCGGCGATCCCATCGAGGAGGCGGTCAACACGCTCTCGGGCATCAAGGTGCTCCGGTCGGTCAACCTCGAGAGCGTCACCCAGGTCATCGTCCAGTTCGAGCTCGAGGTCGCGATCGACCAGGCGATGCAGGAAATACGGGACAAAATATCCCAAATACAGGCCGACCTGCCGGATGGGATCGATCCGCCGACGATCCAGAAGTTCGACGTCGGGGCGGCGCCCATCATGGCGATCGCGCTGAGCGGCGAGCTCGGGCCGCGCGAGCTCACCGAGCTCGCGGACAAAGTCGTGAAGGAGCGCATCCAGCGCGTCTCCGGTGTCGGCGAGGTCGAGCTCGTCGGCGGGCGGGAGCGACAGATCCAGGTCATCGTCGATCCCGCGCGGCTCGCGGGCGCCGGGCTCGCGGTGGATGACGTCGCGAACGCCATCCGCTCGCAGAACATGGATTTGCCCGGCGGCAGCTTCGAGCGGGGCGGCCGCGAGCTCACCGTGACGACCCGCGGGGAGCTCAAGACAGCCGAGGAAATCTCGCACGTCCTGATCCCGAGCCCTCGCGGCTCGTTCCTCCGCGTGGGCGACGTGGCGCGCGTCGTGGACGGTGTCGAGGATGCGTCGAGCGCGTCCTTCCTCGATGGAAAGTCCGCCGTCTCGCTGGTGGTGCGCAAGCAGTCCGGAACGAATACGGTCGAGGTCGCCAAGAACGTGAGGAAGGAGCTCGAGGCGCTCCGCCCCCGCATCGAGAAGGCGGGCGCGCGGTACACGGTGCCGACGGACAACTCCACCTACATCGAGCACTCGATCCACGACGTTCAGTTCGACCTCGTGTTCGGCGCGTTCCTCGCGGTGGCCATCATCCTGTTCTTCCTCCGCGATGGGCGCGCGACGCTGATCAGCGCCGTGGCCATCCCCACCAGCGTGATCGCGACGTTCGCGTTCATGCAGTGGCTCGGGTTCACGTTCAACAACATGACGATGCTCGCGCTCTCGTTGTCGATCGGCATCCTGATCGACGACGCGATCGTCGTCATCGAGAACATCCATCGGCACCTCGAGCTCGGCGCGCCGCCCCTCAAGGCCGCGGCAGAGGCGACCGCGGAGATCTTCCTCGCGGTGCTCGCGACCACATCCTGCATCGTGGCCGTGTTCGTGCCGGTGGCCTTCATGAAGGGCATCATCGGGCGCTTCTTCTTCCAGTTCGGGCTCACCGTGAGCTTCGCGGTGCTCGTCTCGATGCTCGTCTCGTTCACGCTGACTCCCATGCTCTCGTCGCGCTTCTTGGCGGCGACGCACGGTGCGAAGAGGAACTTCCTCTTCCGCGGCATCGAGCGCATGCTCGTCGGCACGGAGACCGCATACGGGCGCGTGATCGCCTGGGCGCTCCGGCACCGCGCGATCACGGTCGCGATCGCCGTCGCGGCCCTCGTGGGCTCGTTCGCGCTCGTCTCGCGCGTGAAGGCGGAGTTCCTCCCGCCCGAGGATCGAGCGCAGTTCGAGCTCATGGTCGAGCTGCCGAACGCGGCGTCCGTCGAGACCACGAGCAAGGTCGCGGAGGCGATCGCGGCGGACCTGCGCAACGCGCCCGGCGTGAAGAACACGTTCACGACCGTGGCGAGCGGCGCGCAGGCGCAGACGAACCTGGCATCGATTCAGGTCGTGATGACCCCCCGCAAGGAGCGCGGGTTCCACCAAGAAGACCTGATGGCGTGGGCGCGCCAGCGCTACGCCGGGCTCGAGCACGTGAAGATCGCCGCCCAGCCCGTGAATGCGGTCGGCGGCGGCTCGGGGTTCCGCCAGCAGCCGATCCAGTTCAACGTGCGCGGCAACGACCTCGACGAGCTGATTCAGGTGACCGAAGCCCTCAAGCAGGAGCTCGCGAAGGTACCGGGCCTCGTGGATCTCGACACGACGCACCGAGGTGGCAAGCCCGAGCTGTCGGTGCGCGTCGACCGGGAGCGGGCGGCCGCCCTCGGCGTGCCCGTCTCGTCGGTCGCGATGACGATCCGCGCGCTGGTCGGGGAAGACGCGGTGAGCGAGCTCAAGGACGGCGTGGACGTCTACGACATCGTGATGAAGCTCCCTCCCGAGCAGCAGCGGCGCATCGAGGAGCTACCGAACCTCAAGGTCCGGTCCCTGAACGGGAGCATGGTCGAGCTCGCCAACGTCGTGCGCGTCGAGAAGGGCGAAGGCCCGAGCCAGATCGAGCGCCAGGCACGCCAGCGTCAGATCACGGTGCTCGCCGGGACCCAAGGGCTCCCGCTCGGTGAAGCCACGAAGATCGTGGACGAGGCGGCGAAGCGGGTGGTCCCGAGCTCGCTCACGACGGACTACGCCGGGATGGCCGAGGTGATGGGCGAGTCCTTCGGCTATATGGGTATCGCGCTCATCCTGGCGGTGGTGCTCGTGTACATGATCCTCGCCGCGCAGTTCGACAGCTTCGTCCAGCCCGTCACCATCATGCTGTCGCTGCCGCTCTCGGTGATCGGCGCGTTCGGCGCCCTGTACTTGAGCGGGATGACGCTGAACATCTTCTCGATGATCGGCATCATCATGCTGATGGGGCTCGTCACGAAGAACGCGATCTTGCTCGTCGACTTCGCCAATCAGCTCCGGGCGCGCGGGGAGTCGGTGTTCGACGCGCTCGTCGCTGCCGGCAAGATCCGACTGCGTCCCATCCTGATGACCACGGCGGCGATGATCTTCGGCATGCTCCCCGTGGCGCTCGCGATCTCCGAAGGGGGCGAGGTCCGCGCGCCGATGGCGGTGTGCGTGATCGGCGGGCTCATCACGTCCACGTTGCTCACGCTCGTGATCGTCCCGGTGTTCTACACGTTCATGGAGGGGCTCACGCAGAGCCGCCTCGTGCGCTTCCTCGGTCGGGTGCTCACGGGCGGTCAGGCGGCGCACGTCACCCCGGCTACTGGAAACACGCGCTCATGAGACGATCTTCACTCGCTTTCGTCCTCGGCCTCCTCGCGTATCCGTTCGGGGCGGCGGCCCAGCCCGCGCCGGCTCCCGCCGCTCCCCAAGGACCGGCTCCCGCCGGCCAAGCGGGGCCGGCCCCGGTCGGTCCCCAAGGGTCCGCTCCGGCGCCTGCGACGGGCGTGGCGCCGGGCACCGCTCCGCAAGCGCAAGCGCGCCCCCTCGGCCCGAAGCCGCGCTCCGCGCCGGACGAGCCGCGCACGGTGCTGGCCCCGGTCCCGGGAGGGCTCACGGCGGAGGTCGTCGCGGCG
>CAYYWA010000022.1:0-11498 GCA_964475255.1 uncultured Sorangium sp.
CGCCCGTCGTGCTCGCGATAGCGCTGCTATCGCTGCGCGCGCCGAACGCGAATCCAAATCCGCTTCGGTCTCGGCCATCCCCTCCGGCGTTAGCCCGAAATCTAGGCTGAGCTCTCCGCTCAAGGGCGGGCTTCCGGTTCTTCGTGCGACGGCGGGCCCACCTCCAGGCGCTCGACCATGAACTCCTCCTCGGCACGTCGCAGCACGACCGTGGCCGTGCGTTTCTGGCGGATCTCCTCGCCGGGGATGCGGAACGAAAGGTGCGCGAGCAGGCGGGCGCGCGCGCGGTCGCCCGCCACGTGAACCCCGCTCGGCTCGAGAGTGAGGTCCACGCCGGCGGCCGCTGTCGCGAGCTCGACGAGCGCGTCGATGCCTTCCACGGTGCCGAGCTCGGGGGCGAGCAGCACCACGTTGGAGGTCATGCCGCGACGGAACACCGCCGCGATGCGCTCGCGGCGCTCACCCGGCTCGTCTCCGAACGACGCCCGGAGCGCCTGCGAGAGCGTCTCGAGCCGGGCGAGGACCCGCTCCTCCGGCGAGTCGGGCCAGGCGAAGGATGCGACACCGAGCACGACCGCGACCGCAGAGAGGAGACGGGCCAACGAGCGCCGCGACATCGGCCCATCATTGCCCGACGGTGGGTCGCGCGCACGCGCACACGACGGAGCCGAGCCGCGTCGAGCCCGAGCGCCACGCTCGATTGCGGAGCACGGCGAGCGACGCAGGCAGCGCGCTCGCGCGGCGCTCGCTACTCGCGCTCCACGGCGACTCCGAGCTTTCGGCGCAAGAGCCCATACCGCTCGCCAATCGCGAACTGGAAGAGCTCCCCGAGCTGGGCCTCGGCGGTCGTGACCCCCTCCGCCGGCAACCGGCGGATGAGGGCGGCCGCCACCGTGACGTCGCCGGCCGCGACGAGGCCGGCGCGCACCCCCGAGAGATCGGCGGCTCGGAGCAGTCGTTCGAGACGAGGCGCGATGTCCTGCACCGGGACGCGCGCGCCCGCCGCCTTCAGCCGCGCGGTGTCTCCGGACTTGAGCTCGCGGCGGAGCGCGCCGTAGAGCCGCTTCGTGTCGCGATCGAAACCGCGCGTGTCCACCACGGACGAGCCCGCCGCAGCGACGGCAGCGATCGTGAACGCGGCGAGCTCGCTCGGTGTGCGAAAATAGCGGAGCGGCGTGAGCTCGGGCCGGTATCGCGGCAAGAGGCGCCCCCAGAGGAAGGCGAGCTGACCGAGCGAGTGGCCGCTTCCGAGCGCGCGACTCGCCGCGACACCGGGCGGATCGAGCGGAAGGACGTCGAGCCCGGTCGCGAGCTCCGGAATCACGAAGAGCGTGGGCACGGAGACCCCGAGCAGGCGCGCCGTCCAGAGCAACGTCTTGGCGAGCATCGTCGTGCTCTTCTCGGGATCCTGGAGCGTCTCGGGGCTCGGCTCGGCGTAGCGCTTCTTCTCCTTCTGGAACGCGACGCCCACGCGCCCAACGGCGGGCCCGAGCGCCGTGAAGAACGCGCGGAGCTCGGGCTCTTCGTCCTCGGCGAACAACGTCGTCTCCCACGCGGCGCTCGGAACGGGCTCGCGCGCGGGGGCCACGCCCGCCGGGCGGTGCTGGCTCGCGAAGAGCGCTTCGTTGATGTCCGCCGCCTCGTGAGCCTCGAGGACGCAAGCGGCGTTCCACGCGCCGTCGTCGTCGCCTTGGCTCCGAAACAGGGTATGCGCCGCACGATACGTCTCGACATGCAACGGCGCGAGCCGCGCGGTTGCGCGGCAATGCACGAGCGCGCGCGTTGGATCTCCGGCGCGCGCGTACAGATCGATCAGCCGAGCGCGGAGCTCGAGATCGGTAGGACGCGCGTCGACCAGCCGCTCGAACGCCGCGGCGGCAACGACCGGATCGCCCTCGGGCGACGCCGCGATCCGCGCCATCCGCTCGGAGATCGCCGTCGTCGTCTCGGGATCGAGGATTTGCCCGAGCGCTCGGTCGTAGTACGCGAGGAGCTCGCGCTGCCGGCCGGTCCGCTCGAGGAGCAGGCTCGCCCGATCCAGCAACCCGAGGTGGCTCGGCGCGAGCTCGAGCCCCTCGAGCGTCGCCGAGAGCGCCAGCTCGTCGGCCTCGCCCAAGGTTGCCGCGAGCTCTGCTGCTTGCAGGAACGCTTCCGCCCGTTCGGGCCCCGTGAGCACGTGCCGCGCGTGCCGGCAGCGCGCGGCAACGAGTCGACGCCCGTCTCCGGTCGCCTCCGCGGCGCGCATCAGCCACTCGATCGCGACGGGGTCTTCGGGCGTCCGCGCGAGCAACGCTTCGGCGGAGAGCACGAGGCTTTCCATGTCGCCGCGCGCGACGTCGAGCTCCGCCCGCGCGCGAACCACGTCGGGGTGTTTCGCGTCGAGCGCAGCGGCTTCGCCCAGGCGCTGAGCCGCCTCGTCGAGACGAGCAGAGCCCGCGAGCGCGCGCGAGAAGCGAGCGAGCGCGCCCGCGCGCTCGGACGGCTCCGTGACGAGCACGAGCACGGCCTCGTACTCCTGGATCGCCGCCAGGAAATCGCCGCTCGCGAGGAGCTCGTCGGCGAGCGTCGTGACGCCGCCGAAGGAGGGCAACGCCTCCGACTCCGGGCCTTCGAGCAAGCGCTCGCTCGGCGCTTCCACCGCAACCGTGCCGCGATGCTCCGATGGGCTCCCGCCGTCGGAGGCCCCGGCGGCTGGCGCCCAGAGCCAGCTCACGTCCTCGACGCCACCGGAGGCCGTCGCCTCATGACCGTTGCGAAGCGCGCTGCCGTTCTTCGGCTTCGCGGCGCTGATGGTGGTTTCCTCGTGGGCATCGGGATCGTGCAGGGCGACCGCCGCGGCCGGCACGGGCGTCGGCACCGTCGCGCCGACCGCCACGGGTGGTGCCGCAGGCAGGACGCCGCCCGCCGAAGGCGCGACGGGAGGAATCGGCGGCGGCGGCAGACGGACCACGGCGCCCGCAGGGAGCGGCGGTGGAACGGGAGCGAGGTCGTCTTCCGATGATGAGCGATTCGTGAGAAGGGCCGGCGGCGCCGTCGGGCGATCGTCGTCATCGTCCTCCGAACGATCGTCAGACGACGACTCCTCCGCGGGCGTCTCCAAGGATACGGTGAGCCTGTCGCTCGGGGCGGGCTCTGCCTCCGACGAGCCATCGGGAGCCGGCGACCGTTCCGCCTCTGCCGCGTCCGGTGTCGGCGCCGCGCTCGCGCTGGCGTCGGGCTCCAACGCGGGGAGAGAGGGCCCATCGAGATCCGCAGCCTCCGTCGTGGGGGCCGACGCGGCAGCGGGTGCGGGCGCGCTCGGGAGGGCCATCGCGGGCTCGGGAGCGCGCGCATCCGCGGTCTCCCCTTCGGGCGCAGCCGCGGGGAGCACCGGGAACGGAGAGTCCAACGGAACGAGACCGGCAGCCGGGAACGTCGTCCACTCTGCGTCCGTCACGAGCGACCGATAGATCTCGCAGAGCGAGATTGGTCGCTCGCCCGCGTTGTTCGCCGCGAGCCAGTCCAACGCCGAGACGAGGAGCCGGGGCAACGTCGGTGTTGCGCCGTCGAGCTCCTCGCCCGGACGCACGCAGAGCAGCGCGGACGTGGCACGCGAGGCCTGCGTCAGAGCCCGCAGACCGGAGTCGAGCACCTCTCTCGGGCTCTGCTCCGCGTCCACGACGCTGAACAGCTCGGCGATCACGCAGACGCGCGGCGCGTAGCGCTCGAGCAAGCTCCGCAGCCGCACGAGCGAGAACGTCCCGAGCCGATCGCCGTCGAGCAAGAGGGCGAGCCCGCGCTCCTTCGACAGCACCGAGTAGCCGAAGAACGCGAACAGCACCGCCTCGATCGGCTCGGCCTCATCGAGGAGCACTTGCTCGACCTGGTCGGCGAGCCCGCGCTCGGCAGCGAGCTCGACGAGCTTCGGTCCGGCGCCGTCCTGTCCCAGCCGGCGCGAGAGGAGCTCGACGTCGATCTCGGCGGAGGGCAGCGCGGCGAGCTGACCGTTCTTCTCGTACGCGGAACCGACGACGAACGCGATGCGCATGGAATGCCGGAAGACGCGGAACAATACAGAATCCCGCATCGGCTGCCCAGAGGAGCCACGGGTCCCCACGCCCGGCGCCTCGAGCGGAAGTTCCTTTGCGTTTTCGCTCGCTTGCGCAACGCAGCGCGCGAACCGTCGGGCACTCATTTCGAAAGCCTTCGAGGGATTGAGATCCCGAGAGCCTGGAATCTTGGATGTATCCTGGCGGCATGTCGCTCGAACGCGTGCGCCTGCTCATCGAACGCTTCCGAGCGGGCCTCCACCCCGCGAGCGACTCGAGCAAGCGGGTGGCCTGGAGGCACGATCCGGCGCTCGGGCTCGAGCTGCTCGAGTCGATGCTCCTCGTCCGCCACCTGGATCGCGCGGCCCACGAGCTCCGCGCGAGCGGGCACGGCCACTACACGATTTGCTCGGCGGGGCACGAAGCGAGCGTGGTCTTGGGTCGCCTCACGCGTCCCGGCGATCCGAGCCTCATCCACTACCGTGACGGCGCGTTCTTCGTCGAGCGCGCGCGACACGTGCCCGAGTTCGACGCCGTGCGAGCCGTCGCGCTCTCGCTGGTCGCCTCCGCCGAAGATCCAGGGAGCGGCGGCCGGCACAAGGTGTTCGGGAGCGCGCCGCTCGGCATCGTGCCGCAAACGAGCACGATCGCGTCGCACCTCCCACGCGCCGTCGGCCGCGCCTTCGCGCTCGAGCGCAAGGAGCGCCTGGGGCTGGCGGCGCCGAGCGACGCGATCGTCGTCGCGAGCCTCGGCGACGCGGGACTCAACCACAGCACCGCGCTCGGCGCCCTCAACGCGGCGAGCTGGGCCGTGCATCAGAGCCAAAAGATGCCGGTCTTGTTCGTGTGTGAGGACAATGGGCTCGGGATCAGCGTGCGCACCCCGCCGGGATGGATCGAGACGCGCACCGCGGCGCTGCCGCACGTGCGCCGCTTCTTCGCGCGGAGCGTCGACCTCGACGCGACCTATCGCGCGGCCGAGGGCGCCGTTCGTTACTGCCGCACCACGCGCCGCCCAGCGCTCCTGCATCTCGAATGCGTGCGGCTGCTCGGACACGCGGGGAGCGACGTGGACACCGCGTACCGGACTCCGGCGGAAATCGAGGCGGCGCTCGCGGCGGATCCGGTGCTCTGGCACGCGCGCGCGCTCCTCGAGTCCGGCTGTGCGACGGCCGCCGAGCTGCTCGCGCTCGACCAGCGCGCCGCCGAGCGCGTGGACGCCGAGGCAGAGCGCGCCAAGGAGCGGCCGCGCCTCACGAGTCGCAGCGCCGTGCTCGCGGCGCTGCACCCCGACCGGAAGCGGGACGACGCGCCTCGTGCGCGCGTCGCCTCGAGCCCCCCACGAAGCCACGGGCCGCTCACGCTCGCTCAGTGCATCCAGCGCGCGCTCGGCGAAATCCTCGAGCAGCATCCGTCGGCGCTCGTCTTCGGCGAGGACGTGGCCAAGAAGGGCGGCGTCTATGGCGTGACGAAGGGGCTCTACGACCGCTTCGGCCCCCTTCGTGTCTTCAACACGCTCCTCGACGAACAGACGATCCTGGGCCTCGCGCTCGGGGCGGGCCAGCTCGGGCTCTTGCCAATCCCCGAGATCCAATATCTCGCCTACCTGCACAACGCCGAGGACCAGCTCCGCGGAGAGGCGGCGACGCTGCCGTTTTTCTCCCGAGGCGCCTATGAGAACCCGATGATCGTGCGCATCGCGGGGCTCGCGTACCAGAAGGGATTCGGGGGCCACTTCCACAACGACAACTCCCTCGCCGTGCTCCGCGACATTCCGGGCCTGGTCGTCGCCGTCCCCGCGCGCGCCGATGACGCGCTCGCCCTCTACCGCGGCGCGACGGAGCTCGCGCTCCGCGACGGGCGCGTCGTGGTCATCGTCGAGCCCATCGCGCTCTATCACCGGCGTGATCTGGTGACCGATGGCGACGGCCGCTACCTCGCCGCCGACACGGGCGAGACGGCCGAGCTCGGGCGCGCGCGCGTCTACGCGGAACCGGACGCGGACCTCCTGCTCGTGACGTACGGCAACGGTGTCGGCATGTCGCTGCGAGCCGCCGAGGAGCTCCGTGGGATGCACGGCGTCCGCGCGAGCGTGCTCGACCTTCGCTTCATCGTGCCGCTGCCAGAGGCGGATCTCCTCGCGGCGGCGCGGGCAGCGCGCGCCGTGCTCGTCGTGGACGAGTGCCGCCGCTCCGGAAGCCCGTCGGAGGCCGTGCTCGCGGCGCTCGTCGATGCGGCCTACGACGGGCCCCTGGCTCGGGTGACGAGCGCCGATTGCTTCATCCCGCTCGGAGAAGCCGCCGAGCACGTCCTGCTCGGAGTCGCCGAGCTCGCCGCCGCCGCCCGCGCCCTCGTCGCCCGCGCTCCGACTCCGGCGCTGGCTCCGCTCGCGTCGACGTCTGCGTGAGCCGACGTCCGACGCGCCCCAGCGCAGCGGCGCACCGCGCCTTTGCCGTGAAACGGCTCGACGCAGCGCGGGCGGGCGGCTCCCCGCCCCGAGCGCGGTGCGCTGCTGTCCTTCGTTCGGGGTGACCGCCCTCGAGCGCGCGCGGGCGTGCACCGCAGTTCCATGCGGAAATCTTCCCGATGCTCGAAGCTGCAGCGCACTCGAGCGCCTTGCAGTAAGGTCGCGAGCGATGCCTGCCCCTTGGCGCTCCCTGCTCCTCTCGTTCGCGCTCGCCGGCGCCGCCACCGCGCACGCCGAAGCGCAGACACCCGCTCAGCCCGCGCAACCGGCACCCGACACCCCGCCCGGGAGCACCCCCGCGGCGAAGGCCGAGCGCGCCGACCTCGCGATCCCGTTCGAGAAGTACCAGCTGGACAACGGGCTCACGGTGCTCCTGCACCAGGATCGGTCGCTGCCTCTCGTCGCGGTCAACCTTTGGTATCACGTCGGGCCAGCCAACGAGCCTCCGGGCCGCTCCGGGTTCGCGCACTTGTTCGAGCACCTGATGTTCGAGGGCTCGCGTCACGTCGGGCGCGAGTTCGATCGCCTGCTCGAATCCGTGGGCGCGACGAACGTGAACGGAACGACGAGCTGGGATCGGACGAACTACTACGAGACCGTCCCCCGCGAGCACCTCGAGCTCGTGCTCTGGCTCGAGAGCGATCGCATGGGATTCATGCTCGACGGGCTCGACCAGCAGCGCCTCGACGTCCAGCGCGACGTCGTGAAGAACGAGCGGCGCCAGACGTACGAGAACGCGCCCTACGGACCGAGCACGCTCGCGCTGCTCGACACGCTTTTCCCGGAGGGCACGCCGTACCACGGCGCGATCATCGGCTCGATGGAGGATCTCTCGGCAGCGACCCTCGACGACGTCCGCGAGTTCTTCGAGGCCTACTACGCGCCGAGCAATGCGACGCTCGCCGTCGCCGGCGACTTCGAGAAGGACCGCGCGAAGGCGTGGATCCAGAAGTACTTCGGGACGCTCCGGAACCTTCCCCGGCCGCAAAGCACGCACGAGCCGATCAAGCCCCTCGAGAAGCCCGAACGCCGCGTCGTTCGCGAGCCGGTCGAGCTCTCTCGGGTCGCCTTCGGGTACGTGACGCCCCCGGCCTACACCCCGGACGATCCGGTCCTCGACGTGACGATGGCCGTGCTCGCGGGCGGGAAAGCGACGCGCCTGTATCGGGCGCTCGTCGT
The DNA here is from genome assembly GCA_964475255.1 of uncultured Sorangium sp. Classification (GTDB taxonomy): domain Bacteria; phylum Myxococcota_A; class Polyangia; order Polyangiales; family Polyangiaceae; genus PMG-095. Next base: position 7,675 of record CAYYWA010000022.1, read on the forward strand.
CGAAGGCAAGCTCGCCTCGGACGTCGATGCGTCACTCGACTCGAATCAGCTCGCGAGCGCGGCGCTCGTGAGCGCCACCGTCGCTTCCGGCCGCAAGCCGGAAGAAGTGGAGCGCGCGATGGATCAGGTGCTCGAGGGTCTGGCGAGTCGCGGGCCGACGGAAGCCGAGCTCCAACGCGCGAAACGGCGTATCTTGGTCTCCGTGCTCGGCAATCTCGAGCTCTTGAACGGACCCGGTGGTGAATCGGGCCGCGCGGGTCTGCTCCAGCGCTTCAATCACTATCTGGGGGAGCCTGGGTATCTGCCGAAATGGGTCGCCGCCATCGAGAACGTGCGCGCCGAGGACGTTCAGCGGGTGCTCCGCGAGCACCTGTCGCCGAACCGACGCGTCGTCGTCGTGACGGAGCCCATGACGAGCGCGGCCGCTCAAGGAGGTGGACAATGAAGCGGTGGTCCCTCGCTCTCACGATCGCGCTCGCTGCCTGCGGTCAACAGCAACCGGCGGTGGCGCCGGGGACGGCTCCGCCTGGCGCGGGCGAGGCGCTCCCCGACGCCGAGGCGTTCCGCAAGGAGCGCCCGAAGCCGGGCGAGCCCGCCTCGGTCGACTACCCGACGCCGAGGCAGATCACGCTCGAGAACGGGATGCGCGTGCTGTCCGTGTCGGCACCGGGACGCGTCGTGTCGCTGAACTACGTGGTCCGTCGCGGTGCCGCGGCGTCCCCGGTGAAGAAGAGCGGCTTGGCCGGCCTCGTGGCGCGCATGCTCACCGAGAGCACGAAGCGACGCTCCTCCATGGCGCTCGCGGAAGCCGTGGAGTCTCTCGGCACGACGCTGTCGTCCCAGGCGACGCGCGACGACTCGCGCGTCTCGCTGACGGTGCTCCCCGAGGATTTCGAGAAAGGGCTCAGCCTCCTTGCGGAGGTCGTCACCGAGCCGGCCTTCGCGGAGCGTGACTTCGCGCGCGTTCAGCGCGAGTGGCTCGATGGGTTGCGCGCGGAGCGCCAAGATCCGGCACGCCTCGCGATGCTGGCGGCGATCCGCGCGTTGAACGGTCCCGTCTTTGGCGCTCCGGTGAACGGGACCCTCCCCGACGTCGAGCGGCTCCGCGTGCAGGACCTTCGGGACTTCCACGCGCGGGCGTACACGCCCGACAATGCGGCGCTCATCGTGGTCGGCGCCATCGAGCCGGCCGTGATCGAGCGCGAGGCCCGTCGTCTGTTCGGCGGCCTGCGCGGAAAATCCGGGATCGACGCGCCCGCTCCTCCCGCGGAGCGCGGCGTCGCGGCCACGAAGGTGCTCGTCGTGGACCGGCCCGACGCGGTTCAGACCGCGGTCGCGGCCGTCCAACCCTTCCCCAAGCGCTCTGACCCGGGACACGAGGCCCGCGAGCTCCTCGGCACCGTCGTGGGCGGCCTCTTCACGTCGCGGCTCAACATGAACCTGCGCGAGAGGCACGCCTACACGTACGGAGCGTTCGCACAGCCCGTCGAGAATCGACACCTCGGGACGTTCGTGCTCGGCACGAACGTGCAGACTCCCGTGACGGCGGCGGCCATCCGAGAGATCCAGCGAGAGCTCGAGGCCATCCAGAAGCCAGGAGGGGCGCCGATCACGCCGCCCGAGCTCGAACGCGCACGCGCCGACGTCATTCACTCGCTCGGCGCCACGCTCGAGCACCCGAGCCGAACCGCCAGCATCATCGCGAGCTTGTTCACGGACGAGCTTGCACTCGACTACTACACACGATTTTCCAAGACCGTCGGCGGCGTGACACCGGCCGAGGTCCAGGCCGCCGCCCAGCACCTCGCGCCGGGTCGACTTTTGTTCGTGCTCGTCGGCGATCGACAAAAGATCCAGCCGGAGCTTCAGAAGCAGGGCCTCTCGGTCGAGCCGGCGCCCGCCGAGCTCATCGAGTGACCCGAGCCGCCAGGGCGTGTTAGGCTCCTTGGCGGACGCATGACTCTCCGGGGCGACCTCCTGGTCGTCGATGACGACGCGGGGAGCCGGCAGGCGCTTTCGGCAACGCTCCACCAAGCGGACGTCCCGAACATCGCCCTCGGCACGGAAGGGGCGCGCGCGTGGCTCGCCGAGCACGTGCCGCCCCTCGTCCTGCTCGACCTGGTCACGGATCGCGCTGCCGGCTACGCGTTGCTCGCCGAGCTCCGCGCCCACCCCGTGCGCGGCGAGGTGCCGGTCCTCGTGCTCGTGGCGCGCGATGCCGCCGACGAGATCGCGGCGGCTCTCACCGCGGGCGCCGACGACTACGTGCCCAAGCCCTGCGCCGCGGCGGAGCTCCTCCTCCGTGTTCGCGCGCAGCTTCGAATGCTCGAGTACCGAGAACGGCTCGGGAGGCGCGAGCGCGACCAGCAGGCGGAAGCCGAGCGCCGGATGAAGCTCTTCCAGCGCTACGTCGACTTCTTCGAGAGCGCGGCCGACGGCATGCTCGTCATCGACCGGAGCGGGGCGCTCCTGTTCGCGAACCCTCGAGCCCGCGAAATCCTCGCGCTCTCGGGTGAGGAGCTGCTCGGGCGTCGCTTTCCGGAGCTCGTGGCCCAGAGCGAGCGCGGCCGCGCCGAACGGCTGCTCGAGGCGTTCGCGGTGGGCGAGTACCCCCTCGCCGCCGAGTTCTCGCTCGAGTCACGTCGTCGCGAGCACACGGTGATCAGCGTGAGCTCGAGCTCGGTGCTGCACGAGGACAACGCGGTCCTGCTCACGTTCCGCGATGTCACCCGCGAGCGAAAGACCGCCATCGAGCTCCAACAGACGAAGGAGTTCTTGGAGCGCGTGATCGACAGCTCCGTAGACGGCATCGTCTCCGCGAATCTGCGCGGGACCGTGCTCCTCTTCAACCGCGCGGCCTCGCGGATCTTCGGCTACGCGCCAGAAGACGTGGTCGGAAAGATGCGCGTCGATCGCCTGTATCCCCCAGGGGGCGCCCGGGAGGTAATGCAGAAGATCCGCGATCCGGCGATTTGCGGCTATGGCCGCCTCGAAGACCACCGCGTCGACATGCTCGGCGCCGACGGCCGGATCATTCCGGTGCTGCTCTCGGCCTCGCTCGTGATGGACAGCGGCCGCCCGGTGGCATCCGTCGGCATTTTCACGGACATTCGCGACAAATTGCGCATCGAAGCCGAGCTCGAGCGCGCGCAGGACGAGCTTCGAGCGCGGGAGAAACAAGCCCTCGTCGCGGAGCTCGCGGGCGCCGCCGCCCACGAGCTCAACCAACCGCTCACCAGCGTGCTCGGGTACGCGAGCTTGCTCCGACGGCAGCCGCCCTCGTCGCCGAAGCACGCGGCGGCGCTCGACGTCATCATCGATCAGGCGGAGCGCATGGCAGACATCGTCCGCAAGATCGGCAGTATCACCAAGTACGAGACCAAAGCGTACGTCGGCGCCGCGCGGATTCTCGACATCGAAAAAGCCACCGAGGAAGAGCGCTGACTCGGCTTCTCCCCCGAAGCTCGCGGCCTGCGCGCACCTGATTGCCTCCCACGAGGCGCCCGAGTGCTCGCGCAGCCCGAAAACCGCGGCACGCCGAGCGGCCCGCGAGCTGCAGAGTCGTTCGGACGCCGGCGAACTCTGGTGAGCGCGCGGAGAGCCGTCACTCGTTTTCCGCGCGCAGCGCCAGATCGTCCCGCCGGCGGAGGACGACTCCATGCGAGGAGAAACGGCGGCACTCCGGCGGCTCGCATCCGCGAGCCTCCCGCTCGCGCTCGGATGTGGGGATGCGACGACGATCGCGGAGAACGACCTCGAGCGTATTGCTCAAGAGCCCGCGATCGAACGAGCGCTGCGCGGATTTCGCCACGATGAAGAGGGAT
>CAYYWA010000022.1:11508-28787 GCA_964475255.1 uncultured Sorangium sp.
CTTTCCCCCCTCGTACGCGGTCCCCCCGGGCGCGAGGCGGCGCTTGGGGTCCGACCCGGCCCCGCGATGGCGCGGCCGCCGGCCGGACGACTACGTGCTCGAGCGACGGCGCGCTCCGGACGGCGAATGGCGCGTCGTCGCGTCCCAGGACGGAAGCGCCGCGGAAGTGCTCTACGACGCGACCTTTCTCCCGATCCGCGGAGAGCGGTACGAGTACCGTGCGCGTGCCCGCTATCTCGACGACGGTCGGCACGTCGTCTCGAGCCCCTCGGAGATCGTCCGGGAAGCACCGCGCGGGTGCGTCGTTCCGCGGGATCTCGAGCTCTCGGTGTATCTCTTCTCGCCGCGGGATGCGACGCTCCCCTACGGTCGCGAGTTCGTCGAAGCGCTGCTGTTCGGGGAGGGCGGCACCGGCGCGAGCCTGTCGGACTACTACGTCGAGGTCTCGGCGGGGCTGTTCGCTCCCGCGGACGCACGGCAGACCCAAGCCGTGCGTCTGTCTGGCACGGTGCACGGCTGGTACGCGCTGCCCGGCACGCGCAACGACTACTGCAACGGCGAGGAAAGCTGTTCCGGCATCCTCGCGCGAGCGAGCGCGGAGATCGTGTACTGGGACGTGTTCCGTGAGCTCCGGGAGCAGAACCCCGCCGACTACCACCTCGTCATCGTGAACGACGATGCCATCGCCCACGGCGGCGGCCTCGAGCGGGGCCAGGGCCTCGTCTTCGTGGGGAGCGGCGCGCTCGCGGACGCCTCGTTCCGTGTGGTGGCGCACGAGCTCGGGCACGCCATGGGCCTCGGCGAGCGTCCCGCCCTGAGCTGCCCCGAGCGTCCCTTCCCGAGCGAGCTCCTCGACGGGGCGAGCAGCGCGTGCCGGATCGCCGCCTACGCCGACCAGACGGATCCGATGAGCGGCGCGGCGCTCGTGCATTTCAATGCCTTCTCGAAGTGGGTGCTCGGCTTCTTGCCGGGGCGCGTGCTCGAGGCCGCGCTCCAACCGGGCGAGAGCCTCGAAGTGGACCTCCACGATGCAACGACGTGGGCTCCTCCCGAAGCGATCCAGCTCGTTCTGCTCCAGGTCGATCCGTACGGCTCCCACTTCGCGATCGAGTACCGGACGGGTGGCGGGTTCAACGCGTTCGCTCGGACCGACCCGTTCGGGCCATTTCACGCGTTGCCCGATGGCGTCTATGTGGGGCTTCGCCCGGGAACGGCGCATCCGGGCAATCTCGGCACGGGCAACGGCCCGTACACGGCCTACGCCGACGCGGCCTTTCGAGAGCCCATCGTCGCGGATCCATTGCGGCCTTTCGTGGACCCGGATCGGGGCATTCGAGTCGAGGTCCTCCACGCGGCAGACGGCGTTTCGCGCGTCCGCGTCGCCCGTGAATGACCCCCACGGCCCGGCGGAATTAGCTCGAGCGCGCTAGCGCTGGTAGCCTCGGTCGAGAGCCGAGGATTGTCCGGTGACCGAGCAGCCGCCGAGCCAGAACCCCCGAACGCAGTCGTCGCGACCGCCACGGCGACACCTGCTCGCCATCGCGGCGCTCGTCTCCCTGGTTCCGCTCACCGTCGCGGGAGCCGCCGGAACCCGCAGGCTCTACAACGCGTTCGTGGCGCGTCGCCTCCGCGGGCGCCGCGTGTACGACACGTCGGGAAACGGGGAACGCGTGATCGAGGCCGCGCTCCAGCGCGCCGCGGCGGAGGGAAAGCACGTGCTGGTCGTGCTCGGCGGCGACTGGTGTCAGTGGTGCCTGCTGCTCGACGACGTCTTCTCGAGCCACGAGGAAATCCGCGCGCTGCTCGAGGAGCGCTACGTCGTCGCGAAGTTGGACGCGGGAGCGAACGAAGCGCTCGTCGAGTCGTGGGGAAACCCGACGGCCGAGGGCGTACCCGTCCTCGTGTTTCTCGACGAGGCCGGGCGCGTCGCGGCCGTTCGAGAGACCGCGTCCCTCGAGACCTTCGGCGGGCGCGTGCTCGACTTCGACGAACGAAAACTGCTCGACGCCCTCGAACGCGCAGACGGCTCGTGACCCTCGTCGTCACCTGACGCCGCGCGCAACTCACCGGGTGCGTGCGAGCTCGGGTTTGCGCGTGCGACTCGCGTCGCGTATGCGCCGCCCCGTGCGCATCCCTCGCTTCGGCATGCTCGGCGCGGCCGGCGTCGCGGCCGTGCTCGCCCTCGCGTTCTCGAAACCGATGCTCGTCGCCGTGGGCTCTTCGGATCGATTCATCGGTGCGCTGCTCGACGTCGCGTACGGCGGCACCGCTCCGACGCCGCCCAGGACCGGCCAACCCGTTCGAATGCAGGTCGACGGCTCGCGCGTCGCCGCCGAGGTCGATCCGCGGTTTCTGTCCTTCGCGGTGGATACGTCGCAGGTGGTCGGTGGCCATTTCTGGTCCGCCGCCGCCGACCGCGTGGAGATCGCCCGCGGCAGCGAGCGCGTTCCACCCTTCGATTTCACGCGGCCCCTGCTCGCTCGGCTCGCGGAGGAGCTGACCCCCGCGTTCCTGCGAATCGGGGGCACGGAAGCCGACCACGTCTTTTACTCGTCGAGCGACACGCCGCCCGCCTCGCTTCCCCCCGGGTACGAGCTCGCGTTCACCCGCCGTCATTGGGACGCCGTGAACGCCTTCGTGCGGCGCACCGGCCTCGATCTGTTCTTCACCGTCAACGCGGGCCCGGGGCCCCGCGACGAGCGCGGTCACTGGACGCCGCACAACTTCGAAGAGCTGGCGCGCTATGGACGATCCCGTGGCGACGCCGTGCCCGTCTTGGAGCTCGGCAACGAGGTGAACGGCTATCCGTTCGTGCACGGCCTTTCCCATCGTGTGAGTGGAAAGCAGTACGCGAAGGATGCGCGGGTCTTCGCCGACGTCGTGAAGCGCTACTTCCCCGAGGCGCGCGTCGTCGGCCCCGCGGGCTTTCTGTGGCCGGTGATGGGCGAGCCCCTCTCGACCTACTACGGCATCTTCGAGGATTTCTTGGAGGCCGGAGGCGGCGACGCGCTCGACGCCCTCACCTGGCACTTCTATCCGCAACAGTCGCGGCGCTGTCCGATGGCCACGCGGAGGGCCGGTCCCGAGGTGCTCTTGAACCCCGTTCACCTCGACGAGCACGATCGCTGGGCCGAATACGTGGAGCGCGTGCGCGATCGGCACGCGCCCGGCATGCGCCTCTGGCTCGGTGAAACCGGCAACGCCCAGTGCGGCGGCGAGCCCGGTGTCTCCGATCGGTTCGCCTCGACGCTCTGGTGGCTCGACGAGCTCGGCGCCGCGGCCCGGCGCGGCCAGTCCGTGGTCGTCCGGCAAACGCTCGCGGGCTCCCACTACGGCATGCTCGACGACGAGACCCTCGAGCCACGACCCGACTACTACGCCTCCGTGCTCCACAAGCGGCTGATGGGCACGCGAGTGCTCTCGGTGAAGCAAGCCGAGGCGAAGAACCCGTACCTGCGGCTCTACGCACACTGCACCGCCGAGCGATCGCGGAAGGCGCCGGGAAGCGTCACGCTGCTCGTCGTCAACGTCGACAGCGATCACGCGGCCGTCGTTCACGGAGCCGACGCCCTCGGCTCGGAAGCCCATGTCTATGAGCTCGGTGCGCCGAGCCTCGACAGCACCACGCTGGAGCTCAACGGGAAGCCGCTCCGGACCCACGCCGGCGGGCTGCCTCCGCTCGAGCCGAGCGCTCGGGTTCTTTCGGACGACACGCTCAGGTTCCCGCCGCTCTCGGCGTCGTTCGTCGTCTTCCCCGACGCGAACGCCAACGCCTGCCTTTGAGGGCTCGGGAACGCTCGCTCGCGCGTTCAGCGCACGGCGCGGATCACGAGGACGAGGATGCCCTGACGGTAGCTCTGGCCCGCGACGATGAACGCCTGGCCGAGCTTGGCCCGCACTTCGAGCAACGGCAGGAAGTCCTTGCCGTTCGGTTGATTGATGCTCGCCGAGAGCTTCACCGTATCCGCGGCGAGCACGTCGAGGAGCTTCGTGCGGAGCACGCGCCCGTTCGGCAGCTCGAGCGTGCGCGGCTTTTCTTTCTCGAGGGGTAGCCGCGCGCGATCGACGAGCTCGTAGCTGTCGTACGACGAGAAGGGCGGCTTCTGGAGCTCCGGCATGTTCCCGATGCGCGGATCGATGCCCTTCTTCGAGTTGTTGGCGTAGAGCACCATCACGTCGGCGAAGAACGCCTCGCGCTTCTCGGGCTTCTGCTCGAAGGGCAACGCGGGCTCGCGCGCAAGGAGCGGCGGCGCGACGAGCGACACGGACAAGAGCAAGCCCAGCGCGGCCTTCATTCCAGTCCCGAAGTGGAATCGGTATCCAGCGTCCAAACCACCATCGTGTCGGTCACGCCGGCCGATACCATGAAGATGGCGCCCGCGGTGCCGCCGAAGTCCACGCTTTCGATCGAGACCGGAGGGGCCTCGGCGAGGGTATTGGCGGCCAGCAGCGCGCCCTCGTCGGGGCCTTCGGGGATGGGCTCTCTCGATACCGCGACGAACACGGCCGCAGCCGCCGCAAGCAGACCCGCCGCCGCAACCCAGTACCGCGCCCGGACGGAGCGCCGCGCCTCGGTCGCGTGGACGATCCGGTCGGTGAGGTCGCTCGGCATGCCCGCCGCGAGGTCGAGCTCCCTCAAAAGGCCGCCGATGAGCTCGAGACGCTCGAGCCGGGCGCGGTCCGCGGGGAACGCCGACAGGCGCGCCTCGACCTCGCGAGCCGTCTCCGGGTCGAGCTCTCCATCGTGGAGCAGATCGATGCGCGGATCGTGCTTCACGGCTCGTCGCCGGGGGTGGCAGGGCCGCCGAAATCACCGACGAGCGCGCGCTCGAGCTTGCGTCGAGCGTGGAACAGCCGGCTCATGATCGTGCCTTTCGAGACCCCCATCGCTTGCGCCATCTCCTCGTAACTCATGCCCTGAAGCTCGCGCATCACGATCACACCGCGGTGATACGGCGGCAGCTCGTCGAGAGCGCGCGCGATGCGCCGGCGCAGCTCGCTGCGCTCGAGCGCCGCGAACGGATCGTCGGCCTCCGCTCCGAGCAGCAGCTCTTCCTCGGTCGCGTTCTCGAGCGTTTCCTCGAGGCCCAGCTCACGGCGCGCAGGTCGGCGCACCACGTCGATCGCGAGGTTCGTGACGATGCGGTAGAGCCAGGTGAAGAAGCTCGACCCGCCTTGGAACTGCGCGAGCCCGCGGTGCACGCGCAGAAAGGCCTCCTGCACGACCTCGCGAGCGTCCTCCTCGTCCTTGACGAGGGCCACGGCGATGACGAACGCCCGCCGCTGGTGGCGCTCGACGAGCGCCCGAAACGCTCGGCTATCTCCGTTCTGGGCACGCTGGATGAGACCACGGTCGAGCTCCGCTTCGGCTTCGCGAGCCAACCGGTTGGACGCGCAAACCTCGCCGCTATTCACGGGCGATGCGGCGGCCCGCGGCCCGGACTCGGCCGGAGACGCGTGTTCGGGCGCGCTCGTCGGCACCGAGTGGAAACCGAACGCGAGGTCGCGAGCAATGAAAGCCATCACGGATGGGTCTACGCCAGCCTCGGTGGGGACCTTCCCCGGCGAGCCCTATCCAGTGTGGCTGAAAGTGGGGGTACCTGGCAAGCGTGTCCGGTGCGCTCGCCGATCGCCCCACACTGCTCGACGCCTTTTCCCATAGGACGCGGCAGCCCCGAGGGGCATTCACCGCTCAACGAAACGGTGCGAACGGCGCCAACGGCCCCTGCCGGAGCTCCTCGAGGGTCACGCGCGTCTCGAACAGGCGGCCGCCACGGGCGATGCGCAGGGTCACGGTGCGACCCACGCCCGCGAGGCTCGCGATCCAACGGAGCCGTTCGGCGCCGGAGACCGGCTTGCCGTCGAACTCGAGGATCACGTCGTCCACGCGCAGCCCCGCGCGGTCTGCCGGTCCCCCGGGGATGACGTTGGTGACGAGGGCGCCGAGCACGCTTCCCAGTTGGAGCCGCTCGGCATCTTCGGGCTGCACGGACGAGACCTGAACGCCCACCTTGCTGCGTCGCACCCAGCCGTCTTTCAAGAGGCGCGGCAGGATCTCCTTGACCATGTTGACCGGGATCGCGAAGCCGATGCTGTTCGCTTCGGCGCGAATGGCGGTGTTGATGCCGACCACGCGTCCATTCGTGTCGAGGAGCGGACCGCCGGAGTTGCCCGGGTTGATGCTCGCGTCCGTCTGAAGAAACTCGTAGTACCCCGTCTCGTCGAGTCCGCGCACGTCCTGGTGCGTGCGGCCCTTCGCCGAGAGGATCCCGGCCGAGACCGTGTGTTGGAGCCCGAACGGGTTGCCGATCGCGACGACCCAGTCGCCGACGCGGACGGCGTCGGAGTCGCCGAGCGCGAGCGCGGGAAGGCCGGTCGCCTCGACGCGCAGGACGGCGACGTCCGTGGGCGGATCGCGCCCGACCACCGTCGCGCTCACCTCTCGGGTGCGTCCGAACACGACGCTGATCTCGCTCGCGCTCTCGATGACGTGATTGTTGGTGAGGATGAAGCCGTTCGAGTCGTAGACGAACCCGCTGCCGAGCCCCTGCCCGACCACGCGGCGCCCCGCCAAGAGCTGCTTTTCCTGGATGGTCTTCACGAACACCACGGCGGGATCGGCGGCCGCCGCCAGCTCCGCGAAGCTCGCCGGCGCGAGCGCCCCCGGGCTCGCCGGGGGCGGAGGCGGACTGGGCGGTGGTGGCGGCAGCGCCGTGACCGGCACGGCGGAAGCGGCTCCGGGGGTCGGCGGAGCCGCACGCTTGCACGCCGAGAGGGCGAGGCCGAGCGCCACGACGAACGGCACGCCCCGATGGCGCGCGCGGCGAAGAGTGACGCGCGTCAGGCGTTCGATTTGGCCACCTCGACGTAGCGCATCCGAAGGTCGAACAGCGCCTGCGAGAGGACGCGTTCCTCCTCACCGCTGAGATTGCCGCGCGTCTTCTCCTGAAGCAGCGCGATCAAATCGATGCTCTGCCGCGCAAGCGGGAGGTCCACCGTGCGCTGTCCACTCATGGGATCGGGAGCATCACCGAGGTGGAGCAGCGCCGAGTGGCTGAGCGAGAGGACGAGCGTCGTAAAGTCGATCGAAGGCAGATCGGCGCCGCCGCCGCGCGCGCGCGCCTCCGCGTAGGCGGCTTCGCCGGGATCCAGAACCTCGTCCTCGCGCCCGCTGTCGCTCACGGCTCCTCCGAGCCGGCTTCGGGCGCGCCTTCGCCCGTCGCGCTGGGCTCCGCGCCCGCGTTGCCCGTCACGCTGGGCTCCGGGCCCGCATTGCCCGTCACACTGGGCTCCGGGCCCGCGTTGCCCGTCGCGTTGGGCTCCGTGCCGGCGTCGCTCGCCGCGCTCACTGGGCTTGCTGCGCTCGCGTCCGCCTCGTCACCGGTCTGGGGCGGCGGCGCGACGGGCTCGGGGCTCGGCGGAACCGCCGCCACGGATGCGGCCACGGGCGCGGTCTCGGTAGCCATGGGACGGGACACCGGCGGCTCTTCGGGCGGCGGCGCGACGGAGAGCGGCCGCGGCGCCGGCGCGGAGCGGACGACCAAGTGATAGTCGCGCTCGGCGTCCGTCTGCAGTGCGGGCTGCTTGATGTCCACTTCGGTCGCGCCTTCGGCGGCGTCGGTCAGCGCGCTCAGGTGCTTCTCGACCTCGGCCTCGCTGAGCAGGCCCCGCCGGAGCAAGCGCTCGCGGACTCGTGTATCGAACTTGAATGATTCGGGGAGCGGCATGGTTCTTTCTCTCAGGGGGGCTCGGACTCGGGAGGAACGTCCCCGTCCGCGCCGTCCCTCTCGTAGCGCCGAGGGGTGCCCCGAAGCAAGCTCGCGACCGGGATCAGCGGCCCAGAGGCCGACTCGAGCCCCTCCGCGGCACGTTCGGCCGCACGAAGCTCGGCGTCCGTCGCAGGGCGCACCTCGAGGACGTCGATTTCGAAGGTGATGCGCTGGCCGGCGAGCGGATGGTTGGAATCGACGACCACAGCGTCGTCGCGCACCTCGAGCACCCGCAGCACGACGAGCAATCCGTCGGCGGTCTCGGCTTCGTAGCGGTCGCCCGCGGCCACCTCGGCCGGCAGCTCGTCGCGATCGAGCTCGAGGATCGCCTCCTGACGGCGGGGTCCGAACGCGTCTTCGGGGCGGAGCGTGACGCGCACGTGGTCGCCCGACGCGCGGTTCTCGAGCGCGGCTTCGAGAGCCGGAAGCAACACGCCGCGGCCATGGACGTAGCTGCTCTCCTGAGCCGTGTCTTCGACGAGCTCGCCGTCGGCATCCCGCGCCACGTAGCGCACGCGCACCCACGTGCCGGGACCAACCCGATACCCGCTCGTTCGCCCGTGCGATCGTGCCATAGTCAGTGGAGCTCCTCTTCCTCGAGCAGAGAGGTGGGCGCGGCGATCCTGCCGAGCAGGGCGCTCGCGGCAACCACCGCGGGACTCGCGAGATAGACGCGCCCCGGCCCGCTGCGTCCCGGATAGTTCCGGTTCGCGGCGCTCACGGTGACGTGCTCCGGCCGCTCGGAAGCGCCCGGGCCGGCACCGACGCACGCGCCGCACGCCGGATCGAGCAGCGTGGCGCCCGCGGCCTGGAAGAGCGAGACGTAGCCGCGCGCTTCCGCGTGGTGGCGCACGCGATCCGAGCCGAACTGGATGTAGAAAGAGACCCCCGGCGCGACCCGCGCGCCGCGTCGAACCGCGGGCAGGAGGACGGCGGCATAGAGATCCATGTCCGCGACCTTGCTGCCGGTACACGAGCCGCCGTACGCGATGTCGATCGCGACGCCGCCGGGCACCGCGGTGGCGAGGTGGCTCACGGGCATTGCGTTCTTGGGATCGGAGGGCAGCGCCACCATCGGCTCGACCGCGTCGAGCGCGAGCTCGATGCGCGCCGCGTACGTCGCGTCGGGGTCGGGCGTCACGGCACGCGCGCTCAACTCGGAGGAGCTCTCCCCGCGCTCGCGCGCGAGCCCTTCGAGGACGGCGTCGTCAACCGGCAAGATCGCCGTGAAGGCGCCGGCCTCCACGGCCATGTTGGCGAGCGTCGCGCGCTCGTCGAGCGAAAGAGACGCCACCCCGTCGCCAGAGAACTCGAGCACGCGGCCGGAGAACAGTCCCTGACGCACGTCCTCACGCGCGAGGAGCGCGAGCCACACGTCCTTCGCCGACACGAAACGACGGAGCGTGCCCGAGAGCGCGATGCTCACGGATTCGGGCACGCGAACGCGGAAGTCACCGGTGACGAAGCCAGCCGCCATGTCGGTGCTCCCCACCCCGAAGGCGAAGCAGCCCAGGGCACCCGCCGTACACGTATGCGAGTCCGTTCCCACCACGAGGTCTCCGGGGCGCGCGAGGCGCTCGAGGATCACGTTGTGACAGATGCCCTCGCCGAGCGCCGCGCCCGGGCCGTACTGCCGGAGCGCGTGGCGCGCCGCGAAGGCGCTCTGGATGTGCGCGAGCTCCGTCGCGCGATCCAAGAGACCGAGCCGGCGTTGGGACTCCGGCATCACCCGATCGAGCAGGGGCAGATGATCGCGGAACACGCACGCGCTCGCCGGGTCGTGTACCGGGACGTCGTCTCCGAACGCCGCGCGCATCTGAGCGTCGATCATCGCGGTCGTGTAGTCGTGGCTGAAGCGCAGATCCGCGCGCACGAAGAGGACGTCGCCGGGCGCGAGCGCTGGCACGCCCGTCTGCCCGGGACCTACCACGGCGTTTCGCGCCAGGATTTTCTCCGCCATCGTCATCGGCCGCGCGGGCGTCCGCGGAACCGGCGAGAGGAGTCGCCCCGCCGCGCGCGCTCTCCCGTACGGACCGAGCCCGCCAGCGGCCAACACGGCAGCGCTCTGCTCATCGAGCTCGGAGCACAAGGCGTCGATCGAGAGCGCCTCGCCGCGCTCGATGCGCTCGAGCCACGTCCGATCGGTGGACGTGAAGATGCCGAGGTTATGGCAGTTCTGCCTGTAGATGGGCGCGAAGCTCTCGGCGATCACGAGGCGCACGCCGAGCGTGCGCTGCGCGAACGGCGCCGTCTCTCGCGAGCTCCCGCAGCCGAAGCGCTTCCCTCCGACGAGCGCCGAAAACCCGCCGGCCGCGACGGCGCCAGGCGGAACGACGTTCCCGCGGTACCCGACGAGGCAGTAGTGGGCGAGGCGCTCGTCGTAGTAGTAGCAGGCCCACGCCGGCAGCATCTCGTCCGTCGACACGTCGTCGGCCAGCGCGACACGCTCGTGCGGCGCGGGGGAGCGCCCCGAGAGTTGTGCGCGGACGAGCTCGGGCTCGCGCGTGAGGTACAAGGGACGGAGCCGGGGAAGCTTCATCTACGGTTCCTCGGCGACTGGCTCGCTCGGGTCTCGGAGCGCAAGGACGATGCCGAGCGCGAGCGCGAGCTCTTCCGGGCCAGCGCCTTGGAGCTCGGCGCGCCGCACGACGTTCGCGAGCTCGTCGGCGAGCGCGGGGGAGCGTCGGATGCAGCGCTCCGCACGCGCCGCAAGGGCGGGACCGAGGCGCGTCGCGACGCCGGGAGGAAGCATCGCGGCAGTGTTGCGCGCGCTCGCCACGGGCGCCAGCCGCTGACGCGCCTGCACGAACGGGCGCTTCCGATGGTACAAGACGCGCGGATCTCGGCGATGCTGCCCTCCCGCTTTCTCGTCGCTCCCCCGCTGCTATTCCTCATGGCAACGAGCTGCACGCGCGAGCGCGGGCCCGGCCCGGGTGCAGAGGCGAAGCCGAGCGCGCGCACCGCTCCTTCGACGCGACCACCGCCACACGTGGCGCTCGCGGGCGAGCGCGTCGAAATTCCGGGAGGCACGTTCTTCGCCGGAAGCGTCCCCGGCGAGGAAGGGCGCCTCCCCCGCCTCGAACCGCGGCGGCGTCCCGTCGATCTCGGTCCGTTCCGCATCGACCGTCTGCCGTACCCGAACGATCCGAAGCAGCCTCCCCTCGTCGGTGTCAGCCGGGATGAGGCCCAGCGCAAATGCGCCGAGCGCGGCGCCCGCCTGTGCACCGAGCTCGAGTGGGAGCGCGCCTGCAAGGGACCGAACAGCGACGTGTTCGCGACGGGGAGCATCTGGGATCCGCGGTGCGCGCGCGAGCCCCTGAGCTGCGCGTCGGGATTCGACGTGCTGGCGATGGGCACCCACCTTCGCGAGTGGACGGCCAGCACGCTCCGCACCAGGTCGAAGGAGCCAGAAGCCGTCGTCCGCGGCGCGTTCGACACCGCGAGCCCCGGCCACCGCTGCGCGGCGCGACGAGGCGAAAACCCGGAAGCGCGCGCCGAAGATCTCGGGTTTCGTTGCTGCGCGGGTGCACCCAACGCCGCGGTGATCGAGGAGCCGAAGCTCGGGGTGACGTTCCGCAAGGTGCGCCTGACGGCCGATCGCCTGGAAGCGATCTTGCGTGAGCACCCGAACACGAGCGGGCTCGCCAAGGACATCAAGTACTTCAAGGAGCCGGAGGCGGCAGAAACCGTCGTTGCTCGAGGCCATGGCAACCGCCAGGGCATGAGCTTCACCGTGCACCCGCTGCTCTGGAACCCGGCGCCGGGCGTCGAGCTCCTCCTCGTCAGCGCCCGCTCGGGAGACGCGCTGTCGTTCGTCGTCGCGCTGTCCGTGCTCGCCGAGGACGAGTACCGGGTCGCCGCCAGCTTCGCGATGCAGAACGAGACCGGCCCCGTCGCGCTGGCCTACGCCGACGACATCCGCCTGCGCGCGTACTGGAGCACCTGCTGGGGTTGCCCCGGCGAAACGGGCAAAATCCTGTTTCGCGAGCCGGAAGAGGTCGCGATCGTGCAGCCTTGACTCGCCCGCGGACTCAGGCGAGCGGGGCCCAGAGCTCGAGCACGTTCTTGCCGTCGGCAGTGGCGCAGCGCAGCTCGGCGCCCGCGAGCCGGGCCGCCACCTCGGCCGCGAACAACCCCAGGCCGCGGCTGTAGCGCCCTTCGGCGTTGCCTTTGCACACGAGCTGCCCGGCCGCCGTGAACGCGGCGTCCCGCAGGCTCGGCGCGAGCACGGCGCCAGCATCGGTGATCGTCACGACGCCGTGCTGCTCCTCACGACGCACCGCGACCAGCACTGCCGACCCGGACCCGTGCTGGATCGCGTTGAACAGGAGATTGCCCAGCGCGCGCCCCGCCATCTCCCGATGGACGAGAACGTGTGCTCCCGTCCCACTCGTCGGAAGGAGCTGGAGCTCCGTGCCGTAGCTGGCGGCGCTGCTCTCCGCTCGCGCGATGCACTCGCGGGCGAGCTCCTCGATGCGGAGCGGCAAGCGGTCGAGCTTCGGAGGCTCGTCCAGATTCGCGATCCCGAGGAGCTCGAGATTGTCGATGATCTGGTTCAGCGAGCTGCAGGAAACCGTGATGTCGGACAACGCCTCACGGATGTCCTGATCCTCGGGCTCCGTTGCGGACTCCAAGAACCCAACATTGCTGTGCAACGCGGAGAGCGGGTTGCGCAGGTCGTGAGCTACCAGAACGAGCAACGGGCCGACGATGCGCGGGTCCAGACCACGAGCCAAATCGCGGTGGATTATTCCACGAGCACTCGGGTCAGGAAAGCCGCGATCGATCGGCGGACGCGTTCCCGTTCCTCGAGCGGAAGCGCGTGGGTCCCTCCGGGCACGAGCTCGAACTCGGCCCTCGGCAGGAGACGTGCCATCACCTCCGAGACCTCGGACGGGGTGAACGAGTCCCGGTCTCCGGCGAGCACCAGAGCGGGGACGCGCACCTGGGCGAGCACGTCCTCGGCCGAGTGCTCGCCCGCTTCGCGCAGCATCCTCAAGAACATCTCGAAGTCCACGTGCGCGGCGTGGCGGAAATAGGGCTCGAGATCCTCCGGTCGCACGGCCGCGAGGTTCACGTCACCAGTCAGGCGCGCGAGCTCCAGCCCGAAACGCACGGGCAGCCGAGACCACACCGCGCGCGCGAGCTTCTTGTGCTGCTCGGCAAAGGCGATGAGACCCGGCAGCACGCCCGCGAGCATGTCACTGCCCTTGAAAGTGTAGGTGACGCGCCCGAAGCTGCCACACAGCAGCACCAGAGCTACCACCTTCTCCGGACGAAGCCGATACGCCTCGAGCGCGACTTGCGTCCCGAATGAATGCCCGACCAGAACTACCGGCGGATCGCCCAGGTGACGGCGCACGGCATCGAGGTCGTGCGCATGATCGAGCACCGTGATGCGCTCGGGGTCGGCGGGCAGTGCGCTTCTGCCGTGTCCTCGGTAGTTCCAGTGAGCAACACTGACGATATGGGAGAGATCCTCCCACAGGTACTTATATATGTACCCGTCGCAGACGATACCGTCTGACAGAAGCGCAGTAGTCTGATGCGGCCCGTTACGCCATCTGACGTAGAGACGGGTTCCGTCCGACCCCTCGGCTAGGGATTCGGCGAAGAGCGGCCTATCCTCCGACTTCTTCGCTCTCGTCTTCAACGTCGTTCACGCTCGGGATCTTCTTGATCTCGAGCCGGGCCATCTTCCAGGCTCGTTGGACGACCCAAGACAGCGACCGGTCCAACCGGGCTGCCTCATCCTTGATTTCTTGAAGCATCGACTCGGGGAAATAGAGGCTCTGCTTGCGCTTGTCGCTACCCACGCCTTTGCTGGATTCGTTCTCGGCCACGCTTACCTCGAGCTTGTTGTGGAAGCTGGCGACCAACGCCAGTAGAGGAGTTTTACTAGCACCCGCAGACCAGCGAAAGCAATGGGGTACGTTCGAGCTCTCGTGATTCATGGAATTTGTTTTGTTGGTCGGCGGGGCCCTGCCCTTTCCGACGCAGCGCGATCGGTCACGAGCGGTCGGCGGGGACGGCCCGCGCATCCGTGTGCGCCACGACGCTTCACCGCAGTTTTCTCGCTCGTCGCCGGTGCTTTGGCCCTGCTTTCGGCGGGCCCTGCCCGCGCCACGAGCGCGCGCGAGAGCCCCTACGAGCTCTTCGATCAGTTCGGCCGCGTCCTCGCCTGGGTCGAAAACGAGTACGTCGACCCCGTGGAGCGGGCGCGCCTGGTGGAGGGCGCGCTCGAGGGCATGGTCGGCGAGCTGGACCCGCACTCGGCGTACCTCGCGCCCGAGGACTACGCGATTTTCCGGAGCGATACGGAGGGCCAATTCGGCGGCATCGGCGTCGAGGTGGATTTCAGCGGCGAATGGGTGACCGTCATCGCGCCCATCGAGGGCTCTCCGGCGGCCCGAGCCGGTATTCGCTCGGGAGATCGCATCCTCGCCATCGATCACTCGACCGTGCGCGGCAAGAGCCCGGTCGACCTCGTCAAGCGCATGCGGGGCGAGCCCGGATCGCGCGTGCTGCTCACGCTGCGTCGCGAGGGGCTCGAGAAGCTCCTCTACTTCACGCTCACGCGGGAAGTCATCGATGTCAAATCGGTGGCGAGCAAGCTGTTGACCGGAGACGTCGGGTACCTGCGCATCAAGGCATTCCAGCAGGGAACCCACACGGAGCTCCTCGAGCACGTAGCCGCCCTCCGGAGTGGCGCGTCAGGAGGCATTCGCGGTTGGCTGCTCGATCTGCGCAACAACCCGGGCGGCTTGGTCGACGAGGCCACCGCGGTGGCGGACGAGCTCTTGGCGAGCGGCGTCGTCTTCACGACGCGGCGGCGCGACGCCGTCGTCGACGAGCTGCGCGCGACGCCGGGTGGCGTCCTGCGTCGCGGCCCCCTGGTCGTTCTCGTGAACGAGTTTACGGCGAGCTCCGCGGAAATCGTCGCCGGAGCGCTGAAGGACAACGGTCGCGCTCGACTCGTCGGTGCGAAGACGTTCGGCAAGGGCTCCGTGCAGACGATCGTCGATCTCCCCGGCGGCGCGGGGCTGCGCCTGACCACGCTTCGCTATTACACACCGCGCGGGCGCGCCATCCAGGCGCAGGGACTCGAGCCGGATATTTTCGTCGCGTCACCCGGCGGCGAGTTCGGCGTGATGCGGGAGCGCAACCTCGAAGGTCATTTGCCGGAAGAGTTCGGCGCCCCGGTGGTGACGCCGCCTCCAGCGAGTGATCCTTCGGCGCTGCGCGAGCCGCTCGGGGAGGCGTCGCTCGGCGTCGAAGTGCCGACGGATCCCCGTCTCGGCAAAGACGTCGCGCTCGCGACCGCATACCGCCTGCTGATCGGCGAGTAGCGGCTGCCAGGGGAGCGCCGTCACAAACCCGGAATGCGAGCGCGAGGAGCGCGCGCGAGTCTGCTCGCCGTGACCAGGTCCAGCACGGACGCCGCGAGCACGAACACGAGCGCGCCCCGAACGCGCGGGCGATGGCGGCGCCGCGCCGAGCGATGCGCGGTGGCGAGCGCGGCGAGATCGAGCGCGTCGCCGAGCACTCGCGCCCACATCCAGCCCGCGTGACGCGCTCGAGCGAGGATCGCAATGCCGCTCGCGATCTCGCGCACCCCGAACGCCCGCAGCAGCGTCCGCGTGCTCGGGTGGTCGTCGAGGCCGAGAAAACGCGCGAGCCGCCCGGGCATGACGAGCTCGGCAACCCCGAGCCCGATCCCGAACCAGGCAAGCCCGCTCGCACGGCGCTCGGCCTTGCGAACGCCGTGGATGCGCCCGCGACGGCGGTGCGTCTGCCGGGGCACCACGCCGCTCTCTTCAGTGACGATTCCGGCTTGACCTTGCATCGTGCTCTCCTGATTCGCGCACGGACGCCCCGGAGTCGGCGCCCGGGCGTGCGTCGGTCTTCGTGGAGACTCGGTGCAAGGCGCGCGCCACGACGGACGAAGCAGCGACAAGGCGCATCGCTGGAGTGCTCAGACGGCGCCGCGAATCGGTGAGGAACGCCTCGTCCGAAAGCGTCCGCAGGAGTGCCTCGAGGCTCGCCTTCGCCTCATCCATCGACGCGAGCGGCTGCATTCCGGACGGGCCCACGCTCGCCGTCTCCGGGGAGTCACTCGGCGCGTCCTCGCTGGAGCGCCCTCCGCGCTCTTCGTGCTCCACGGCCCCTGCGAGCGTGGACCCACGCCTCCGCTCGCTCACGCGCTTCGGAGGCGTCCGAGAGGCGGTCCGTGCCGACGAGGCGCTCCGTGCCAACGCGCGAGCCCTTCCGTACAGGGCGCCGACGCCCGGTCGCCCGGATTGTCAAGCCTCGAGCACGCCGGCTCGCCCCAAAAGGCCGCCAGGAACGCTCACAAAGCACCCCGCCTGCCCGTCGACCTGAATGGGGCCCGCGGGATGGTCGGCGCGAGCCTGGCTCGGAACGATTTTCGACGAGGGAATGACGCTTAGGAAATGCGTTCCGTTCGTTCCGGAGATATAAGGCAGTGGCGTCGCGCTCGTCACGACCTGCCTGAACGGCCTTAGCCGACGGGTCGTGCCGTTATCGAAATGGCAAAAAAGCCATGACCTGTCTTCGCATGACCTCGGTAACGGCACGACCCGTCGGCTAATTTTAGCTACTTCACTCGGTTCGTACTCTGGTGGGTAACCGGACTGTCACCCCAGCAGGCTGACAAATCCGTCCCCCCTCCTGGCTCGTCTATCGCGGTCCGACCCCGCCGGGCACGCGACGGGCGCATCGGCGCAGGCCCGCGAGGCTGACGACGAACGGTTGGGAACGCGCCGAAGTATTCGGAAAGCGGCGTCGAACCGGGGGCACGCATGGGGACGGGCCCCGCCGAGCTCACTTCGGCGGCGAGGGACGGCGCGTGCCGCCCCTGCGAGAAAGCCTGGAACACCGACCCGTCAAACCAATCGGCGTTCTAGAGTCCAGTGCGGTGAGCGCGTCTCCTCGCTTTCTCGAAGCCACCGAGGTCGTCGACTTCGACGAGCCCTCCGTGCGCGCGCTGGCCTCGGAGCTCGCGAGCTCCCGATCGACCCCCACGGAGATCGCGCGCGCCTGCTTCGAATGGGTCGAGAGCCGGATCCTCCACACCTCCGATCACGCCCTCGACCCGGTGACCTGCTCCGCCTCCGAGGTGCTCCGGTACGGCACGGGGTATTGCTACGCGAAGAGCCACCTGCTCGTGGCTCTGCTCCGCGCAGCGGGGATCCCTGCGGGCTTCTCGTATCAGCGACTCGCGACGGACACGGGCCATTGCCTGCACGGGCTCGCCGCGGTGTGCCTGCCGGACCTCGGCTGGTACCGCGTCGACCCGCGCGGCGCCCGGCCCGATCTTCGTGCGGCGTTCGATCCCCCCCGGGAGGTGCTGCCCTTCGCGCCCAACGCCCCCGGGGAGCTCGACTTTCGAGGCGTCTGGGCGGCTCCCGAGCCTCGGGTCGTCCCCGCGCGCCCCCCGCCACGCCCCCCCCCCCCGCACGCCGCGCGCGTACCCGGCGCGCGCCCCCA
>CAYYWA010000022.1:28797-32142 GCA_964475255.1 uncultured Sorangium sp.
CCGGCCCGCCCGCCCGGCCGCTCCCCCCCGCCCCCCGACGTCCTGCCGTCGGGACCGGAGCGCTCGGGAGCCGCGCGGCAACCTCCCTGACCCCCCTCGCCTTCGAGGCTCAGCCTTGGATTTCGGGCCTCCGCGTCATCGGAGGCCGGCCACTCCGGGCGAAATCTCGATCAGAAGAACCTGCGCACGAGCGACAGGACGAGCGTCAGCGCGATCGAGACGAGGATCATCGACGTGATCGGAACGTAGACGCGCGTCCCGTTGCTCTCGTAGCGGATATCGCCGGGCAAGCGCCCGAACCAGCTCAACGCCCCGGACCACACCAGCAAGCCGATCACCACGATGGCGAGCCCGACTCCGACGAGAATCGGACCCACGGGCGGCGGTGATGGAGAGGCTCCGGGGCTGGCCGGCATCGCCGATCACGCGCTTTGCTTCATCATCTCGCGGATCACGTAGTTGAGGATGCCACCGTGACGGTAGTAATCGAGCTCGACGGCCGTATCGATGCGCGCCAGCACCGTGAAGCGCTTTTCCGCGCCTCCCGGATCGCGCGCGACCACCGTGAGCTCCTTGCGCGGCGATAGCCCCGACGCAATGCCCTCGATGGCGAACGTCTCTTCACCGGTAAGCCCGAGCGCCTCCCGGTTCTCGCCAGCCCGAAACTGGAGCGGCAGAACACCCATGCCGATCAAGTTTGAACGATGGATGCGCTCGTACGACTCGGCGATGACTGCGCGGATGCCGAGCATGAACGTCCCCTTGGCGGCCCAGTCGCGCGAGGAACCGGAGCCGTACTCCTTGCCCGCCAACACGACGAGGGGCGTGCCTTCCTGCCGATACTTCATCGCCGCGTCGTAGACGCTCATCTGCTCGCCATCGGGCAGGTGGCGCGTGACCGGCCCCTCGGAGCCCGGCACGAGCAAGTTTCGCAGACGCACGTTCGCGAAAGTGCCGCGCACCATGACTTCGTGGTTGCCCCGGCGAGCGCCGTACTGATTGAAGTCCATCGGCTCGACGCCGTGCTCCATCAAGTACGCGGCAGCCGACGACGTCTTCGCGATGTTGCCCGCCGGCGAAATGTGATCGGTCGTCACGAAATCGCCGAGGACGAGGAGCGCGCGCGCATTCTGGATGTCCGCCAGCGAAGGCGGCTCGGGCCCAATGCCGTCGAAGAACGTGGGACGGCGCACGTACGTGCTCTTCTCGTCCCAGGCGAAGAGATCGCCCTCGGGCACCGGCAACGTGCGCCAGTTCTCGTCGCCCTTGAAGACGTCCGCGTACTGCTTCGAGAACAGGTCCGCCGTGACGTACTCGGCGACGTACCGCGCCACCTCTTCGGGAGCCGGCCAGATGTCGCGCAGGTACACGGGCTTTCCATCGGAGCCCATCCCGAGCGGCTCCTGATCGAAGTCGAAATCGATACGCCCGGCGAGCGCGTACGCCACCACGAGCGGCGGGCTCGCGAGGTAGTTGGCGCGCACGTCGGGGCTGATCCGACCTTCGAAGTTGCGATTGCCGCTGAGCACGCTCACCGCGACGAGCTCACCATCGTGGATCGCCTTGCTGATCGGCTCCGGGAGCGGGCCGCTATTGCCGATGCACGTCGTGCATCCGTAGCCCACGAGGTGGTAGTTGAGCGCCTCGAGCGCCGGCAAGAGTCCGGCCGTGCGGAGATACTCCGTCACCACCGTCGAGCCCGGGGCGAGGCTCGTCTTCACCCACGGCTTGACCTTGAGGCCCTTCTCCGCTGCATTGCGCGCGAGCAGCCCCGCGGCCATCAGCACGGAGGGGTTCGAGGTGTTGGTGCAGGACGTGATCGCCGCGATCACCACGTTTCCGTGGCCGAGCTCGAAACGCTCGCCGTTATACTCCGCGGGAACGCGCGTCGCGAGCGCCGACTCGGGGAGGGCCTTGGGATCCTTCACCTTCTTCGCGGTCGCTACGAGCTCCGGCAGCACCTTCGTCCAGGAGCTGCGCACCTCGTGCAGCCCCACCTTGTCGTGCGGACGCCGCGGCCCGGCGAGCGTCGGCACGACCTTGCACAGATCGAGCTCGATGACGCTCGAGTACTCGGGGTCGGGCTGCCCCGGCTCGCGGAAGAGGCCCTGCGCCTTGGCGTACGCCTCCACGAGCGCGATGCGCTCGGGCGAGCGCCCCGTCAGGCGAAGGTACGCGAGCGTCTCTGCATCCATCGGGAACATGGTGCAGGTCGAGCCGAACTCCGGGCTCATGTTGCCGATCGTCGCGCGGTCGGCGAGCGGGAGCCCATTCAACCCCTCGCCGAAGAACTCGACGAACTTGCCGACCACGCCCTTTTCGCGCAACAGGCGCGTCACGGTGAGCACGAGATCCGTCGCCGTCGCACCGGGCGGCAGCCGCCCGTGCACGCGGAAGCCGATCACCTCCGGAACCAGGAGATTGATCGGCTGACCCAGCATCGCCGCCTCGGCCTCGATGCCGCCCACGCCCCAGCCGAGCACCCCGAGGCCGTTGATCATGGTCGTGTGGCTGTCCGTGCCGACCAGCGTGTCGGGATAGGCCAGGCCCTCGTTCTCGAAGACGACGCGCGCCAGGTATTCGAGGTTCACCTGGTGCACGATCCCGGTCGCGGGGGGCACCACCTTGTAGTTGTCGAACGCCTTCTGCGCCCAGCGAAGCAACATGTAGCGCTCGCCGTTGCGCCCGTAGTCGTTCTTCACGTTGATCCGCAGCGCGTCCCGTGAGCCGTACGCATCGACCTGGATCGAGTGGTCGATCACGAGCTCGGCCGGAAACACGGGGTTGATGCGGCGCGGATCGCCGCCCATCGCGCGCACGGCATCGCGCATCGCCGCGAGGTCCACGACCGCCGGCACGCCCGTGAAATCCTGAAGCACGACGCGCGCGGGGTGAAACGCGATTTCCGTGTCCGGAACGTCCTTCGCGTTCCAGCGGGCGAGCGCCTCCACGTCTTGCGCGCGAACCACCTTGCCATCTTCGTGACGAAGCAGGTTCTCGAGCAGAATGCGCAGCGAATACGGCAGGCGCATCAAGTCCCTGCCGAGCTTCTGGGCGAGCTTCGGCAGGCTGAAGTACGTCAAGGTTTTGCCCGCAACGTCGAGCGTGGAGCGCGTATCAAACGAATCGCGAGAGCGGTCGGCCATGAAACTCCTCGGTCGCGGAACTACTCCACTCACCGCGAGCATGCAATTCGAGGTTCCGAGCGCCCGGGCGCGCGCCCCGGCCGAGTGCCCGACGTGAGGAAACTTCCTCGAAATCTTCGCGCTCCTGGGACCGCTCCCAGTGGATTACTGCCCGACGCGCGCGGCATCCGCGGTCTTCGCCTGTGGTGATGCGCGAGGG
>CAYYWA010000023.1:0-342 GCA_964475255.1 uncultured Sorangium sp.
GATGCACCACACCTACGGCCGCTATGGCATCAACGATGGTCGCTACTTCGACGCCGTGATCCCCGGCATCGTTGACCCGAACGACTTCTTCATCGGCATTGACGACGGTTACGCGTTGTTCGTCGGTCGCATGATCGAGCGCAAGGGGATCGATGTGGCGGTCGAGATCGCGCGTGAGGCAGACCTGCCTCTCGTGATGGCCGGTCCGGGCACGCCCCCGAAGGGCGACAACATCGACTACCGCGGGGCGGTCGATCCGAAGGCGCGACGTGAGCTGATGGCTGACGCGCACGTCGTGCTTATGCCGACGCGCTACATCGAGCCGTACGGCACGGTGCACAT
>CAYYWA010000023.1:352-19014 GCA_964475255.1 uncultured Sorangium sp.
GTACTCTCGCTGAGGCGACTCACATCGCCAGGCGCACACTCACCATCGATGAGCGTCTGGAGCTTCGCGAGCAGGCGATGCGCCGGTGCTCGCCAGAAGCCGTCGAGCTGCTCTGGGATCGTTGGCTCGACATGATCGACTCGATCCGCGACGGGCGGAACGGGTGAGGGGGGAGCGCTCCCGAGCGGCGGTGCGTCGGGCGGTATGGGTCCGAGCACCGGCGGCGAAAGCAACCTCGGCGTGGGCGGAGAGCCGACGCCGGGCGGGGCCTCTGGCGGAGGGCTGGCGAGCGGCGGCGCGTCGAGTGGTGGCACGCCGAGTGGCGGCGCCTCGAGCGGCGGCATGACGGGAGCCAGTGGCGCCTCGGGTGGAAGCGCGCCCTATCCGGCGAGCTGCACGGACGGCGTGGTGAGCCCCGGTGAAACCGACATCGACTGCGGCGGTGACGCGTGCCCTCCGTGCTCGGTGGGCGAGGGCTGCGTGCTCGACACCGACTGCGACAGCGAGCTGTGCGACGCCGGGCAGTGCTTGCCGGCGCATTGCGCGGACGGGATCCCGAACGGCGACGAGAGCGACACCGATTGCGGGGGAAGCTGCGCGCCGTGCGCGCTCGGCAACGGCTGCAACACCGCCGCGGACTGCGGGGAGGGCACCTGCAGCAGCGGCACCTGCAGCGAGCCGAACCACTGTGCCTACGGCTGGCGCGACGACACCTGCGGCTCGGCTTGCCTCTCGCGCACCCAGAGTGACGAGCGCCGCTGTCAGGACGTGCTCGACTGCTACGTCGAGAACGACTGCGGCCCCGCCACCTGCGGAGCGATGGATGCCGCTTGCGGCGCCAACACCCTCAAGCTGAACACGGCGCCGTACGAGTACGCGAACCAGGTCTACTCCTGCCTTTGCGAGTGACCTCGCCGGGGCGAGCGTCGGATCCGGGCGGTTTCCGGCCGGAGCGCGGGCGAAGAACGGCGAGAGCGAGCGAAGACCGCTACAAGACCGCTATATAGTGGAGGGCCACCCGTCCCGCGCGGGACCGGCCCCCAGGACTACTGGGAATCCGAGCAGTGATTCACGGCGGATTCGAGCGGTCTCGCCGTGCGGGCGCGCACAAACTCCGCGTTGCGTGGCTTGCCTCGGTCGTGGGCCTTTGCTAAGAGGCCGGTCCCCTTTGCAGGCCCGGTCGCTTTGTCTCGATTCCGGGCTTCGCCAGCCGCCCCGCGGGCGGCGCGCGGTGCCGGGGTCTCGTTGAAGCGGGGCCGACCGACGTCGCGCCTGCCCGGCGGCGGATGTCGGGGCGTCGGCACCCGCGCCCCAGGGGGTCGACGGGTCTCACGAGGAAACTGTCGTCATGATTGCTTCTGCATCTGCTCGTTTTCAAAGGATAAGCCCCCGCAAGGCCCGGATGATCGTCAACCTGGTCCGGGGCCGTGACGCGTCCGAGGCGCTCCAACTCCTCGACTTCACGTTCAAGAGCGGCGCTCCCTTCGTCAAGAAGCTGATCGCGAGCGCCGTCGCGAACGCAAAGCAGAAACGACCCGGGGTCGACGCCGACACGCTGTTCATCAGCAAGGCCGCGGTCGACAAGGGTCCGAACATGCAGTTTCGCAGGTGGCGGCCGCGAGCGCAGGGTCGCGCCACCCGCATCACCAAGGGCGTGAGCCACATCACGATCGAGCTCGACCAGCGCTAACCCCCGAACCGGCACGAACATGGGACAGAAAACGCACCCCTACGGCTTCCGCCTCGGCGTCATCAAGACGTGGACGAGCAAGTGGTACGAGGACAAGCAGTACCAGCAGTGGCTCCACGAGGACATCCGCATCAAGCGAGCGGTCAAGGACTACCTCTACAACGCGAACGTCGCGAGCGTCGAGGTGGAGCGCGCCGCCAACAAGGCGAAGGTCATCGTGTACACGGCGCGCCCCGGCATGGTGATCGGCAAGGGCGGCAAGGGCATCGAGATCCTGAAGACGGGAAACCTCGACACGGCGCAGAAGGGTGAGACGCGTTTCCCCGGCGTCCAGTCGTTCACCAACAACGAGGTGTTCATCGACGTCCAGGAGGTGCGCAAGGCCGAGACGAACGCGCAGCTCGTCGCCGAGAACATCGCGACGCAGCTCGAGCGCCGCATCGCGTTCCGGCGCGCCATGAAGAAGGCGCTCACGACGGCGATGAAGTTCGGCGCGAAGGGTGTGCGCGTGCGCTGCGCCGGCCGCCTGGGCGGCGCCGAGATGGGCCGCGTGGAGACGTATCGCGAGGGACGCGTGCCGCTCCACACCCTGCGCGCCGACGTCGACTTCGGCCTGGCCGAGGCGCGCACGACCTACGGCGTCATCGGCGTGAAGGTCTGGATCTTCAAGGGCGAGGTCCTGCAGCGCAAGGCACGCCGCATTCCGGAGTGAAGCATCATGCTGTCCCCGAAGCGCACCAAGTTCAGAAAGCAGCAGAAGGGCAAGAACCGCGGTCTGGCCTGGCGCGGCTCGGACGTCTCCTTCGGAGACTTCGCGCTGCAGGCGACCGGGCGGAGCTACATCACGGCGCGCCAGATCGAGGCGGGACGCATGGCGATCCAGCGTCACGTCAAGCGCGCGGGCAAGCTCTGGATCCGGATCTTCCCGGACAAGCCCATTACCAAGAAGCCTCTCGAAGTCCGCATGGGCAGCGGCAAGGGCAGCGTCGAAGGCTGGGTGGCCGTGGTCAAGCCCGGGCGCGTCCTGTTCGAAATTTCCGGCGTCTCCGAGAGCGACGCGCGCGAGGCCTTTCGGCTCGCGGCCGCGAAGCTCCCGCTCGAAACCCGGTTCCTTGCCCGAGGGAGCGAGTGATGAAGGCCAAGGATTTGCGCGAGCGCTCGAGCGACGACCTCCAGACGCTCAGGACCGCCATGCTGAAGGATCTCTTCTCCTACCGCATGAAGGTCGCGACGGATCAGCTCGAGGATACCAGCGTGATCGGCAAGACGCGCAAGGACATCGCGCGCATCGAGACGATCCTGCGCGAACGTGAAGCGAAGGCGAGCCAGGGAGAACAGTCGTGAGTGCCGAAGCCCAGTTGGTCTACCGTCGCCGCCTGATCGGGCGCGTGGCGAGCGACAAGATGGACAAGACCGTCGTGGTCGAGGTGGTCCGCTTCAAGCGGGACCCGATGTACAAGAAGTACGTCCGCGTCCGAAAGCGTTACCAGGCCCACGACGAGAAGAACGAGTTCAAGGTCGGCGACCGCGTCGAAATCGAAGAGCATCGCCCCATTTCCCGGCGCAAGCGCTGGGCGGTCGTGCGCTTGATCGAGCGTCCGGCGTCCGAGCTTTCTTGATGGAGGAATGCCGTGATCCAGATGCAGTCGTTCCTCGAAGTCGCGGACAACTCGGGTGCGAAGCGCGTCCAGTGCATCAAGGTGCTGGGCGGCTCGCGTCGGCGCTACGCCGGGCTCGGCGACGTGATCGTCGTCAGCATCAAGGAGGCGCTCCCGGGCAGCAAGGTGAAGAAGGGTGACACCGCCCGTGCCGTGGTCGTCAGGACCCGGCGCGAGTATCGCCGCAACGACGGTAGCTACATCAAGTTCGACGAGAACAGCGCCGTCCTCATCAACGCTCAGCTCGAGCCCGTCGGCACGCGCATCTTCGGCCCGGTCGCTCGCGAGCTCCGCGCCAAGCGCTTCATGAAGATCATCTCGCTCGCGCCGGAGGTGTTGTGATGAACCGCATCCGCGTGGGAGATCAGGTCGTCGTGGTTCGCGGTGAGGACAAGGGTCGCCGCGGCAAGGTGACGCGTGTGCTGCCGGAGCGCGGGCTCGCGGTCGTCGAAGGCGTGCGGCGTGTCAAGCGCCACGTTCGAGCGACGCAGCAGCGCCCGGGGGGCATCCTCGAGGTCGAGGCCCCGATCGCGCTCTCGAAGCTCATGCCGGTCGATCCGGACACGGGCAGGCCGACGCGCGTGAAGATCAAGACGGAGAACGGGAAGAAGGTGCGCGTCGCAAAGAGCGGAACCGCCCTGCCCGTCGCGGAGAGGTGAGCGCCATGGCGGAAGTCGAGCCGCGCCTTCGCGCGCGTTACAAGCAAGAGATCGTGCCGGGGCTGATGAAGCGCTTCGGCTACAAGAACCCGATGCAGGTCCCCCGCCTCAAGGCCATCGTTCTGAACATGGGCCTCGGGGAGGCGGTGGGGAACCCGAAGTTGATCGACGCGGCCGTGACGGAGATGACCGCCATCGCAGGCCAGAAGCCGGTCGTCACGCGGGCGAAGAAGTCGATTGCCACCTTCAAGCTGCGCGAGGGCATGCCCATCGGCGTCAAGGTGACGCTGCGCCGTGAGCGGATGTGGGAGTTCTTCGATCGTCTGATCACGCTCGCGTTGCCGCGCGTGCGCGACTTCCGAGGAACCAGCCCGCGCGGTTTCGACGGCGCCGGGAACTACACGCTGGGCCTCCGGGAGCAGATCGTCTTTCCGGAGATCGACTTCGACAAGGTCGAGAAGATCAAGGGAATGAACATCACGTTCGTAACTACTGCCGAGACCGACGAGGAGGCGAAGGAGCTCCTCGGGTCCTTGGGAATGCCGTTCAGGAGCTGATTACATGGCGCGTGCGTGTCAGTGGGCAAAGATGAACCGTCCGCCCAAGTTCCGGACCCGTATGGTCAACCGCTGCCGCTCCTGCGGCCGTGCTCGGGCCTTTTACCGAGATTTCGGGCTGTGCCGCGTCTGTTTGCGCCTGATGGCGCTGCGCGGTGAGCTTCCCGGCGTCACGAAGGCGAGCTGGTAAGAGTCATGGTGAGCGATCCGATTTCCGACATGCTGGCCCGAATCCGCAACGCGGCGCTGGCTCGACACGAGCTGACCCGCTTGCCCGCGAGCAGGCTGAAGAAGGGGATTGCGGAGATCCTCAAGGCCGAAGGCTACGTGGCCGACGTGCGCCAGGAGGAGTGGGGTCCGAAGAAGCACAGCACGCTCACGATCGTGCTCAAGTACGGGCCCGATCGGAAGAGCGCGTTCCACGGCATGCGCCGCGTGTCCCGCGCGGGTCGTCGCGTGTACGTGCGTCACGACGAGATTCCGCGCGTGTTGAGCGGTCTCGGCGTCTCGATCCTGAGCACGTCTCAGGGCCTCATGACGGACCGCGACGCTCGCAAGCGCAAGGTGGGCGGCGAGCTCTTGTGTGAGGTCTGGTGATGACACAGGCGGCAACGGAACAGGCTGCCGCGCCGCAGCGGGTTTCCCGCGTCGGCAAGCGACCGGTGATCGTCCCGAAGGGCGTGACGATCAACGTGAGCGGCGCGCACATCGACATTCAAGGCCCGAAGGGCAAGCTGAGCCTCGACCTGCCCGAGAACGTCGTCTGCAAGCGAGACGGCGATCGCATTCTGGTCGAGAGCACGGCCGAAGGGCGGGATGCCCCGCGTCTTCAGGGACTCTGCCGCGCGCTGCTCGCTAGCAAGGTCAAGGGTGCGGCGGAGGGCTTCGAGCGCCAGCTCGAGCTCGTCGGCACCGGCTACCGCTGCGAGGTGAAGGGGCAGACCGTCTCGCTCTCGCTCGGGTTCTCGCACCCCACGCAGGTGGAGCTGCCACCCGGCGTCTCGGCGACGGTTCCGCCGGACTCGAAGGGCACCTTGCTCGTGCTCACGTCCGCGGACAAAGCGAAGCTCGGCCAGGTTGCCGCGAGCATCCGCGAGCTCCGTCCCCCGGAGCCCTACGGCGGCAAGGGGATTCGGTATCGAGGAGAGGCGATCCGCCGGAAGGCGGGCAAGGCCGCCAAGGCCAAGGGCAAGTAGTCATGGGAGCCACGCTGACCGGCAGGGAGCGCCGCAAGTTCCGCATCCGCAGGAAGATCTCGGGGACGGGCGAGCGTCCGCGACTCACCGTTTTTCGTTCTTCGTCCCACATCTACGCGCAGGTCGTGAACGACG
The DNA here is from genome assembly GCA_964475255.1 of uncultured Sorangium sp. Taxonomy (GTDB): domain Bacteria; phylum Myxococcota_A; class Polyangia; order Polyangiales; family Polyangiaceae; genus PMG-095. The sequence goes on from CAYYWA010000023.1 coordinate 6,248, forward strand.
TCGACGGGCGCACGATCGCCGCTGCGTCGACGTTGTCGCGCGACCTCAAGGGCACGCTCGACTCGGGCCCGAAGTCCGACGCCGCCCGCAAGGTGGGCGCGCTGATCGCGAAGATGTGCCTCGCGAAGAACGTGGAAAAGGTCGTCTTCGACCGCAACGGCTACCTTTACCACGGCCGCATCAAGGCGCTCGCCGAGGCTGCGCGCGAGGCCGGACTCAAGTTCTAGGAGAAGCGATGAGCATCCATCAGATCGACGAGGAGAAGCTGAAGGAGCGGGTGATTCACATCAACCGCGTCGCGAAGGTCGTGAAGGGCGGCCGTCGCTTCAGCTTCGCCGCTCTCGTAGTCGTCGGTGACGAGTCCGGACACGTCGGCGTCGGCCTCGGCAAGGCCAACGAGGTGCCGGAGGCGATCCGCAAGGGGAACGACCAGGCCCGCAAGAACATGTTCAAGGTGCCCATGGTCGGGGCCACGGTGCCGCACGACGTCATCGGCGAGTACGGCTCGGGCCGAGTCCTCCTCCGTCCCGCCGCGCCCGGTACGGGCGTCATCGCGGGCGGCGCCGTGCGCGCGGTGGTCGAGTCCGCCGGGATTCACGACATCCTGACCAAGTGCTTGGGGTCGTCCAACAAGTACAACGTCGTCCACGCCACGGTGACCGCTCTTAGGCGTCTCCGTTCCGCCGAGGCCGTCGCGTCGGCGCGTGGCAAGTCGGTCGACGAGGTCGCCGGGGATTACCCGGTCGCCGCGGGTTCGGCGCCGGCCAGCACGGCAGCGTCCATCGTGGCGAGCACCCTGGACGGCGGAGGCGCGCGATGACGACGAGCGGTCGGCTCGAGGTCCGTCAGGTCGTGAGCGAGATCGGACGACCGCACCCGCAGCGTCGCGTGCTGCGCGGGCTCGGCCTGCGCGGTCCCGGTTCGGTGGTGGTCGTGGAGAACACGCCCTCGTTCCGCGGCATGATCAAGAAGGTGTTGCACCTCGTCACGGTGGAGGAAAAGAAGTCATGAGCGCCATCCTTTCGCGGCTCGCGCCGCCTGCGGGCGCCCGTCGCTCCGAGAAGCGCGTCGGCCGCGGCGTCGGCTCCGGTCTCGGCAAGACCTGCGGACGCGGCCAGAAGGGTCAGAAGGCTCGCCACGGCGGCAACTTCAGCAAGCTGGCGTTCCAGGGTGGGCAGACGCCGCTCCAGCGCCGGCTGCCCAAGCGTGGGTTCCGGGTTCCGTTCCCGGTCGAGACGGTGCCGATCAACGTCGGCGCGCTCGACGCGTTCCCTGCGAACAGCGTCGTCGACGAGGCCGTCCTGCGCGGTGCTCGGCTCGTTCAGGGCCAGGGCGTGCGCATCAAGATCCTCGGCGACGGCGACCTGACGAAGGCGCTGACGGTGCACGCCCACGGCTTCAGCCGCTCGGCGATCGAGAAGATCGAGAAGGCCGGCGGCAAGGCCGTCCCTCTGTCCGGCGAGCCTGCCACGACCGAGGGGAGCTAGCCCCGGGGGCTCCCGGCAGGGCGGGCGTTTCATGGCCGTTTTCCAGGGCTTCTCGAACATCGGCAAGATCCCGGAGCTGCGCCGCCGCATCATCTTCACGCTGTGCGTCATCGCGATCTACCGCGTGGGTGTGTTCATCACGACCCCGGGCGTGGATCGCGCGGTGATGCGCAACATCGTGAAGAGCGAGGGCGGGCTGCTCGGCTTCATCAACTTGTTCTCGGGCGGCGCGCTCGAGAACCTGTCGATCTTTGCCCTGGGCATCATGCCGTACATCTCGGCCAGCATCATCATGCAGCTGCTCGGCCTGGTGTCGAAGCAGGTCGAAGAGCTCAGGAAGGAGGGGGAGACCGGCCGGCGGCGGCTCGAGCAGTACACCCGCTACGGCACGATCATCCTTAGCGTGTTCCAGGGCTTCGCCGTCGCGATGATGCTCGAGGGGATGAACAACTCGGACATGGGCGGGGGGCGCTTCGGCGACGTGGTCGCGGACCCCGGCTGGGGCTTCCGCCTGCTCACGATCATCACGCTCACGACGGGCACGGCGTTGCTCATGTGGCTCGGCGAACAGGCGACCGAGCGGGGCATCGGCAACGGCATTTCGATCATCATCTTCGCGAGCATCGTCAGCGGCATCCCGGGCGCTGTCACGACCTACTGGGCCGGCACGGGTGGTGAGGTCCAGCCGCTCACGATCTCGCTGCTGCTCGCGGTGCTCGTAGTGAGCATCGCGACCGTGGTGTTCTTCGAGCGCGCGCACCGGCGCATCCCGATTCAGTACTCGCGCCGGCAAGTGGGCCGGCACGTGTACGGAGCCCAGCGCGCCCATCTTCCGCTCAAGGTGAACATGGCCAGCATGATCCCGGCCATTTTCGCCTCGAGCTTGCTCATGTTCCCGGCGACGCTCGCCAGCTTCAACATCCCCGGGATGGAGACGCTGAGCGCGGTGCTCAGCCGGGGCGACTGGGTGTTCCAGACGCTGTTCGGGGCGCTCTGTATCTTCTTCTCGTTCTTCTACACCGGCGTCACGTTCCAGCCGGTCGACGTCGCGGAGAACCTGAAGAAGCAGCAGGCCAACATCCCGGGGATTCGTCCGGGCAAGCAGACGGCGGAATACATCGATCGGGTGCTCACGCGGCTCACCGTCGCCGGTTCGATCTATGTTGCCACGATCTGCGTGGTGCCTTCGGTGATCGCGATGAGCTTCCGTGTGCCTTTCCAGTTCGGTGGAACGAGCCTGATGATCGTCGTGGGCGTCGCGCTCGAAACGGTCAATCAGATCGAGGCGCATCTCATCAGCCGCAGCTACGAGGGGCTGACGGGTCCCGCCACAACGCGTCTGAGCGGTCGGAGGCCAGCATGAGGATCGTGCTCCTGGGCGCGCCCGCGAGCGGGAAGGGGACTCAGGCGAACGAGCTCGTTCGCGCGTTCGGCGTCCCCAAAATCTCGACGGGCGACATGCTGCGCGCAGCGCTCGCTGCGGGCACCCCGCTCGGCAAGGAAGCCGAGCGGTACATGAACGCGGGCCAGCTCGTCCCGGACTCGGTCGTGATCGGCCTGGTGGAGGAGCGGACGGCGCAGCCGGACGCCAGCAACGGGTTCATCCTGGACGGATTCCCGCGGACGGTGCCGCAGGCGGAGGCCCTCGGCGACCTGCTCGCCCGCAAGGGAACCCCCCTCGACGCGGTGATCCAAATCGACGTCCCGAGGGAGCTCCTGATGGAACGGGCGACCCTCCGGCGGACCGACAAACGGACTGGACAGATCTACCACCTGAAGTATAACCCTCCCCCCCAAGGCGCCGAGCTCGAACACCGGGCCGACGACCAGGAGGAGACGGTCAAGAAGCGTCTCGACCAGTACGACGCGATGACGGCCGCCTTGCTCCCCTACTACCAGAAGCTCGGGATCCTCTCTCGAGTGGACGGAGTCGGAGAGCCCAGCGAAGTCACGCGCCGCATCTTGGCCGCCCTCGGGCGGCAGTAGATCGACCTTTCGGCGGAGAGAACAGGACGAAAGACGAAACCAGCGCAGGTGTCATCGAGGAAGCGTTGCCGAACGCGCTCTTTCGGGTGCGGCTCGCGACGGGCCGAGTGGTGAGCGCGGGCGCCTCGCCCACTCTTCGGCACGCGATCGTGAGGCTCCTCCCGGGGAGCAAGGTGATGGTGGAGCTCTCCCGGCACGACCCAAACCGCGGAAAAATCGTCAAGAAGCTTTGAGGCAGGACCCATGAAGGTGCGACCCAGCGTCAAGAAGATTTGCGAAAAGTGCAAGGTAGTGCGCCGCAAGGGCGTCCTGCGCGTGATCTGCAACAACCCGCGCCACAAGCAGCGCCAGGGCTGAGAGTCAGAGGAAACCGATGGCACGCATTGCTGGAGTCGACCTTCCCCGTCGCAAGCACGTCCTCTACGCCCTCCCGTACATCTACGGGATCGGCTTCGCTACCTCGCGGCGCCTCTGTGCCCTCGCGAACGTGCCGGAGAACAAGCGCGTCGAGGAGCTCACCGAGGCCGAGGTGAAGGCCATTCGCGACGCGATCGAAGCGAACGTGAAGGTGGAGGGCGACGCGCGCCGCGAGGTTCAGGCGAACATCAAGCGGCTCATGGATCTCGGCTGCTATCGCGGCCTGCGTCACAGGAAGGGCCTGCCCGTAAACGGGCAGCGCACCCGGACCAACGCGCGGACGCGCAAGGGCCCGCGCAAGAACCTCGGACGGAGAGCGTGACCTCACGCTGAACGGAAGAAGACATGGCAAGCTCCAAGGCGCGTCCGGCGAAGAAGGCCGCCAAGAAGAACATCTACTCGGGCATCGCCCACATCAAGTCGACCTTCAACAACACGATCGTGACGATCACGGACGTGAACGGCGCCGCCATTTCCTGGGCGAGCGCCGGCTCGCGCGGCTTCAAGGGCTCGCGCAAGTCGACCCCGTTCGCGGCCCAGCTCGCCGCGGAAGAGGCGGGGCGGCGGGCGATGGAGCACGGAGTCCGCTCGGTGGCCGTGTTCGTGAAGGGCCCTGGCGCTGGTCGTGAGAGCGCGCTCCGTGCGCTCCAGCAGGTCGGTTTTCGCGTGACGTTGATCCGCGACGTGACGCCCATCCCGCACAACGGCTGCCGGCCGCCCAAGCGACGCCGCGTGTGACGGAGGACTAGAGATGGCTCGCTACCTCGGACCCGTTTGCAAGGTCTGCCGTCGCCACGGCAACAAGCTCTACCTGAAGGGGGAGCGCTGCTTCACCGACAAGTGCTCGGTGGCACGCCGCCCGTATCCGCCCGGCCAGCATGGCCAGGCGCGCATCAAGCTCAGCGAGTACGGTCTCCGCTTGCGCGAGAAGCAGCGCATGCGCCGTATCTACGGACTGCTCGAGCAGCAGTTCTCTCGGTACTACGTGACGGCTTCGGGTCTGCCGGGCCGTACGGGTGAGGAGATGTTGGGCCTCATCGAGCGCCGGCTCGACAACATCGTGCACCGGATGGGGTTTGCGGCCAGCCGCGCGCAGGGCCGCCAGCTCGTTCGGCACAACCACGTGCTCGTGAACGGCAAGCGGGTGAACATCCCGAGCTATCGGGTCAACCCGAACGACGTCGTCTCGATCCGCGAGCAGAGCAAGAAGATCCCGTACATCCAGGCGGCGCTCGCTGCGGCGGAGAGCCGCCCGCGACCGAGCTGGATCGAGGTCAACAAGGACGCGATGTCCGGCGTGATGAAGTCGATGCCCGTTCGCGACGAGCTGAACGAGCCGGCCATCCGCGAGCAGTACGTGGTCGAGTACTACTCACGCTAAAGCAGCCATTTTTCACGCGGGCAGCCGCGGGACGGCCCTGAACGGTCAGAACGCAGAGCGGCTGAAGAAACGCTAGACGGTACGATTCGACACGCGGGCAGGCCGCGGGACGGAAGCGGGAGCGGGTTCCCGCCACGTCTGGGACGGTCGCGCGAAACCCCTGACGCGAGGAACGACGCATGGTCACACAAATGATGAGCCGCAATTGGCGCGATCTGATCCGCCCCAAGGCGATTCAGCTCGATCCGGAGACGCTCACCAACTCCTACGGCAAGTTCACCTGTGAGCCCCTCGAGCGGGGGTTCGGCATCACCGTCGGCAACTCGCTGCGTCGCGTTCTGCTCGCGTCGCTCCAGGGCGCCGCGATCACGGCGGTGCGCCTCGACGGCGCGCTCCACGAGTTCACGACCATCCCGGACGTCGTCGAAGACGTCACGGACATCATCCTCAGCCTCAAAGAGGTGGTGTTCAAGGTCGAGGCTCCGCGCACGTACACCGTCCGCCTCGAGAAGGAGGGCCCCGGTCCGGTCCTCGCGGGCGACATCAAGCTCGTTGACGGCATCACCGTGCTGAATCCGGAGCACCAGGTGGCTACCCTCGACAAGAAGGGGCCGCTGTCGATGGAGCTCACGATCAACGTCGGCCGCGGCTACGTGCCCGCCGAGCGGAACAAGAACCCGGCCATGCCGATCGGGACGATCCCGATCGATGCGCTGTTCTCGCCGATCCGCAAGGTGAACTACACCGTGCAGAACGCGCGCGTCGGCCAGGTCACGGACTACGACAAGCTCATCCTCGAGGTCTGGACGAACGGCGCGGTCCGCCCGGTGGACGCCGTCGCGTTCGCGGCGAAGATCCTGAAGGAGCAGCTCTCGATCTGGATCAACTTCGAGGAGACGGAAGAGACCTCGTACCAGATGAGCGGCGCCGATGAGCAGCCGCTGAACGAAAACCTCTTCCGCTCCGTGGACGAGCTCGAGCTCAGCGTGCGTTCCGCGAACTGCTTGCAGAACGCCAACATCACCCTGATCGGCGAGCTGGTTCAGCGCACCGAGCAGGACATGCTCAAGACGAAGAATTTCGGCCGGAAGTCCCTCAAGGAAATCAAGGAGATCCTTGCGACCATGGGTCTCAGCTTGGGGATGAAGTTCGACAACTGGCCGGGTATGCTCGAACGCTGGAAGCAGCAAACGCAGCAGGGCTGAGTCATGAGGCACAGGAAAGCCGGGCGGCAGTTCAGCCGCAACACGAGCCATCGTCGCGCGATGTTCCGCGCGTTGACGGCCAATCTGGTGGCGCACGAGCGCATCGAGACCACCGAGGCCAAGGCGAAGGAGCTCCGGCGCGTCGCCGAGCGCCTGATCACGCGCGCGATGCGGCTTGGCCCGATCGCTTACACGCCGCATGACCGCCTGAGCCCCGAGGAGCGCGTTCGCCGCGAGGCGGCCCAGCGCAAGGTCGGCGAGTTCCTTCGCCGTTTCGCGGTGGTTCGCAAGGACGGGCAAGATCAAAAGATCGATCTGCTCGAGAAGGTGTTCGTCGATCTCACGGTGCGCTTCAACGGCCGTCCTGGCGGATACACCCGCATCATCAAGCTCGGGCGACGCCGTGGTGACAACGCCCCGATGTCGCTTATCGAGTTCGTGGAAGGCGCGGGGGCGCGCGGGCGCGGCCCGACCATTATTACTTTGGGGGTCGCCGCGGCCCCCTCGGCCGCGGCTACGCCCGAGTCCGAGTAGAGCGCGGCGGGGGCCTTCACCCCCGCTGACGAGCGCTCGCGTGGAGACCGAGGCAAGACCGTGATCGGAGTCATCGACTACGAGGCGGGGAACGCGCCGAGCGTCGTCTCTGCGCTCACCCACCTCGGGCACGCGTCGCGCCTCGTTGCCTCCCCCGCGGAGCTCGGCTCGGTGGATCGCGTGATCCTGCCGGGCGTCGGTTCCGCCGCGGCGACCCTGGAGTCCCTGGAGTCGAGCGGGCTTCGAGGAGCGATCGAGGCCCGGGTTCGCGGAGAGCAGATTCCGTTTCTCGGTATCTGCGTCGGGCTCCAGATCCTGTTCGAGCACAGCGAAGAGGGCGACGTGCCCTGCCTCGGCTGGCTGGAGGGGCGCGTGCGCCGCTTCGAGGGCCCGGGGCTGCGTGTTCCGCAGATAGGCTGGAACGTCGCGGAGCAGACGCGCGAGCACCCGCTGCTCGCCGGGCTCCCGCACGGGGGGCACTATTACTTCGTGAACTCCTACTACGTCGTCCCGGTGCGGCCCGAGGTCGTCCTCTGCACGACGGAGTACGGCGTGCGCTTCGCTTCGGTGGTCGCGGACGGCAACGTGTACGCGGCGCAGTTCCACATCGAGAAGAGCGGCCCGCTCGGCCTGCGCGTCCTCGACAACTTCGCGCGACTCTGAGCCATGTTGACGAAGCGCATCATCGCCTGTCTCGACGTGGTCAAGGGCACCGTCACGAAGGCCACGCAGTTCCAGGACAACATCGCGGTGGCTCCGGCCGTCGACGTGATCCGCGAGCTTTATCGGCAGGGCATCGACGAGGTCATCTTCTTCGACATCTTGGCGAGCGCCGAGAAGCGCAAGATCGACATCGAGACGGTGCGTGAGGTGGCGCGGCACGTGTTCGTGCCGTTCACGGTGGGCGGCGGCCTCAAGACGCTCGAGGACCTGCGTGAGACGCTCAAGGCGGGCGCCGAGAAGATCAGCATCGACTCGATGGCCGTGCGCAATCCGGACTTGATCCGGCAGGGCGCCGAGGCGTTCGGTCGGCAGTGCATGGTCGTCAGCATGCAGGTGAAGCGCGTCGCGAAGTCCCCCGAGATCCCGACCGGGTTCGAGGTGATGATCGACGGAGCGCGCGTCGCCACGGGCATGGACGCGATCGCCTGGGCACGCCGGGCCGAGTCGCTGGGCGCCGGTGAGCTCTGCATCAACAGCATCGATCGCGACGGGACGCACTCTGGCTACGACATCGAGCTCCTGCAGCAGATCTGCGGCGCCGTGAACGTCCCGGTGATCGCCTCGGGGGGCGCGGGCACGGTGGATCACGTGCTCGAAGCGTTCCGCGACACGGAGTGCTCGGCCGCCATCGTGAGCTCGATGCTCTACTCGCCCCGCCTGCCGCGGAACTTCTCGGTCTCCGAGATCAAGGCTCCGCTCGAGGCGGCGGGGGTGCCGGTTCGTCCGAATCCGGAGCCGTTTCAGCCTCCGGCGTGAGCGGCGCGTCGCCGGGGAGCGCCGGCTCGGGCGCGGTATGCTTGCGCCGGAAGACGAGGACGACGATCGCGATCAGAGCGGAGACCGCGATGAGCCCTGCGGCGATCCAGCGGAACGCCTCGATCGGGCGGGCGCGCGAAGGCGTCTCGATCTCGGCGAGGAGCGCTTTGGCGCGCGCGTTCGAGGGAGCGAGCTCGAGGGCGCGCTCGAGCAGCGTCATGTCCACGATGCCACGCGAGAGCTCCGCGCGCGCACGCTGCGTCAACAAAAGGCTCTCGATTCGCTTCTTCCCCTCGGGATCTTCGGTGAGGCGCAGGGCGCGGACGAGCGCCTGCTCGGCCTCGAGCGGGCGCGCCTCGAACACCTTCTCGGCGTACTCGAGGTAGCCGGAGGCAAGCTCGGCGGTTTGCTCGAACCGGGGTGCGCGAGCGAGCACCTCGTCGAAGGCGCGGCGCATGGCCTCGTGGTCCCCACGCGCGCGCGCGCTCATTCCGGCTTCGAACGTGCGGGTGACCTGCGCCCTGCGCGCGCGATCGAGCTCGAAGAACAACTCGCGCGCGGTGCGCTCCCAGCCCCATTCGCGCGACGGGGGCTTGCCGACCTGCGCCTCGTAGGCGTCGCGGAGGTGCCAGAGGGCCGTGCTCCCCATCGAGACGATCGCCTGACGCGCGGCCTCGCGCACGAGCGCCCGCTCGCTCCCCGCGAACGAGACGATGATCCGCCCGGCATCCGGGTCTCGAATTCGCCCGTACGCGCGGAGCACGTCCGCGAGCACGCGGTGATCGGGCGTTTGCACGGCTTCGCTCGGCACCGCGCGCCCGAGGGCGTCGAGCTGTCGCTTCGCCCAGGAGACGATCTTGCGCTCGGGGTGGCGCCGCGCCTCGATCAAGGCAGCGACGGCACGATCGCCGAGACGCTCGATCATGAGCTGGGTATCGCCGCGCAGGAAATCACCGAAGCGGACGTACAGGTCGATGAGCGTCCGCACCGCCTCCACGGTCCCGATCGCGGTGAGCATCCGGCTGATGCCCACGACCTGGACGAGGTCCCGATATGCCGGCTGCTCGTCGGGCGAGCGCTCGACGAGCATCGAGAGGTAGTCGGGAGTCTTCACCTCGTCGGTCTTGCCCAGTGCCTCCAGGCGCTTGCGCTCCGCCGCGCGCGCCGCGTTCCGCACCTCCATGAGCAGGCGTTCCATGGCCTGCAGGTCCGCGCGCTGGGCGAGGGCCGCGAGACGAACCGACAGCGCCGGAACCAGGCGCGGGCTCGTCTCGGCGAGCGCGCGCGCCGCCTCGCTCCGCGCGGAAGCGGCGCTCTGGATGAGCGCGGCGAGCTTCGCATCGACCTCGGCGAGCTCCTCTTCCGTCGGCGCCCGGAGCGCGAGACTCGGAACGCTCGGCAGCGGAGGCAGCTCCCCCTTGCGCCGGCTCGCGGTCGTGGGCGCGTCGTTGGCGGCCCACGCTCGCCCTGGTTCCACCGCGTGCGCGACCAGGGCAAACAGGAGAACCATTCCGAGGCGAGGCATCGAGGGGCTCGAACCCGGGGACCGGCCGCGAGGCAGAAGACGCCTCAGTCCAGAATGCGGAAATCTGGGAACTCGCCCGAGTAGCTCCGCCAGCGCGGCTCCACGCGGTCCACGCGCGCCGCGCTGGGGCCCTTTTGCGCCCAGCCATACAGCTCGCGGATCGCGATTTCCTCACCTTCTGCCAGGATCTCCACCGAGCCGTCCGGCCGATTCTTCACCCAGCCGGTCAGGCCGAGGCGCCGCGCTTCCCGCTGCGTGGAGGCGCGGAAGTACACGCCCTGCACGCGCCCGCGCACGAAAAGCTGCAGCCGTTTCAGCGCCATGCGCTCCCTTTTAGCGTCACATTTCGGCCAGTTCAAACGCCACGGCGCGTCCCGATCCGGTGCTTGCCTTCCGGGCAGCGGGCCGCCCCGGGCCGGCGCGTCCGGGCGGCCGCGTTTCGCGAGGGCTCTATTGGCTGGCCGCCGGGTTTTCGAGCCTCCTGCGCCTCCGGGCAGGAAGCGCGGCGCTTCCCGACACGCAACCACGCTGGAAGCGGGCCCAGATTTGCAGCGTTCCTCAACAGTTGGATTTCATGATGGGATTGCTCTCGTGAGGTCCGAATCCGAGCAGGTGTTGGCCTTGGAGCAGCGCGTCCAGCAGCTGACCGAGGCGCTTCGCCGTGAAGAGCGGATCTCACGAGCCCTGCGCGAGGTGGGTAGCGCGCTCGGCAGCACGCTGGACCTCGACGCGTTGCTCGAGCTCATCCTGAACAAGCTGACGGACCTCGTCGAAGCGGATCGCTCGACGTTGTACCTGCTCGACGAGTCGACCCGCGAGCTCGTCAGTCGTCTGGTCGTCGGCGAGCAGGTGCGCTCCATCCGCATGCGGGTCGGCCATGGATTGGCGGGCACGGTGGCGCTCACCGGCAAGCCGATTCGCGTGAGCCGCGCGTACGAAGACCCGCGCTTCGAACGCGAGTGGGACCTGCTCACGGGCTATCGCACCGAGAGCATGCTGGCCGCGCCGCTCAAGAACCACCTCGGGCGCACGATTGGCGTGATCCAGGTCTTGAACAAGAGGGAAGGCGGCGAGTTCACGGACGAGGACGAGGCGATTCTCTCGTCGCTCAGCATGCAGGCCGCGGTCGCCATCGACAACTCGCGCTTGTTCCTCTCGTTGATCCAGAAGAACAAGCAGCTCTCGGACACGACGGAGCAGCTCGAGCGGCGGGTTCGCGATCTGTCGCTCTTGTTCGAGCTCGAGCGCGCGACCGCCCGCGCAACCACGATCGAGGATCTCGTGCATGCGTGTCTCCACCGCGTCGTCGACGCGAGCGACGCGCGCGCGGCGGCGCTCGTCCTGGCCGCGGAAGAAACCGGCGATCTCGTCGCGCACCTCTATCAACCGGGACGGGAACCGGAGCTCGAGCGCATCGGCGTGAAGAGCGGAGAAGGCGTGCCGGGACGTGTCATGGTGACCGGGCAACCCGTCTCCGGCCCCGACTTCGCGCGGCACGCGTCGCCGAGCCCGCGCGTCGAGGGTCACTTCTCGTTCCCGATCACGCGCGTGCTCTCGGTGCCGCTCGACGGCGACGCGGGAGCGCTCGGGGCCCTCGCGCTGTACAATAAGCGGGACGACACCGAATTCAGCGACGAGGACTTCGCGATCGTGCGCCTCGTGGCCGCCAACATGTCCACCGCGGTGCGGCTCTTCAACGCCAGCTCGGCGCGCGAGCGCGAGGAGCGGCTGAGCGCGATCGGTCGCCTGCTCTCCCAAGTGACCCACGACTTCCGATCCCCGATGACCGTGATCAGCGGCTACGTCCAGCTCATGGCCGAGGCCGACGATCGCGCCAAGCGACTGGAGTACTCTGAGGAGATCCTCCGGCAGTTCGACATCCTGACCGCGATGCAGCGGGAGGTGCTCGAGTTCGCGCGGGGTGAGCGCACGATCTTCGTGCGCAAGGTGCTCCTCCGCAAGTTCTTCGCCGACCTCTCGCGTCAAATCGAGCTCGAGATCGGCGAACGACCGATCGAGCTCGTCGTCAGCGTCGATTCGAAGCTCGTCGCGCGGTTCGACGAGAGCCGTGTCGCCCGCGCGATTCACAACCTGGCGCGCAACGCGATCGAGGCGATGGGCGCTCGCGGCGGGCGGCTCACCATCGAAGCGCGTATGGAAAACCTGGTGCTCGTGATCCGCGTGCGCGACACGGGACCCGGGATTCCGAAGGAGATCGAGGGGCGACTCTTCCAGTCGTTCGTCACCGCGGGCAAGCGGGGCGGTACGGGGCTCGGCCTCGCCATCGTCCGCAAGATCGCCGAGGAGCACGGAGGAAGCGTCACCGTGAGCTCTTCGCCCGAGGGCGCCACGTTCGAGCTCCGCTTGCCGCAGAAGGCGCCGGTGGGAAGCTCGCCGGAGCGCGCGGGCAAACGCGCCCGGCCGTCCACGCGACCCGCCGCGCCGAAGAGTCAATGAGACCGAGACGAAAGCTCACGATGCTCGAGGATCGGCGCGCCGCCCTCGAGACGTGCGCCTTTTGCCCGAAGCTCAGTCGTTCCGCGTGCCCGGTCTCGGATGCGGAAGCGCTCGAGACCGTGACGCCGTGGGGCAAGATGAGCGGCACCTACGACGTGGCGCGCGGCGCGGCGCCGCCGCGCCGCGCGCACGCCGCGTTGCCGGGGGCGTGCCCGCACTGCTTCGCGGGCCGGGAGATCTGCGGGCCCCGCCCGCCCGGCGCCGCGCCGCTGAATCGCGCGCGCGCGGGGGCCCCG
>CAYYWA010000023.1:19024-30341 GCA_964475255.1 uncultured Sorangium sp.
CGTGCGGACGGTCAACCGGTACCGCAGTGAGCTGGACGGGGGGGGGGGGGGGGGCGCCCCCGCGCGCGCCCCACGCCGCGTTGCCGTGGGCGTGCACGCACTGCTTCGCGTGCCGGGAGATCTGCGAGCACCGAACGCCCGTCGCCGAGACGCTGAATCGCGCGCGCGCGGAGTACACGCGGCTCGGCCTCGCGCCCGCGGGGGCCGAGATCGTTCGTCGCACCCACCGGCGTCGCCTTGCGCGCCTCGACGAGCGGATCCGCGCGCTCCGGACCGCCATCGAGCATCGCGACGATGCGCCGACGGCCGTCGTGCTCGGCTGCGAGTACGCGCTCCATTTACCCGAGGAGGCGATGGACGCGGTGCGCGCGGCGGTGGCGCTGTTCGGCCCGATCCGGCTGCTCTCGGGCTGCTGTGGGCAACCGCTCGACGCCGCGGGCGATCCCGAGCGCGCGCGCGAGCTCGAGGCATCGATGATGGCGGGTGCCAGCGGCGCGACCCGGCGGCTCGCGGTGGATGCGGGTTGCGCGTATCGCCTGAGAGGCCGCGGGTTCGTACCCTTCGCCGAGGCGGCGATCGCTGCGCTCGGGGAGCGTTCGACGGAGCCCGCCTTCGGGGATCGCGTGCTCCGCTACCACGATGCCTGCCTGCTCGGTCGCGGTCTCGGCTGCTACGACGCTCCGCGGCAGCTCGTGAGCCGCGCGAGCACCCGCCCGGTCGCGGAGTTCATCTATCGGCGCGAGCGCGCGCGGTGCTCCGGCGCCGGCGCGCTCCTGCCCGTGACGCGCCCCAAGACGGCGGCGGCGATCGCTCGCCGTCGCGTGGGCGAGCACGAGATGCTGGGCGGAGGCACGATCGTGAGCGCGTGCGGGGCTTCGGTGAGACGCTTCCGTGCCGTCGGCGCGGACGTGATCGACCTGTCGAGCATCGTTCGTCGGCTCGTGCTGCCATGAGCGCCAGAGGGGCACGGCCGCGGGTCAAGCGCAGCGTCGTCCGGCGCGTGCTCTGGTCGTACGCCTTCGTGGTGGCGGCGTTCGCCGTCGTCGCGGGGTGGAGCGCGCTCGCGCTGCGCAGCGCCGCGCGCGAGGCGAGCTTGATGCGCGCCGGGTACTATCCGCTGGCTCTCGCCGTTCGCGATCTCGTCGCGAAGCAGGACACGTACAACTCGCAGCTGAACCACATCACCGCCGCGCGGAATCCCGCCGATTTACGCGTCTGGTTCGACTTCGCGCTCCGCATCGGGCGACCGAAGCTGTTCGGCGAGGTGCGGACCGCGATCGGGCGAGCGTTCCTCGCCTCCGGCGATCCGGATACGCGCCGGGTGGGTTCCGAGCTCCTCGCGGAGGTCGGCGCGATCGAGCGGCTCTTCAAGGACGACGGCGAGCGGCTCTCGCGCCTGTTCAGCGCTCTCGAGCGCGGCGATAGCGCACTCGCGGAGCGGCTGCGCGACGAGGCCGTGACGCGCGGCTCTCAAGGCTCGACACGGCTCGGTCGTCTCGAGCTGCGCGTCGAGCGCGAGGTCGACCTGTTGCTCGATCAGGCGCGCTTTCGCGAGCGTTTCGCGCTCAAGCTCCTGATCCTGCTCTCGACGATCGGGCTCCTCGTGGGCCTCTTGATGGCGCTCTACACGCGCCGCGTGCTCTTGCCGCTCGGCCTCGTCACGGAGCGTGCCAAGGCGGTGGCGAGCGGCGATCTCGAGCCCAGAAAGCCCATCGTCTCCGGAGACGAAATCGGCGCGCTTTCGGCGACCTTCGAGGGCATGGTCGAGGCGATCGCGCGCGCGAACGAGCAGCTCGTCGCGACCGAGCGCCTCGCGACGGTCGGCAAGATGGCCGCGCACGTCACCCACGAAATCCGAAACCCGCTCTCGTCGATCGCGCTGAATCTCGAGCTCCTCGAGGAGGAGCTCCGGCCGGACGCGGACGAGGCGCGCGCGCTCGTCCGCGCGATCTCGGGAGAGGTCGAGCGGCTCAGCTCGCTCAGCCAGCAGTACCTCGCCTTCGCGCGCCAGCGCTCGAGCACGGTCGCCCTCGAGGAGCTCGGGGACGTGGTGCGCGGCGCGTGCGACTTCAGTCGGCGCGAGCTCGAGAAGGCGGCGATTCAGCTCGAGCTCGACATCGACGGGCAGCTCGGCTCGATGCCCGTCGACGAAGGGCAGATCAAACAGGCGTTGTTCAATTTGCTGCGCAACGCGCGCGAGGCCATGCCCGACGGCGGCACCATCAGCGTCCGAGTGCGCCGCACCACGGCCGGCGCGGAGGTCGTCATCGAAGACGAGGGCGCGGGCATCGAGCCCGAGCATCGGGCGCGGCTCTTCGAGCCGTTCTTCACCACCAAGAGCCATGGCTCCGGGCTCGGTCTCGCGATCACGCGTCAGGTCGTGGCCGCGCACGGCGGAACGATCGAGATCGAGGCGCGCTCGCCCCGTGGAACGCGCGTCATCCTGCGGTTGCCGCGTCGCGACCGCTTTCCGACGACGCTGCCGTCCCGCACGGCTCCGGACAGCACGGTTCGGCCCGCGACCGCGCGGACGTCCGAACCCGGTGCTCCGCCCCGGCTCCACGGCGAGCCGCTCGACGACTGAGCGATCGTGGACCGGCTCTGGGTCCGGTGGTACGTTCCGCCGCCATGCAGGCCCAAACGGTGGAGCTCGAACGGCACCGCACGGCGCTGACGGGGCACTGCTATCGCATGCTCGGATCCGTCGTCGACGCGGACGATGCCGTGCAGGAAACGATGGTTCGTGCGTGGCGCGCGTTCGAGCGCTTCGACGGTCGTTCCTCGTTGCGCACGTGGCTCCATCGCATCGCCACGAACGTGTGCCTCGATTTGCTCTCGGAGCGCTCCCGGCGCGAGCGCCCGGTCGAGGCGGGCCCCGAGGGCACGGTCGAGGACGCGCTCGAGACGCGCCCGCGCACGCACTGGCTCGAGCCGGTGCCGGACGCGCGCGTCATTCCGTCCGACGCGGATCCAGCCGAGCAGATCGCGCTGCGACGGAGCATCCGCCTGGCGTTCGTGGCCGCGTTGCAGCACCTACCGCCGAAGCAACGCGCCGCGCTGCTGCTCACGGAGGTGCTCGGTTGGTCCGCGGCCGAGGTCGCCGAGGCGCTCGATACGACCGTGGCTGCCGTGAACAGCGCGCTCCAGCGCGCGCGCGCCACGCTCGCCACGCGGGATCTGGAGGACGTCCGGATCGAGCTCTCCGAGCCCCAGGCCGCGCTCGTCGATCGCTACGTCGAGGCGTTCGAGCGCTACGACGTCGATTCACTGGCCACGCTGCTCCGAGAGGACGCGACGCTCTCGATGCCGCCGTACACGCTCTGGCTGCGCGGCAGGGATGCGATTCGGGCGTGGCTGCTCGGGCGCGGCTCCGGGTGCCGCGGCTCGCGGCTGGTTCGAACCGCGGCGTGCGGCTCGACGGCGTTTGCGCAGTATCGGGACGGCGGGCGCACTCCTTGGGCGCTCATCGTGCTCGAGCTCTCGGGCGATCGGGTCACGTCGATGACGTCGTTCCTCGACACGGCCACGCTCTTTCCGCGCTTCGGGTTGCCCGAGCGCCTGGTCTGAGCCCGGGCTCGTCCTCGTTCATCGCGTCGAGGAGCGCCGACGCGATTGGCCCGGGGCTTGCTTGGCAAGCCTTGCGTGAGCTCTGGACACGAGAGCTTCGAGAGAGCGGTGTCGTGAGCGACGGCGATCACAAGATGAGCGGCGTTGCCGCCTGGGCCATGGCCGTTGGCGGCATGATCGGCGGCGGCATCTACACGCTGGCCGGGTTCATTCTCGGCGTTGCGGGGCCGCTCGCTTGGCTGAGCCTCGCGCTCGGGAGCCTCATCGCGCTCGCGACGGCACACAGTTATCTCGCCCTCGCCGCGGTCACGAGCAAGAGCAACTCCCGGCGAGATGGACTGCCGGTCGGGCTGCTCGTCCATCGCGGTCACGAGACTTGGGCGGGCGTGATGTCGTGGTGGCTCCTCTTCGTCTACGTGCTCGCGATGGCCGTCTACGGGTTCACCCTCGGCCAGTATCTCGGGCGCGCGTTGGGTTTCGATCCGCGGATGACCGCGGCGCTCGTCACCTCCGCGATCGGGCTCATCGCCACCGTGAACCTGTTCGGGATTCGGGAACCGGCCGGGGTTCAAATCGGCGCCGTGGTGATCGAGCTCGTCGTGCTCGGCTCGCTCGCTGCCATCGGCTTTTTGCGGTGGAATCCGGAGAACGTGGTCGCGAACGTGCCGGGGCCGAGCCTCGCGGGCGTGCTCATCGGCACGGCCGGCACCTTCATCGCGTTCGAGGGTTTCGAGATGCTCGTCTACGACGTGCGCGAGCTCCGCTGTCCGCGGCGCGTGCTCCGGCGCGCGCTGCCTCTCGCGATCGTCGCGGTCGCGCTCGCGTACTCCCTGGTCACCGTCGGAGCCGCTTCCCTCGTGGGCGCCTCCACGCTCGTCGAGCAGAAGGAGAACGCGCTCGCCGTCGCGGGCGCGGCCGCGGGCGGCTCGGCCGGGCTCGTCGTGGTCACCATCGCTGCCTGTGCGTCGGCCGTGTCCGCGATCAATGCCAGCTTGTTCTCGGTGGCTCGGTTCGCGCGCTCCGCGTCGGAGACGGGGCTTTTGCCTCGCGTGCTCGGCCGTCCCAACGCGAGGGACTGTCCCTACGTGGCGATCGTGGCCCTCGGGGTGCTCGCCGCGGTGCTCGCGGCCTCGGCCACGCTCGAGCCGCTCGTCCAGACGGCGAGCCTCTCGTTCTTGATGCTGTTCGCGTTCATCAACGGATTCGCGTTCGTCGCGCGCGGGCGACGGGGCGCCGTTTCGCTGTTCGGTGCCGTGGGAGCGACGCTTTCGGCGCTCATCGTGGCGTACGCGCTGGCGCGCTCCGAACCGCAGGCGCTCATCGCGTTCGCGGTCGCCTCGCTCTTGAGCGGGCTCGCGCACGGCACGCGGATGCTCCGGAGGCGCCGCTTCCCGCCAGGGACGACGGGCAGCTCCGGAGATTCGCACGAGACGCGGGGCCCTCGCGATCCCGAGGTCACCTGGTCGTGACCGTGAGCTCGGAGCGCTCTGCCGCGAGAACACACCGAGTGCCGATCCTCCGCCGCGAACGCGGGCAGCAAGCGCTCGAGCCAGTCCCTTCCGTGCGGCGGAAGGGACCGGCTCGAGACGCCGCGATCAGGACGGAGAACCGATCGCCCAGAGGCCGAACCCCGTGACCGGTCGATACCCGATGCGCGCGTAGACGCGTTGGGCGACGGGGTTCTTCTCATCGACGAACAGACACACGAACTGCTTGCCCGAGCCGAGCGCGCGCCGACTGAGCTCTGCGACGAGAGCGGTCGCGTACCCGCATCCGCGCCGATCGGGCGCGGTGTAGACGGGACCAATGCGGTTCCCGTTCGGCGTCGGTGCTCCGAGTCGAGCCAGCGCGGCCGGACCGTCGTGATCCCAGAGGTACAGCGTCCGCGATTGGATGCCCCTCCGGGCCGCCTGCGCCGGATCGCCGGCGTGCGGCGGACGCGCCTCGTCCTCGAAAGCCCGAAACCACTGCGCGCACAGCTCGAAATCGCCTTCCTCGGCGTGCCGGACCCTGCCCGGAGGCTCCGGCACGTCCGCGACCTCGGTGAGGGCGAGCAGGAGCTGACGTCCGGTCAGGTCGACGGCGGTCCCTTCACGCAGCGCGAGCGCACGGGCCACGAGCTCGCTCGCGGCCTCTGGACCCATCGCCAGGGAAACGCGCGGCTCGGCGCTCTGGAGCGCTTGCGCGAGGGCCTCCGCGGCGTCCGCATTCAGCCGTGAGACCTGGAGCGGGTGCGGGGGGGTACGGAGCCCTGCACCGATCGGCTGCCCCGCGTGCATGAGCACGAGCTGCTCGGGGGGCGTCGGATCCGGGGGGAGCTCCGCGATTGCATACGCGAGGCTCAAGAGCAGCTGGTTCTCGATCTCGGACTCGAGGAGATAGGGGGCGGCGCGGGTCAGGAACTCGACGGGATCGAGGCGCACGGCGGTCGTGCGCACGCTTCTTGGTGGCGAGGGAAAATCGTCGTTGGGCAGGGACGTGGACATCGGGGACCTCTCTCGCTCGAGGTCGCCGCCGGTGTCCCGCTGTGCCGAAGCGCACTTCCGAGTCGCCTGCGGCGACTCGGAGCGCGTTGAGACTCATCCACACACACCGAGCCGCTGCACCGTCGTCGTGATGACGACCATGCGAACGCTCGTGTGCGGGTGCCGATGAGTCATGAGCCAAAAGGGTGAGCCAACGCGCTCGGTTCGTCAAGGCGCGTTCGTGGGCGTGCCGAGCGGATCCACGAGTGGAGACTGCGCGCGCTCTTTCGGGGCCTCGGCGCCCCTTCCCGCCCTCGTTCGTCGCTCGAGTCGACCGGCGAGCGCCGTGCCGACGAGAATCCCGAAAAGCGTTGCCAGGGCGGGGACACGGCCCTCGCCGAGCTGCGCGAGCACGGTTCCGGGGCAGGCGCCGGCGAGCGCCCACCCCACGCCGAACAGCAACGAGCCGGGGATCACGCCCGCTCCCATGGGCTTTCGCGCGAGCGTGATCGGGGCGCCCGACACCGATTGCGCGCCCCTCCTCCGAATGAACGCGAACCCGATCGCCGAGAGCCCGACGGCGACGCCGATGACGCCCATCAAGTGCAGATCGCGGAACGTGAACATGTCGGCGATCGTGGCGTAGCTCGTGGCGCCGGCTCGGCTCAGCACGAAGCCGAACGCGATGCCGAAGAGAACGATGCGCGAGCTCATGGCGAAAGGCCTCCTGCCAACGAAGTGAGAGCGAACGTGGTCGCGAACCCGGCGAGCAGGAAACCGGTCGTCGCGATCAGGCTCGAGCGAGCCCCCAGCGCCGTGCCCACGATACCGTGCCCCGACGTGCACCCGCCCGCGAGGCGGGCGCCGAAACCGATGAGCACGCCGCCCAAGAGGAGCAGCAAGCTCCGACGGATCGCGCTGCCGCCCGCGATGGAATCGAGGGCGCCCATCGCGAGCTCGGGCATGCTTCCCGAGAGCACGGTCGAGAGGGTGCCGCCCAGGACGACACCGAGCAGAAACCCCGGACGCCACGACTTGGAGAGCGAGCGCCGCCGCGGGAGCCGACAGAGCTCGCGGTATCCCGTGCTGATGCCGAGCGCGACGTTTTCGACGAACAAGAGGCCGAGGACCACGGCAAAAATCCCGATTCCTCCGGCCCAGAACGGCCAGCGCTCGACGAGCACCGCGCGGTAGGCGTTCGAGTTGCGCACCACGTCGGGGAGCTCGCGCGACACCACGAATACCGCCGCCGCCAGCACGAACCAGGCGAAGGCCGTGCGGAGCGCCGCCGGCGGAGCGCGCTTGACGACGACGCTTCCGAGCAGACTCCCGAGCACCGCGACGGCGGCGATTTGCGCCGTGAGCACCGGGTCGATGCTCACGTGCCCGGCGTACCCCAAGAACCCTGCGAACGATTTCATGGCAATGACGAAGAGCGAGGTGCCCACCGCCTCACGCATCGGGAGACCCCCGAGCACGACCAGCGCCGGCACGATCAAAAATCCTCCACCCGCCCCCACGAGCCCCGTGAACGCGCCGACACCGAGCCCGTGGGCAACGATGCGAAGCGCGCTTCGCGATCGGCGCTCGGGCGTGGCCGTCGCGGGTTCGAGCGCTTCGGGCCGGCCGCGCAGCATCACCGCTGCCGTGATCCCCATCGAGAGTGCGAGGACGAGCAACAACAGCGTCCCCGGGACGAAGCGCGCGAAGGCGCCGCCCGCGAAGGCGCCGATCATTCCGGACGCTCCGAAGACGAGCCCGGTGCGTACGCGCAAGAGCCCGCTTCGCGCGAGCGGCACGGCGGCCACCGCGCTCGTCACCGAGACGACGATGAGCGACGTCGCGATGGCCGCTTTCGGCTCGAGCCCGAGCGCGTACTTGAGCACCGGGACGGCGAGGGTCGAACCCCCGCCGCCGAAGGCGCCGAGCGCGAGTCCGATCAGCGCCGTGAGGGCGAGCGCGAGCGCCATGTCGGGCCAGCGCGGATTTCCTCAGGGGGCGTGCGCATCGCGGCCGCACTCGAGATTTCTCGGGACGGCGACGGCGATGCGCTTCGGAGGCGGGAGGTCGAGCGTGGCCATGAGGGCGATGAACTCGTCGCGCGAGCGCCCTGCGATGCGCGGGTTGTATCGCTTCTCTTCTCCGATCGTGCTCGCGGTGTGTCCGCGATAGTCGTGACCGGGCCACACGATCGTCTCGTCGGGCAGCGTGAACAGGCGCTCGGTGATCGAGTCGTAGAGCGCGCCGGCGTCGCCGTTCTGGAAATCGGTGCGGCCCGTGCCGCGCACGAACAGCGCGTCGCCCGTGAAGACGTGCCCGGGCACGAAGAAGCTCAGGCTGTCTTGGGTGTGTCCGGGCGTCTCGAGGACTCGGATCTCGAGGTCGCCCAGGGGGAGGACGTCTCCCTGGCGCACGTGGCGCATCGCGCAGGCGGCGCCCTTCGCCGACGCCACGGTTTCGGCACCGGTGCGATCCGCGATCAGCCCGGCCGCGGTCACGTGGTCCGCGTGAACGTGGGTCTCGAGGATGTACGCGAGGGTGACGCCGAGCTCACGGACGAGCGCGAGATCGCGGTCGAGCTGCTCGCGGACGGGATCGACGAGCGCGGCCCGCCCCGTGCGTTCGTCGAGGAGCAGGTACGTGTAGGTGGAGGTCTCTGGGTCGAAGAGTTGTCGGAGTTTCATGGCGATCCCTCTTTCGTTGGAGCCACCCCGTGCAAAAAGGGTTCGCGCCGCACGCACGAAAGACGCCGAGCAGCCGAGCGCCATCCGGGTGGCGGCGGCGTCGTTTCGCTGTGATGGGTTCGGCGGGCATGGGCTCCTCTCCGTGAGAGCCGGGCCGTCGAAAAAGGGTTCGGGGTGGCAGCCTCCCCTACTCCTGCGTTCAGGGAGCGGGGGCGGAGAGCGCGCGCCGCATGCTCGCGACGAGCTCGGCCCGAAGCTGGGGATCCAGCTCCGGCTCGGCGGCTCGAGTGCAGGCGGCGAGCACGGCACGGAGGGAGGTGCACCGCGCCGCGCAATGAGGACACGCCGCGACGTGGGCTTCCATCGTCGCGCAGGTCTCTCGCGTGATCTCGCCTTCGAGGTGGCGCGAGAGCAGCTCGAAGACGTCGGGGCAGGTGGGGCGCGGCGGTGGCTCCTCGAAGAGCGGAGCGAGGCGCTGGCGCAGCGCTCGCCGGGCCCGGTGCAGACGGCTCTTTACGGCTTCTTCGCTTAGGGAGAGCACTTGCCCGACCTCGCGCGCGCTCAAGCCTTCGACGTCCCGCAAGACGAGCACCTCGCGCTGAGCGGGCTCGAGCTCCCGAATGGCGCGTTCGAGCGCTTGCCCGAGCTCGAGGCTGGCGATCGTCTCGTCGGGGGGCGGCTTCGTGTCGACGAGTCCGCCGCCTCCCTCGAAATGCGCGCTTTCGTCGAGCGGCTCCGCCTCCTTCGTCGCGCTGCCGCGGGTGCGCTGCTTGATGCAGATGCTTCGGGCGATGGCGAAGAGCCAGGTAGAAAAGCGGCTCTCGCGGCGGAACCCGCGGATGCCGCGCGCGGCGGTGAGCAGGGTCTCCTGCAGAACGTCTCGCGCCGTTTCTTCGTCCTTGCAGAGCTTGAGGCCGAAGCGGAGCACGCGCGGGGCGTGGCGGGCGACGAGCGCGGCGAGCGCATCGTTGTCGCCCGAGCGCGCGCGTTCGATGAGCGTCTCGTCCGAGTCCACGACGATGGATAGTCGAGCTCAAAACGAGGCGCCGCGCCAGGAGCTCGCCGCGCCGGCGAGAACGACGCGAGGGATCGCCTTCCCCGACGAGGAAGCCCGAAATCCAACCTCAGGGGCGCGCGACGGGGATCTCGACGATCGCCACGTCGCCTCCGTAGAGATCCAGCGCGAGGGTGACGCCGCGCGCGGAATCGACCACAAAGGGCGGGGGGACGCGCTCGCCGACGGCGTCGAAGGCCACGGCCTCGCCGACGGCTCGAAAGGGGAGGGTCACGCGGACGCGTTCGGTGCGGGTGTCCACTTCGAGGCCGGCGTTCGCTTCGGTGCGGGGCGCGGCGCGCTCTCGGTTCTCGAGCCACGCGATCACGACGGCGCGCCCCTCGTTCGTCAGGAACGCGCGGACGACGCTGCCCGACGTCTCGGACCGCTCGACGGTGATCGCGTCTCCGAGACGCTCGAAGCGGCGGCCGAAGAGCAGGTTCATCGTGCGGAGCGCCGAGAGCGCGGGCTTGGGCCGATGATCGTGGAACAGGACCCCGAGGTGACGATTGTTGTCGTCGCCGATCATGACGTCGCTCGCGGGCGGGTCTTTGACCTCGTACCAGGCGACCAGGGAAATCGCTGGGCTGTCGAAGAGCAGGGCCACTGTGCGCACGAGCATCACCGCCTGGAACCGGAGCGTGTGCTCGTAGTCGAAGCGGGCCGACACGAGCGGCGACACCGCCGTGCCGCGACGGTAGTTGCTGTAACCGACCTCCGCCATCCAGAGGTCCGCCGTGGGGTCGTGCTTTCGGACGAGCCGTTCGACCTCTCCGACGTACTTCGGGAGCGTCTCGAGCGGTTCGGGGTTCCAGGTCTCGAAGTAGCTGTGCAGGTTGACGACGTCGATGGAGTCGGCCACGTCGTGCTCGAACAGCTCCGCCAAGAACTCGACGTTGCCGGCGAGCCCGCCCGAGACGACGCGCGCCTCGGGTGCATGCTCGCGCACGGCTCGCGCTCCGACGCGGAGCAGCTCCGCGTACTGCTCGGCGCTGCCGAGCCAATAGTCGCGATTGTCGGGCTCGTTCCAGATTTCCCAAGAGCGGATATGGTCGCGATAGCGGGCAGCGAGCAACCCGACGATCTCGCCGAACTCCGCGAGGTCCCGAGGGGGCGTCTTCCAGAAGTCCGTCGGGCCGCCATCGGAGTTCCAGTCCGGCGTGTAGGCGACGTATGGGATCAAGGTCAGGCCGAACTCGTTCACGGCCATGTCGATGAACGCGTCCCAGAACGAGAAGTCGTAGCGATCCTCCTCGGGTTCGACCCCATCCCATCCGATCGAGATGCGCAGCGTGCGGATCCCGGCCTTCGCCATGAGCTCGAAGTCGCGGCGCGCGCCGTCGAGCGAACGACTCTCCTCGGGGTAGTCCTCGCACAAGGCGAGGACCACCTGACGCATCGGCTTCTCCGCGGGTGCGGCCTTGGGCGTCCGTGCCGGCGGCGCGCACGCGACGAGCGCGAGACAGAGGAACGACTGAAGTGCTCGTACGCGCACGAAGCCGGATGCTAGTGCCGCGGGGGCAGTAAATAGCAGAAAGCAAGAGATT
>CAYYWA010000023.1:30351-31844 GCA_964475255.1 uncultured Sorangium sp.
CCCCCGCCCCCCGCCCCCCCCCCGACCGGCTTCGCCAGTGTGCAGCTGCGCAGCACCGGCGCTCTCCCTTTCCCAGCGGGGGCACGGCCGCCGCTCCGCCGAATCCGGCGGAGCCTCGCCCCCAGGTTTTGGGGCCCCAGCTCCAAAACGATGGTTCCCTTCGGGGCGCGCTCCTTACGCCTCGACTCCGGGGAAAGCTCACGGGAAGGGAAATTCCGGGCGAAACGAGGGCGGCGGCTCACTCGGTCGAGTGCTTTTTTTCGCGGGTCGTGTCGCGGTTGTAGGCGAAGAGGTCGCTCAGGGTGCGACCGGGAGCGGGCGTGAAGCGCTCCTCGGTGACCTGGGTGCGCGTGATGCGATCGATTCGGAAATTGCGGAACTCACCGCGGAGCTCGCAGAACGCGCCGACCGTCCAATGCGGCGCCCAGTAAAAGAGCGCGAGCGGCTCGATGGTTCGGGTCGTCGTGCGTCCATTCTGATCGCAGTACTCGATCTCGACCTTGCGACGCTCGAGCACGGCGGCGCGCATCGCTCCGAGGCGCTCCGTGACGAGCCGGTCCTCACGGAAGTTCAGCGCGAAGAGCGGCGCGTCGCTGGCGGCGTTCTTCAGTCGCGCGGGCAGGACCGCTTCGACCTTCGTGAGCACGTCCTCGGCGGCGCGGGCGAGGGCGGGGTCGCCCCAGCTCTTCACCACGCGCGCGCCGAGCACGAGTGCCTGGATTTCATCCTCCGTGAACATCAACGGCGGCAAATCGAAGCCGCCGCGCGGGAGGCGATAGCCGACGCCGGCCTCGGCCTGGATGGGGACGCCCGATGCGACGAGGTCGGAGATGTCGCGATAGATGGTGCGCTCGCCGATCTCGAGCTCGAGGGAGAGCTCGCGCGCCGTCATGGCGCGCCCGCCGCGATGGCGGAGCCGCTGGACGATTTGGAAGAGCCGATCCGCTCGCCGCATCGGGCATCGGTTTTACCCGTTCTTCTGGAACAAGCCGAGCACTCCGCCCGTCGGGTCTTGGATGACGCTGAACGTGCCCTCCGGGATCGAGACGCACTCGCGGAGCACGGTTGCACCGAGCTCGCGCGCACGTCGCGTCGCCTTTGCGACGTCCTGGACGTCCACGTACGGGACCCAGCCCGTCGGGACGCCGCCGCGGTTCTTGGTGAGCCCCGCCAGCACGCCCTCGAAGGACGTGTAAGGCCCCATTGGGGTCTCCGTCTCTTCTGCTTTCCAAGCGAAGAGCTCCGTGTAGAACGCGCGGGCGCGCTCGGGGTCGGGCGTGTGGAGCTCGGTGTAGTTGACGGGGTTGATCAGGGTCGTCATGGGGCGCCTCCTTTCGAGAAGAGGCTAGAGCCAGCCTCCTGACAGCGTGCTGTCAGGAGCGATCCCGAGGCCCGTCAGAACAACGTTACGGGCGTGAACACGGAACGCCGGTCCGTGTCGCCGAGGCCCAGCTCGCCCCGCTCGTTCCTACCGGTGCACGCGACGCAGCCGC
>CAYYWA010000024.1:0-24972 GCA_964475255.1 uncultured Sorangium sp.
CACCCGCGGCGGCGGCCTCGCTCCCGATCGGGACCGCGCGCGCCCCGCCCCGCGCTCCCTCGAGAGGAGGCGTTTCGAACGCGTCATAGAGATCCGTGCCGTCGCCGCACGCCGAAAGCGCGTGCACGACGAGCGCGCAACAACACCCGCTCTTGATCCACTGGCTCCGCATGGCCCCCTTCTCGGCCGCGCACGGCTCGAGTTTCTCCCGCCGGGCGCGGCGGCCTCACCGCGCCCGGACGGCGAGCGGGCCCGACCGCCGGCAGGCCTCCGGTACGGCGGGCGCAAGCGGGCGGCCCGCGGCGCGCGCCCAGGCCTCGTACTCGCGCGGATAGCGCTCGAAGACTCGAAGCTCCGTCGTCGGCGTCTCGGTGCACGCCCGCTCCCCCGTGCGGGGATCGATCGGGACGCGCTCGTGAAACGCGCAAACCACGTGCGGCGCCGCTCCAACGCGGAAGCGCTCGCGGACTCGGTGCGGGCACGCGTTCGACGGCAGCGCGCCGCTCAACGGACAGATCTCGCGCTCCACGAAGCCGTCGGGCTCGACGAGGGGCGCCGGGGCTCGGCCGCGCATCGCGCGCTCGAGCACGTCGTGGAACACGGGTCCCGCGCCGGAGATCCCGCTGGAGCCTCGCATCGGGCGCCCGTCGAAGTTGCCCACCCACACGGCGACGGTGACCTCGCGCGTGTATCCGAGCGCGAAGTTGTCGCGAAAGCCCTTCGACGTCCCCGTCTTGGCCGCGACGGGATACTCGAACGCGAGCACGCTCTCCGCGCCGAAGCTCGGGCGGCGTGCCCGGTCGTCCGAGAGGATGCTCGTGAGCTCCTGGGCGATGGCGCGCGAGACGACGCGACGGGGCGGCGCTGCTTCGAAGCGGCGGCTCTCGCCGTCGGCGAAGGCGACTTTTCGCAAGAGGCGCAGCGCCCGCCACTCGCCGTCGCGAGCCAAGGCGGAGTACGCCGCGGCGAGCTCGCTCAAGCGCACCTCGCCGTCCCCGAGCGCGATCGCGGCGCCGTAGTGCGCCGCGTCCCGCGAGAGCGAGTCGAACCCGAAGCGCCGGAGCATCGCGAGGACGACGTCGGGACCGACGAGGGTGGCGGCGCGCAACGCGGGCAGGTTCAAGGAGCTCGCGAGCGCGACGCGGAGCCGTACGGGGCCGTGCTCGCGGCCGTCGTAGTTCTTGGGCGCATAGGGCCCGTTGGGCGTCGCGAGCACGAGGCCGAGATCGGGCAGGAGCGTCGCGGCCGTCCAATGGAGCCGTTCCATGGCGGCGGCGTACACGAACGGCTTCAGGGTCGAGCCTGGCTGGCGCAACGCGTGGACGCCGTCGTTCGCCCCGAGCGCCGACGCGGCGAAGTAGTCCGGAGAGCCCACGTACGCGAGGACGTCCGCGGTCGCATTGTCGATGACCAGGATCGACAGCGCGCTCGCCCCGACGCGCTCGAGATCCGCGGTGCGGAGGCGCGCGATGCCCTCGACGTCCCGCTGGAGCTCGCCGTCGAGCGTCGTCTCGATTTGGTTCGGGGCGCTGCCCGCGAGCCCGGGGGCGAGCCTGCCCGCCGCTATCGCGAACGCGGCATGCTCCACGCCCTGGGGCGGCGCCTGCGCTCGTATTCGGAGCGGAGCCCGGAGCGCGCGAGCGATCACCGCCGGGTCCGCGGCGCCCGCGAGCTCCATACGGCGAAGCACCCGATCCCGCCGACGCCGGAGGCGCTCCGTTCCCTTGCGTGGATCGTACGCGCTCGGGCTCCGCACCAGGGCGACCAGCGCGGCCGCCTCGGCGAGGTCGAGCCGCAGCGCGGGCTTGTCGAAGTACCGAGCGCTCGCCGCCTCGATGCCGAGCAGACCAGGCCCGAACTCGATGCGGTTCAGATACTCGGACAGGATCTGCTCCTTGTCGAGGGACGCCTCGATCCGGAGCGCGACCACCGCCTCGCGGAGCTTGCCAGAGAGCGAGCGTTCGCGCGGCACGAGCCTTCGCGCGAGCTGCTGCGTGAGCGTGCTCGCGCCGGAGACCACGCGCTGCTCGGCGAGCGCTTGCACCACCGCGCGCGCGATCGCGAGGGGATCGACGCCGGGGTGCACGAAGAACCGGCGATCTTCGGCGGCGAGCAAGGCCGCGACGACGTGGGGAGACACCTCCGCGAGCGTCACGGTCTGGCTCCTGCGACCGTCCGGACCGGCGATCTCGCGGAGGAGCCGGCCGTGACGGTCGAGGAGGCGCAGGCTCGTCGCCTTCGGTTTCTCCACGAGGGCCGCGGGCAGCGGCTCGAAGGCCACCGCGAGAGCCAGGGTAAAAACGGACACCGCGACTCCGGCGAGGGCAGCGAGGCCGAGGCGCCGTAGCGTCCGGCGCTCGGTGAGCCGGGCGAGAACGCGGAGCGCGCCGCTCATCGAACCTCGATCGACTCCGCCGCGGTGCGCCCGAACACCTCGGGCTCGTACATGCCCTCGACGCGCGACGGGGGCACCACGAAGGTGCCCGCCGTCATCGCCCGTGCGAGATGACGGAAGCGGTGAACGCCGGGTGGGAGGTGCTCCACGACGAAGGCCACGCGGTCGTCGCGGATCTCGCGACGGAACTCCGTCCTTCTCAAGGCGCGGCCTTCCGCGATGGCGTCCCGCTCGCATCCAGGACACGGCTCCTCGCGAAATCGATCCAGGTCGTAGCGCGACGAAGTGGTGACGAGGGCGCTGTTGACCGCCTCGAACCCCGCCGGCAGCGGGTCATCGACGACCACGTAGTCCCGCGGCGCCGAGCTCACGACGAGGACGTCCGTGACCACGAGATCGCCAGCCCGAAACGCATGCTCGCTCGCGGCGAGCTGCGCCGGCAAGGGCCGCGAGAGCGCCTCCGGAGCGACGGCTTGCCGCCGCTTCTCGATGAAGTACCCGGCATCGAGCGCCGCCCGAGGCAGCTCCGCACGCGCGTAGCGGAGGCGCGCCTCGTAGAACAGCGTCCCGCGGCCCTCCCGCTCGAAGCGCAAGAGCCCGTCCGCGTGCACGCGCAGCCGGTCCATGGGGAGGACGAAGTGAGCGCTCTTCTTGGAGCCGGCGAGCCGAGCCGTCGCGAGCTCGGCGTCGCCGAGCAGGACGCGCGCTTCGAAGTCCGCCGTTTCTCGCTCGGCCGCGGCACGGTAGCGCGCGAGCGCGATCAACGCGAAGGCGGACTCCTGAGTGCTCCGCCACTCGCCCCCGCGGCGAGCCGCGAGGAGCCCGCGGGCCAGCGCCGGCAACAGCGCGTGCTCGGGCCGCGCGATCGCCAGCGCGCGGAGGACGAGCGCCTGCGTGCGCGCTTCCGAGTCCATCAAGACGGCGTACGCGTCGCCCACGTCGTGGACGACCGTCGCAGTCGTGCTCCCGACTCGAAGGGACGCCTCGAGCTCGGTGACGAGCTCGGCGATCGTCTGTGGATCGCCCTTGCCGTTCGCGAGCGCGGAGAGCAAGAGCGCCCGCGCGAAGAGCGGGAGAGCCCGTTGCTCCTCCAAGAGCCGGCTCATGTAGCCGGCATCCGGCTCTCCCGCGAGCGCGAGCACGTCGAGCGCGAACGCCGCGACGGCGCGATCCACCGGCGTGGAGGGCGCGCGAGCGAGCAGACGTCGCAAGTATTCCCGGCCGGACTCCAGCGCTCCCTTCGGCACCTCGAGGCCGGCCTCGCGCGCGGCGTGCAGCACCCAGAGCGCGTACGCGGACACCCATGGATGGCTCTCGTCGGCATCCGCGAGAAACCCAAAGCCGCCGTCGCTCCGTTGCCGCGCGACGAGCGCGCGCAAGAGCGCGCCCGCGCCCTGCGTCGGCGCGCCGGGCGGCCGCGAGAGTCCCAAGTCCTTCTCGACGAGCCACGGGACGAGACGGCTCGCGACCTGTTCGGTGCAGTCGTAGGGATACGCCGCGAGCTCCGCCGCGGCGCTCTCGACGCCCGCGAGCGCGCTCGAAGCGAGCGCCACCTCGAGGCCCCCGACGTCCGGGCGCAAGCCGGAGAGATCGCCGAGGCGCTCGACGATCGCGTCGTTCGTGGACCCCGTGAGCGCCGTCGCCTCGAGCGTCGCGGCGGACACGACGCGCCGCTCGACCGTCACCGCGTCCCGCTCCGCGCCGCGCTCGGCGTCGAAGCGGAGCACGGCGTCTCCGCTCCGGGGCGCGCGAAACTCGAACCGGACCTCGCGCGCGTCGTTCGCCCCGACGCGAACGCGGCGCAAAGGCTCTCCCTCGAGCTCCAGGCCCTCGGCGCTCACGCGCACCACCGCTTCGCCGGGCTTTCCGTCCTTGGTGCTCACGACGACCCCGGCGCTCACGCGATCCCCCGTGCGAAAGAAGCGCGGCAGCGCGGGTCGGAGCATGAGGGGCTTCGAGGCCGTGACGGCGCTCTCTCCGAAGCCGAAGCGCTCTCCCGTCCCCACGGCGACGGCCATCACCCGGTAGCGGGTCACGGAATCGGGCAACCGAAAGCGGACGCGCGCCCGCCCGCGCGCGTCCGTGAGCACGCTCGGATCGAAATACGCCGTCTGGCGAAAGTCGCGCCGCGCGCCCTCGTCTCCGCCTCCCCCGCCCTCGCGTCCCTTGGCGCCCAGAAGGATGCCCGAGAGCTCCTTGTCGAGCACGCGGGCGAGCGCGGACCGCGTCTCGAGCGAGCCCACCGAAACGGGACGCGTGGCGGTGAACGCGGGCAGCGGGTCGGGAACCTGGTAGCCCGTCAGCCGCAGCACGCCCTCTTCCACCGCATACACGGTGAGCTCGGCGCGCTGCGGCTCCCCCTTCGCGTCGCGCACGGCGATGTCCACCGTGAGCTCCCCGCCCGGTCGCAGCTCGCGCGCGGACGGGCTCACCTCGACGGCGAGCCGCTTTTCTTCTGGATCGATCTTCAGCTCGACGTAGCCGAATCGATGCGCCGGCCCGGCTTGCCCCGAAGGTTTCTGCAGGAGGTGCACGGCGACGAATGCGTTCGGCCGATGCTGCTCCGTGACCGGGATCTCGAACGTCGGCATGCCGCCGCGGAGAGTGCGCCGCTCCTTGTAGAGCACCCCGGCGCGCTCGACGGTGAACAACGCCTCCGCTTCCGGAAAGGGCGACTTCACGAGGATGCGCGCGGTCTCGCCGACGCGATACACCTTCTTGTCGGGGACGAGCTCGACGGTGGCGCTCGCCTCGCTCGGGAACACGCCATCGGTCGATCCCAAGACGTAGACGGGAATGGCGGCGAACGCCGTGTTGCCGCGCGCGTCCGTCGCTCGCGCCACGACGAGGTGATAGCCCGCTTCGGCGGCTCGGAGCGGGCAGCTCGCGAAGGCCGCCTTCGTTCGCACCTGGCAGCGCGCGACGACGCTGTCGACGACCCGCGTCCGCGGCTCGGCGCGAACGCCGCTCGTGTCGACGCTCGAGGTCGTCCACCGTCGGCGCACGAGCTCGAGCGTGACCGCGCGGTCGGCCAGTCGCTGGCCCTCGGGGCTCACGGCGAGCACGTTCGGGCGGAGCTCTACCGGCGGGTTTTGGACGAAGCCGTCGAGCGGCTGGAGCGCGACGTAGAACGCCGCGGGATGGACGAGCACCGAGGTGCGCGCCGCGCTCGTGGAGCGTGCGACGTCGGTGACCTCCGCCTCGAACGTCACGAGCTCCGGCGAGCGCTGCCCCGGTAGCGCGAGCGCCTGCTCGAGACGAAAGGTGCCCTGAGTATCGAGGCGCGCCTTCGCGTCGGCAAGCGGACCGCCGCCGAGCGCCGTTTGCTCGAGATCCGTAGTGTACGCGTCGGCATTCGACACGAGCCCCTCCGTCCCCTCGGGCGAGTACGCGGTGAGCGAGCGCGTCACCGTATACCGGACGTCTGCCTCGGCGAGCGGGGCGCCGTACAAGTAGCTCGCGCTGAGCTCGAACGGCGCGCGATCGCCGCGCACGGCCGCGCGCGGCGCCTTGGCTTCGACGGCGAAGTCGACGGGCCGGTATTCCTCCACGGCGATGCGCGTCGTGATCGCGTTTTTGCCCAACGTCGCGCTGAGCAGGTGGCTCCCGAGCCCCGAGGCGGGCGGGAGCGTCACCGTCGCATGGAAGGTGCCCCACTCGGAGACCTCGAGCCGCTGGGTGCGCAGCGTTTCCCCCGAGGGGCTCCGCACGCTCAGGGTGACGGGAACGCCCTTCGGAACGATGCTCCCGGTCTTCGTCTCGCGACGCACGATGCCCTTCACGCGCACGGTGTCGCCGGGCCGGTACACGCCGCGATCCGTGAAGAGCAGTCCCTGATCGCCGAGCGTTCCCGCGAGATCCACGGGCACTCCGGCGGCCCACGGCCCCATCACGTCCGCGACGCGCTCGTAGTTCCAATCGTCTCCCGACGCGGCGACGAGCACGGCTTTGCGGTCGTCCGAGCCCCAATCGAGATTGGGAGCGTAGTCGGAGGCGGGGATTTCGACGAGGCCCTCGGAGTCGGTGACGTAGCGACGGCGAACGCCGTCGGGACGAAAGAGCTCGACCTCGGCGCGCGCGAGCGGCGCGCTCGACGAGAGCCGCGTGAGCCACACGAGCGAGCCGTGTCGCGAGAGCTTGGCCGTGATGCCGACGTCGCTGATCTTGGCGAGCTTGGTGCGTTCGGGGACGCCGTAGTCGCGACGATCCGCCTCGTACTGCGCGGTGAGCCCGAGCACCCCGAGCCCTCCGGGACCGAGCAGCGCCGTCGGATCGATGGTGTCCCGCGCGAGCGCGTTCCGCGCGGCGGAGGGCAACCCGAAATCGCGCCCAGCCGGATGATGCGCCACGAGCGCGGCGAGCTCGGCGCTGCCCGTCGCGAGGCGGACCACGTCCTCGCGCCGGAGCGGCGCCGCGCGCACGCGCGCCCCCGGCGCGTTCACGGCGGCGAGCGGGATGGGAGCCCGAGCGCTCGCGAGCAGCGTGCCTTCGGTGAGCCCGATCGCGACGCGCGGGAAGTGATCGTCCATGCGAATCGCGGCGCGGTGGTCGCGCCCGAGCGTCTGCCCGTAGATGTCGCGCAGGCTCCCGCGGACGACGAGCTCGTAGCGCTGGCCTGCGGCGAGCGGCGCGGGGATCTGGATGTAGCTCGTCACCGAGTCGTCTTCTTGCCAGTCGGGGTAGCGAAGCGGCACGGCCGGAACGAGCGAGAGCGCGCGCTTCAGGTCGCCGAAGTGCACCGGGTTGTTGAGCGACACGCCGACTCCCGAGGCCGGCTCGCAGAACCCGTGGAGGGATTCGCGGTTGCACTCGATGCCGCTCACCCGAAGCGGACCGTAGGTCCGAAAGGCGATCGCTTGCGGCTTCCCGGAGGGCAGCGGCCCTTCTTCCCCCGTGAACGCCTCGCTCAGCGTAAACCGGATCTCGGAGTCGAGCGGGAGGCGTGCGCGCGGCTCGATCACGAGCTTCTTCGTGGCGTCTGCGCTCGCGCGCCGCGCGGTGAAGCCGATCGGCTTTCCCGCCGCCGTCAGCGCTCCGGCCCGCTCCACGGCCTTGGGCTCGACGGCCTGGTTGAGCTCCAGGGTCAGCGTTGCCGTGGGCAAGACGGACGTCTCGCCATCACTGGGCGTGGAGCGGACGACGCGCGGCCGCTCCGTCGTGAACTCGAACCGATACGGCTTGCCGAGCGTCGAGCCGTCCTCCGCCCGAACGTTCGCCGGCACCTCCACCGTGAACGCCGTCGCCGCCGGAAGCTGCCCGCGCTCCGGAACGAACACGAGCGCGCGGGAGCCCACCCAGCGAAAGCGCCCTGGCACGCGCGGGGTCACGGCGATCGGCGGCGTCTCGGTGCTCGCGCCGTCGAGCGCGCGGAGCGCTCTGTCGAACACCACCGTGATCTCCGCCTGGCTCGTCGCTGCCCCCTCGGGGCCCGCGAACACGACACGAAACGGCCCCTCCGCGCGCGCCGCGGTGTCCCCGGCGCCAGGCTCGAGCGCCCCCGACGGCGAGAGCGGGGCTCGGCCCGATGCGGCGCAGGCCATGGCGATACCGACCGCGAAGAGTCGGCGGAAACGGGTGCGGGAAGCGGGGCGACCGGTGCTCGCGGGAGCCATCGCCCGGAGTTGAGCAGGGCTCGCTTTGCGGCGGCAATCGGAGATCGCGGGTCGCGAGTCCGCGCGCACCTCTACGCACCGAGCCGCACAACGGGCCTCAATGAAAATCGCGAGACACTTTGGTGATATCGCGCCCTGGAACGTCGAGCCGTTCGAGGTTCCGCACGACGACGTGGATCACCTCGCCCGGCGCCGGGCGGTCTTGCCGCTCGACGTCGCCCACCGCGAGCAGAATCGAGGCGTGCACGGCGGGCAGGCGATACGTCTCGAAGATGCGGCGCCAGAGCACGAGATTGATGAATCCCGTCTCGTCCTCGAGCGTCATGAAGACGACGCCGCTCGCCGTGGACGGCTGCTGCCGGCACAACACGACTCCCGCGACGCGCACCGCCGCCCCTTTCGGCGCGCGCCCGAGCTCGGCCGCGGTGAGCACCCCGCGTCGCGCGAGCTCTGCACGAAAGTGATGCATCGGGTGGCTCTCGATGCTGAGGCGCTTGCTCCGATAATCGAGCGTGAGTCGCTCCGCCGGCCGAAGCTCGGGGAGGCTCGGGCGCGGCTCTTGCCACGCCTTTTGCTCGAACAGCCCGAAGGGGCGCGGCGCGCGGCTCGCCCAGAGCGCTTGCCGCCTCCCCGGAACGAGCGCTTCGAACGCGCCCGCCTCGGCGAGCGCCTCGAGCTCACCGCGCGAGAGCGACGCCCGGCGCGCCACGTCGTCGATGTCGCTGAAGGGCGCTTCGGCCCGCGCCGCCTCGATGCGCCGGGCGCTCTTCTCTCTGAAACCCTTCACGAGCCGGAACCCGAGGCGGAGGGCGCGGTGTGCGCCCTCCGCCGTGCTCGTGATGGACGAGCGTTCGCTCGCGGGCTCGAGCGTCGAGTCCCAGGCGCTTCGCGTGATGTCCACGTCGCGCACCTCGACGCCATGGCGGCGCGCATCGCTCACGATCGTGGCTGGCGCGTAGAAGCCCATCGGCTGTGAGTTCAGGAGCGCACACGCGAAGTGCGCCGGATAGTGCGTCTTTTGCCAGGCCGAGGCGTACACCAAGAGCGCGAACGACGCGGCGTGCGACTCGGGGAAGCCGTAATCGCCGAAGCCTTGGATCTGTTGGAACAGCGCTTCGCCGAACTCGCGCGAAATCCCTTTCCTCGCGAATCCCTCGAGCAGCCGCTCGCGGTGGCGCGCGAGCTTGCCGTTGCGCCGCCAAGCCGCCATGTCGCGCCGGAGCTGATCGGCTTCGCCGCCGGAGTATCCAGCGCCCGCGATCGCGATTTGCATCACCTGCTCTTGAAAGAGCGGCACGCCCAGCGTCCTCTCGAGGATCGGCGCGAGATCCGGATGCGGCGCTTCGATCGGCTCTTCGCCGTTACGACGCCGGAGGTACGGATGGACCATGCCGCCCTGAATCGGGCCCGGCCGCACGATGGCCACTTCGATCACGAGGTCGTAGAAGCGCTGCGGCCGAAGCCGCGGCAGCATCGCCATCTGCGCGCGGCTCTCGATTTGGAAGACCCCCACGGTGTCAGCGCGGCTCACCGCCTCGTACACGCGCGGGTCCTCCGGCGGAATCCGGGTCACGACGTTCAACGGATCGAACGACTCGTCGCCCGGACCGAGCCGGAGCCCGCCGTCGGCGTGGATCGAGGCGAGGCATTTGCGAATCGCCGTGAGCATGCCCAACCCGAGCACGTCGACCTTGAAGAACCCGAGCGCGTCGAGGTCGTCCTTGTCCCAAGGCACCACGGTGCGCCCGGGCATGCGCGCGGGCTCCACCGGAGCGACCTCCGAGAGATCGTTCGCCGAGAGCACGAACCCCCCCACGTGGATCGAGAG
The DNA here is from genome assembly GCA_964475255.1 of uncultured Sorangium sp. Classification (GTDB taxonomy): domain Bacteria; phylum Myxococcota_A; class Polyangia; order Polyangiales; family Polyangiaceae; genus PMG-095. The sequence goes on from CAYYWA010000024.1 coordinate 9,836, forward strand.
GTGCCGCGGGAACCCCTGAAGCGCTCGCGCGAGCTCGATGACCTGACCGAGGCGCCGATCCTCGGGATCGAACCCCGCCTCCGCGAGGCGCTCGCTCGAGCGCTCGACCCCGTCCCACGCCCCGATACAGCCGCTCAGGCGCTCGATCTGCTCGGGCGACAGCCCGAACGCTTTTCCCACTTCACGGAGCGCGCTGCGCCCCCGATAACAGATCACCTCGGAGACCATGGCCGCGCGATCGCGGCCGTACGTCTCGTAGATCTCCTGAATCACCTCTTCGCGGCGCTCGTGCTCGAAGTCGATGTCGATGTCCGGCGGCTCGCGGCGCTCGCTGCTCAGGAAGCGCTCGAACAGGAGGCTCGAGCGCGCCGGATCCACCGCGGTGATCCCGAGCGCGTAGCAAACGGCGCTGTTCGCCGCGCTGCCCCGCCCCTGACACAAGATGCGCCGGCGACGGGCCATCTGGACGATCTCCCAGGTGCTCAGAAAATACGCGGCGACCTCGAGCTCGCGGATCAGCGCGAGCTCCTTTTCGACCTGCGCGCGGACGCCCTCCGGAACACCTCCCGGGTAGCGCTCCTCGAGCCCGGCGAGGGTCAGCCGGCGAAGGCGCCCGTCCGCGGTTTCTCCCGGGTCGAGCTCGCACGGGAATCGATAGTCGAGCTCGCTCAGCGAAAACTCGAGCGCTCCCGCGAGCTCGCCGCTTCGATGCACCCACTCCGGATGGTCGGCGAAGCGCCGTTCCATCGCTGGCTCCGAGAGCAGGTGCGCCTCCGCGTTCGCGTGGAGCGCCGTCCCGGCGCGGTCCAGCGTCGTCCCGGTCCGGATGCAGTGGAGGACGTCCGCGAGCGGCTTGCGCTCGGGGTGATGGCAGAGCGGGCGCGCGCTCGCGACGATCGGAAGCGCGTAGCGCTGCGACCAGCCCAGCACGGCCTCGAGCCGCGCGCCGTCGAAGCCATCGCGGTGCCGGTGCATCGCGAGCGCCGCGCGATCCCCGAACGCGTCGCGCACGCTCGCGAGGAGCTCGGGCGGTGGCGTCGTCGGATCCCCGGGACACCGCGGCGCGGGCACGATCGCCGTGAGCCCCGCGGCGTGCTCGGGGAGCCACGCGAGGTCGAGCAAGCTCTCCCCCTTCGGCAAATCCGCGTGGGCGCGGGTGAGCAGCCGGCAGAGATTGCCGTATCCCGTTCGGTTCTCGACGAGCAAGGCGAGAGTCGGGCGCTCATCGACGTCCCGCGGAGCCTTCCGCGAAGCGGACCGGGCGCGCACGGGCCGCGGACCGAGCCCCACGGTGAGCTCGGCCCCGACGATCACCCGCTGCTCGATCTCGCGCGCCGCGAGGAACGCCCGCGCCGACCCGTAGAGGCCATCCCGATCGCAGAGCGCCACCGCGGAGAGCCCGAGCTCCTTGGCGCGCCCCACGATCTCCTCCGGGTGGGATGCCCCGCGGAGGAACGAGAAACACGAGCAGGCGAGGAGCTCGGCGAACATGGCGCCGCCCCTCGATTTACTGAACGGATTGTCAGGTGTCCACGCCGGGCCGCGTCACACGCGGAACCCGACGAAAACACTCATCCCTCGGCCATCCCGGCGAGAAGGCCCTGAATCGAGGCTCAGAAGCTCATGATCCAGGACTCGAGGCACTGAATCTCGGTCGCCTTGAGGCCGCCCGTGGGCATCTGCGTCCCACAATCCTGAGTCCCCTTGACGCGCTTGAGAAAGACGCTCTCGGCAGGGTTCGCCGAGTTGATCAAGAGCGCTCCCGGCACGCAACTTTCCTTGTTCAGCACGCTGTCGTTCGTCGCCGGAACGTCCAAGAGGCGTTGTACGACCTGATCCTCGCTTCCCGCGAGATTGAGGCTCCCGAAAATGGGAGTCGAAACCGCATGACAGGAGTTGGCGCACTGAGTCGCCAAGATCGTCTTGGCGCAGTCCGGCATCATGACGTTCTGTTGGGGGGCGCCGCCCGAGCCGGTCGGCGCCATGCCGCCAGAACCCATGCCCGCGGTGCCACCAACGCTCGGCGCTCCACCTTGGCCCGGAGAGCCGCTCGAGCCTGCCCCGCCGCCGTTGCTCGAGCCGATCAACCCGCCGGAGCCACCATTGCCAGCCGGCGGAACGAACCGCTCCGGATCGTCGAGCTCGGCGGCACAACCGACGATCGCGGCGCTACCGAGCAGCGAAACCCCGAGAAAGAGAGAGCGCGAACGAAGGAACCAACCAGAACGAGAGTGCGTGGCGTCCATGTAGGTCGTCCGCGACAAACTAGCATCGTGAGAACGCCGTGCAGCGGTGATGAAGTGTTCGAAATTGAGATCGACCGACGATGACGCCGCAAAACTCGTCTCCCACGAGAAAACTACCCTGTGGGATGATGCGGGCTTCTCTCCAACAGCGGCCCCTTCCCCACGCGATCATTCCGGTGCGCCAACGCGCGCCCGCCCAGCATTCCGCTCGAGCAGCGCGTCGAGCGCACCGGGCGCCGACAGATCAGCGAAGGCCCACGACGCACCACTCTCGAGCAGCGCTTTCGGCGAGTAGCGACCCGTTCCGACACCGATGCACTCGGCGCCAATCTCCCGCGCCGCGGCAACGTCTTTCGGTGTGTCGCCGATCACCACGACACGGCAGCTCGCGAGCGGCATGCCGAGCACCGCCGCGCCGCGCTCCGCGCCGATCCGAATCAGCTCTGCTCGCGGCTCGGCATCACAGCCGAACCCCCCGAACCCGAACGTGGCGTCGAGCTCGCCGCGCTCGCGCTTGATCCGAGCCCCCGCACGGATGTTGCCCGTGCCGAGCCCGATCGCCCCCCCTTCTGCGCGCGCGGCTCCGATCGCCTCGCGCATCCCCGCGTGCACGCGGTAGCGCGCGTCGGGCACGAGCCGCACTTCCTCGCGCAGGCAAGCGAGGTAGTGCTCGAGCAGCGCGTCGATGGCGCGCTCGTCGCTCTCGACCCCGATGTTGGCGAGCGCCGCGCGCACGATGCCGCGATCCGTCATCCCATCGAGCCGAAACGACACCGCGTCCGACCGCCCGTGGAGCTCGGCGAACGCCCGTTCCATCGCGCGCCGCCCGGCCCCCCCCGTAGTGATCAGAGTCCCGTCGATGTCGAAGAGCAGAACGGTCGCGCGCATGGCCGAAGCGTACACGCACGGGCCCTTCGCGCACCCGAGCGAGCGCCCTCGCTCGAGAACGCCGATCCGTGTGACCGCTCGGCGTTCTCGCCGCTTTCGGGAGGGGCGGCACGCGCCGCCCTCCCCACCGACGTGAATTCGGCGGAGCCCCTCCTCACGCGGGCACTCTGCGCGACACTGTTTTCCGCATTTCGGCGCTTCCTAGTGCACCGCAAGTCAGATGCGAGCAACCATCCCGGAAGCCGATTGCAGCACGATTGATGCTGAGCCAGGCCTCGCGAAATTGACCGCATTTCATATGCGGTGCACTAGCCGCTTGTCGCTCTAACCAGCTACGAGGCTTGCGAGGGCTCCGAGCCTTCACTCGCGGAGTCGGAAGCGAGCGCGGTCGGGCGCGCCGTCACGACCGAAGAGCTCGTCGGCTCCTCCTCGGGCGCACACTGGTTCGGGTCGTACTCGTTGAGGACCGTTCCCTCCCAGAGCGGCGTCCCGCGGTGGAGCGAGACGCGCCCGACGACGTGAGCGGAGAGCGGCGCGGTGAGCATGATGAACGCCGCGATGCTGCCCAGACGAATGATCATCGAGACCTCCGGGAACTGAAGCGCGGTGCCCGCCAGCAAGCACGCGAGCCCCAGCGTGGAGGCTTTGGCAGAAGCCTGCATGCGCAGGAAGGTGTCCGGAAAGCGCAGCAAGCCCACGGCCGCGAGCAGGCAGAGCACGGCCCCGAGCAACAAGAGCAGCGCGGTGATCCACTGGAGAACGATCACTCTCTTCCCTCCCTCTGCACGTACCAGGCGTAGGCCACCGTCCCCATGAACCCGACGAGGGTGATCAGAATCGCCGCGTCCAGGAGCCCGCGCTGGCCGGTGCCGGCCGTCGCCGCGACGATGATGCCCACCGTCAACACGGCGATGAGGTCCATCGCCACGATCCGATCTTGCAACTTCGGCCCGCGCGAAAGGCGCACGAACGCCAGGATCAGCGCCGTGCCGAGCAGCACCTGGACGATTTGCATCACGATCGAGAGCATGGTGGCGGCTCCTTTCAACGCGTGAGCTCGAGCACGCGACGTTCGAACTCGTTCTTGATCTCCGCGCGCACGGCGTCGGGGTCCGTGACGTGCATCACGTGCAAGAAGAGCGCCTTCTTGTCGTTGGAGACGTCGATGACGACGGTTCCGGGAGTGAGATTGATGATCGTGCTGAGCAGGAGAATTTCGTAGTCGTCCTGCGCGTCGAGCGGCACGCGGACGATGCCGGGTTTGAGGTACCGCTGCGAGCGGAGGACATCGACGGCCATCTTGATGTTCGCGATGATGAACGCCCGGAAGAGGAACCAGGCCAGGGCGAGGACCGCAGCCACGTTCTTGCGATAGGTCCCGGGCAGCACGCCGCCGCGCGCGAGACCGGCGAGGATGACGTAGCCGAGCAAGAACCCGATGACGAGGTTGGAGAGCGAGAACTCACCCTGGAGCGCCGCCCAGGCCACCGCGAGCAGGATATTCGCGAGAAGCATCGATCACCCTCCTTGCAGCACGGCGCGGACGTAGGCGTCGGGCTCGAGCAGGTCCGCCGCGATGGCCGAGGTGAGCTCGAAGAGCGGTCCGGCGGCCACCGTGAAGGTCAGCGTGAGGGCCGTGAGCGCACCGATGGGGAGCAGTTGCTGCCAGATCGGGCTCGCCTTGTCGGCGTCCGGAGGTGCCGGCTTCCAGAACCCCTCGTCCCACGAGCGAGCGATCGAGAGCAGGCTCAAGAGCCCGACGAGCAGCGCGATGGCGCCCGCCCAATACGCGCCCGAGTCGAACGCGGCCCGAACGAGCGCGATCTTCGCGATGGCTCCAGAGAGCGGAGGCACGCCGGCGAGCGCGAACAGGGGGACGAGCGCGAGCAAGGAGGTGAACGGATGCGTGCGAAAGAGCGAGCCTAGACGATCGAAGTCGCTCGTGCGGCGCATGCGCAGAAAGAGCCCCGCGATCAGGTACAGGTTCGTGATCGCGAGGATGTGATGCAGGATGTAGAGCAGCGAGCCGGAGAGGCCGAGCGGCGTGGCGAGCCCGAGGCCCATCGTCGTAAAGCCGATGTGCCCCACCAGGTTGAACGACAGCACGCGCCGGAAATCTCGCTGCGTCAGCGCGCACGTGACCCCGACCACCATGGTGGTGAGGGACAGCGCGAGGATGAACGTGTGCCCCGCCGGATGGATGTCCCGAAAGAGCAGCGTGAAGACGCGAACCATCGAATAGACACCGACCTTCGTCAGGAGGCCGGCGAAGATGGCGCTGATGGCGGCGGGGGGCGTGTGATACGAGGCCGGCAGCCAGGAGAACCACGGGAAGAGCGCGGCCTTGATGCCGAACGCCGTGAAGAAGAGCGCCGCCATGGACAGGTGCAAGGGCGGCAGCTCTCCGCTCGACCACATGCGCGACAGATCCGCCATGTTCAGCGTCCCCGTCTTGCCGTAGAGCAGGCCGAGCGCCGTGAGCAGGATCGCGGAGGCGAGCAGGTTGAGCGTGACGTACGTGAACGCCGCGCGCACCTGCGTCCGGTTCCTGTAGAGCGCCATCAACACGAACGAGGCGACCAGCATCACCTCGAACCAGACGTAGAGATTGAACAGATCCCCGGTCAGAAATGCCCCGGATACCCCCATCAAGAGCACCATCAGCACGGGGTGATAGCCGGCCGACTCACGGCGGGGATCGAGGCCCGCGAACGCGTAGGCGGTCGTGGCGACGCCGACGGTCCCGACCGCGACGAGCAGCACGGCCGAGAGCCGATCCGCGACGAAGGTGATGCCGAACGGGGCGGCCCACGACGCGGCCTGCAGGACCTGAATCCCCTCGGAGCGCACCAGCCACGCGATGGCGAGGGCGGAGGCGAGCAGGCCGAGCGTGCCGGCGAGAGCGAGCCAGCGTTGAATCCGGGTGTTCGCGACGAGCAGCAGCACCGCGGCCGTGGCCATGGGCACCGTGACCGGCAAAATCAGAACCGACGCCATCAGCGCGAGCCTCCGACGTCGTCGCTGCCACTCATTCGGTGGACCTGGTGCGCGAGCACCAGAGCGAACGCCAGCACCCCGAAGCCGATGACGATCGCGGTTAGGATCAGCGACTGAGGGACGGGATCCGCGAACGGTGGCTCGAGCGCGGCCTTACCCTCCGGCACGACCGGGGGGACCTCACGCGTCAACCCACCCGACGCGAAGATCAGCACGTTGGTTCCGTTCGTGAGCAGGCCGAGCCCGATGATGAGCTGCGCGAGACGAGGGCGCAGCAGCAAATAGAGCCCGGCCGCGTAGAGCGTGCCTGCGGTGACGGCCAACAACAGTTCCACGGTCAGTCCTCGGACAGGTTGAACGTCATCGTCATCACGACGCCGATGACGACCAGAAAGACTCCGATGTCGAAGAGCAACGGAGTGCCCACGAGCAGATGCCATTCGGGCGGACCGAGCTCCGTCCAGCACGCGGTGAGAAAGGGACGTCCGAGCGCCACCGGGATGAAGGCGGCGGCGAGCGCGACCAAAAGCCCCGTGCCGAGCAGGTGCCACGGGTTCACGAGCAGCGCGGCGCGGGCCGCCTGGGTCCCGTCGGCGAGCACCCGGAGGACGAACGCCACGGCCACGACCAGGCCCGCCACGAATCCGCCTCCCGGCTCGTTGTGCCCGCGGAGCAACAGGAACGCGGCCAGGACGAGCAAGAGCGGCATGAGGACGCGACCGGCCGCCTTGAAAATCAGCGAGCTCATCGCAGGGCCCTCTCCGCAGCCGCGATGCGCAGGAGCGCGGCTACGCCCACGGCTGCCGTCACGAGCACGGTGATCTCACCGAGCGTGTCGAGCGCGCGGAAATCGACGAGGATCACGTTGACCACGTTGCGTCCGTGAGCGACGACCGGGGCTGCCTCGGCATAGAAATCACGCAGACGCGAGCTCGTCGGGTTCATCGCGGCGTTCAGCGTGAGCGCGCCCACCATCAACCCGGAGGCGCCGGAGATCACGGCGTCCCGGATCTTCACCGCGCGCGTGCTCCGCCCGCCCATCTCGGGAAACTGCCAGAAGACGTACACGAAGATGACCGCGGTCAACGTCTCCACCGCGAACTGCGTCATCGCCAGGTCCGGCGCGCCGTAGAGCGAGAAGGTGAGCGCGACGCCGTAGCCCGCGGTGCCCAGCGACAGGACGGCGGTCATCGTCCGTCGCGCCCGCACGGCCGTCAGCGCGGCCACGATGATGAGGGAGACGACGAGCACCTCGTGAACGCGAGGGGTGAGGAACGCCCGGGACACCGGGTCGCTGCCCGTCGCGAACAGCGCGGCGCTGATGAGCGCCGTCGTCGTCAGCATGAACAGGAGAACGTACGACTGGAGCCGTGCATCCTGGAGCGGCGGCGCGATGCGATCACTCGCCGCATCGAGCGCTCGCAGCGCGCCGTGATAGAGCCGCTCGGTGCCGAACCCTTTCGGCCACGCGAGCCGGCGCAGCGCCCCCCGCTGCGAATAGAAGAGCAGCGTCAGCGCCAGCGTGACGGCGCTCAGCAAGAGCGGCAGCGTGAAGCCGTGCCACAGAGAGAGCTCGACCTCCACGGGAGCCCCGAACACCGCGCTCGCGGCCCTGGCGAACGGCGCGGAGAGCCAGGGGGCCGCCGCACCCGAGAGCCCGAGCAGCGCGAGAAGGAGCGGATGGACCCAGAGGCCGCCTTTCGCCTCGCGCGCTTCCGCGGGGGACGTCCGCGATCCGACGAAGGGCCCGAACCCCACGAGCAACCCCGCGGTGCCGAGCAACGCGCTCGCGATCACGAGCGCGGCGATCACCACCGAGGGGACCAACGGCTGCTCGAGCACGGCGCCGTACGCTTGCTCCTTCCCGAGGAAGCCCAAGAACGGAGGGAGCCCGGCCATGGACGCCGCGGCGAGGCCGCCGGCCGCGGCCGTCACGGGCATCACCTTGCGGAGCCCCGAAAGCCGCGTCACGTCGCGCGTGCCCGCCTCGTGGTCCACGATCCCGGTCACGAGGAACAAGGTTCCTTTGTAGAAGGCGTGGGCCAGGAGGTACGCGAGCCCGGCCGTGACGCACGCGCGCGTCCCGAGCGAGAACAAGAGCAGCATCGTGCCGAGCGCGCTCACCGTGGAGTACGCGAGGATCTTCTTGAGATCGACCTCACGCACCGCGCGGAACGCCGCGCCGAGCATCGTCGCCCCGGAGACGACGGCGATCAGCGTCGTCCAGAAGGTCGTCCCGCCGAGGGTCGGCGTCATGCGCGCGACGAGGTACACGCCGGCTTTCACCATCGTCGCGGAGTGCAGGTACGCGCTCACCGGCGTCGGCGCCGCCATCGCGTTCGGGAGCCAGAAGTGGAACGGAAACTGGGCGGATTTCGTGAAGGCCGCGAGCAGGAAGCAGAGCACGATCGCCGGGTAGAGCCCGTGATCCGAAACGCCGCTCGCCGAGCCGGCGCTCAGCGAGAGGCTGCCCGTGGCCTGCGAGAGCAACACCACGCCGGCCAACAGAGCGAGCCCACCACTCCCGGTGACGAGGAGCGCCTGCATCGCCGAGCGCCGCGCCTCGCGTTTGTCGTGCTCGAACCCGATGAGCAGGAAGGACGTGAAGCCCGTGAGCTCCCAGAATACGAACAGCGCGAGCCCGTTGTCGGAGAGCACGACGCCGAGCATCGCCGCCATGAAGGCGAACAACGTCGCTTGGAAGCGACCGCTGTACGGGTGCTCGTCGAAGTAGTGCGCTCCGTAGACGACGATGCACGTTCCGATGCCCGCGATCAGAAGAGCGAACAGCGCGCTCAACGCGTCCAACCGGAACGAGAGCGAAAGGCCGAGGCTCGGGATCCAATCGAGAGTCTCGACACGAACGGCGCCCGCGAGCACCGACCGCGCCTCGAACGCGAACCAGAGCGTCACCGCGAGCGGCCACAACGCCAACCAACGAGCCCAGCGCGCCCGGCGCCGGCCAAGCCAGGCGGCAGCCGGGCATAGGGCCAGGGTCGTCAGGATGATGGGGGCCATGGGAGGCTAGTACATCAACCGCGAACGGAGTTCCGGTGGATGTAGCCAGATTTTTCCCTGCTCGAGAATTTTCTCGGCCGCGCGGGCGGGAGCGCGCGGAATGCTCGTGCGTCGTCGCGGCTCGGCCGCGTGCGTCGGGCTCGGGAGGCGCCGCTCAATCGAGAACGGCCTGGAGATAACGCTGACCGGTCTGGCGATCGAGGTAGGCGAGTGCTTCGAACGTGCCGGCGGCGCCACGCAGCGTGAGGCGCACGTAATCGCGGTGGATGGAGCGCGCCCCCCACTCGACCGCCTCGAGCCGTGCCTCGAAACGCACGGCGGCGATGACATAGCACGACCGCTCGAGAAATACCGTGGCCCCGGCCCGAAACGGGGCCTCGAACGGCAGGGGCTCGGCCAGGAGCCGGGTCGGCGCCCCGCAAGGCGCCGCCCAACCCATGCTGCCTGTCGGCCCCCCCTGCCCTCCAGCGGCTTCGACCGCGGGTCGCGTCGTTTTTACGGCGAGCGGCAAGCTTCGCTTGCGGGTGCGCGCCGTGGCGCGCCCCGTTTCACGCGGGGGCGAAGCGCCTGGCGGCTCGAAGCGCTCGAGCACGCTGCGCCGCTCCGGACGATGGGAATCGACGAGCCCGAGGATCCCCACGCGCTCGTCTCCCAAGTCGGCCGCGAGCTCCGACACGACGAGCGGCAGCTCCTCGGCCGCGCCTTGGGCGGCGCCCCCGAGCAACGACTCGAGCTCGAGCTGTCGCGGCACGGCCTCGACCAGCCCCGATGCTTCGAGCCGGAGCCCGACGGTGGGCGCGGCGAGCTGCGCTTTCTCGAGCCGCGACGTGAGCACGCGGAGCAGGTCGCCCTCCCGGAACAGGGGTTTGGCGAGCGGGAATCGCAGCTCGAGGGTTTCGGGAACCTTGCGGAATCGCGCGATGGATTTGTCGCAGAGCACGGTGAGCAGGAGCAGAGCGGCCGCCTCGCCACGCCCCGAGAGCCGCGCGGAAAGCCGCGCCACGAGCCCGCGCAATGCGAACAAGAGCGGCTCGATGCCGGAAGCCGGCTCCTCCCACCCCAACGTCTCGATCAGCGTTCGCTCGGGCACGTACGGCACGAGCGGCGAGTCGTCACGCCCCGAGACGAGCTCGAGCACCCGGCTCGCATGGGGCCCGAGCCGCGCGGTGAGGCTGCTTCGCGGCAAAGCCGCGAGAGCCGCCCAGGTGAGCACGCCGATGCGGACGAGCCAGCTCGAGAGCTCCTCGGGAAGCGGCAGTGCGGCCACCGGAAGGCTCCCGAGCGCGCTTCCCGTGCGCACGCTCGGCACCACCTGGCACCCCTCGGGCCCGAGCTCCCCAAAGCGGGCGACAGCCTGAGCCAGCGCTGGGCCATCCGCGATCGCGACGCGCCCGCGATGTCCGGCGCGGCGCACACGAGCGACGAGTTCCGCGGCGAGCGCTGCTTCTCCCCCGAACAGATGAGCGCCCCCCGTGATGTCGACCCACACGGTATCGGGAGCCGACAGCGCGACGGTCGCCCCGAAGCCGAGAGCGATCTCGGCGAGATGGCCGAGCCCCTGCTCGATTTGCTCGGGAGAAACGGCGCGCACGTCGAGCTGCGCCAGGAACACGCGCGCCTCGGCCACGGTTTGCCCGGGGCGAACGCCTCGACGCCGCGCCGTTTCGTTCACCGCGGCCAACACGGAGGTGGCTTCGAGCTCTTCATTCGAAGGGCTGATGACCACGCCGAGCGGAGCCGGCGCCCGCCCGCGGGATGCGGGTGACGGCGGGGCAGCGCGAGGCACCGCGAGCTCGCACAAGAACGCGGGCAGGACCAGGGCCGCGATCCGCCGTGCTCGGGGAGGCCCGGCACCTTTCCGCGGTGTTTCACCCGACACGCGCCGGCCACTCCTCGGGTTGCTGCGACGATTCGGCGCGCGTCCAGGCGACCGACCGCGGCTGCGAAATGCGCCCGTGACGATCCTTGGCCACACGCACCACCAGCCGATCGAGCGCCGGCCGAGTCACCTCGAGCCGTTGCGCAACCGGCAGGGGGAGCGGCCGAGCTGCCCCCGCGCTCGTGAGCAAGATCACCGTCCGGTTCGTGCCCTCGACTTCCATCGCGAGCTTGCGTGCCGTCCTCGGCCAGGCCCGGAGCGGCACGCGGAGACTTCCCCCCGGCACACCCACCATGTCGACGAGGACGAGCTCGAACGCGATCGAGTGTGCAAGCCGGCACGCCGTGCGTTCGAGGGCCTCGAGCGGCGGCCGCACCACGAGCACGTGATCGAGCCGCACTCCAGCCTCGACGACCCCCGGCGCATGCAGAGTGCCGCCCGGATCGACGAAGGCGCACCACGGGAGCTCTCGCCCCTGCCGAGACGCCTCTCGCTGGAGGGTGCGACAGAGCGAGAGAGCCAAAGTCGTTCCCGGAGCGCCCTCCGACAGCGCAAGCTCGATGACCGCGCCGCGCAGGAGGCCCCCTTCGGGCAGCACCGCGTCCAAGCCGTCGATGCCGAATCCGAGGGGCGCCGGACCAAGAAACCTTTCGGCCGGCCTGGGCTTCAGGGTCCGAACGAGCGCCGGAGGAAGCCGATCGAGGAGGCGCGCGGGTGTTGCCATGGAATACTGAACAAACTAGCAGCCACCGAAGCGCCGGCCACCCCCTTCCTCGCCGACCTCGGACAATCAATGTCCTGGCTCCGCTCCGAGCGAGCGGCAATCCAGAGCCTCGTTCTCGGCGTGTTATGCCTAGCAGCATGGTCGAGCCCGAACCCAAGCTCGAGCGCCTGCGCGCCCTCCTCCGCGAGATGGGCTCCGTGCTCGTCTGCTACTCGGGGGGCATCGACAGCGCGTTCCTCCTCGCCGTGGCCACGGCGGAGCTCGGTGAGCGTGCCGTGGGCATGACGGCCGTGAGCCCGAGCCTCCCCGCGAGCGAGAAGGACGACGCGGCCCGCATCGCCGCCGCGCTCGGCGCGACGCACCACTTCGTCGAGTCGCACGAAATCGAGCGGCCTGGCTACGTCGCGAACGGTCCCGATCGCTGCTTTCACTGCAAGTCCGAGCTCTATGCCATCGCTCGCGAGAAAGCGCGCGAGTGGCGGCTCGACGTCATCGTGAACGGCACCAACACCGACGACCTCGGGGACTACCGGCCGGGGCTCCGTGCCGCCGAGCAAGCGCTCGTGCGCAGTCCCCTGGTCGAAGCGGGCATGAGCAAGGACGACGTGCGCGCCGCCGCGCGCCGCATCGGGCTCGACGCCTGGGACAAACCCGCGGCCGCGTGCTTGTCGAGCCGCATTCCCTACGGAACCAGCGTCACGCGCGAGCGCTTGTCCCAAATCGGCGCGCTCGAGGCAGAACTCAAGGCGCTCGGCTTTCGCCAGGTCCGGGTCCGCTGGCACGACGCGATCGCCCGCATCGAGGTCGACGCCGCGGAGCTTGCCCGCTTCGTCGATCCGGAGCTGCGCGAGCGTATCGTCGAGGCCGGGAAGCGCCACGGCTTTCGCTACGTGACGCTCGACCTCACCGGTTATCGCACGGGCTCGTTGAACGACGTCCTCGTCGGCCGCGCTCTGAAGCTCGTTTCCGCCTGAGACGCGCATTGCTCCTTGCCCTCACTCGGGATACAGGCAAGGCATCTGGCGCTCCCGCTTTCTCATTCGCGTTTTTCTGCTAGCGCTCGCACACGCAGGGTTCGCGAGCGCGGCACGGGCCGACACGGAGCCCATTCGCGTCGAGTACAGCGCGGACACGGGCTGCCCGTCAGCGCGCGAGTTTTTGGAGGAGGTCTTCGCGCGCACCGCGAGCGCTCGCGTGGCAGCGGAGTCGGAGCCGGCGCGCTCGTTCCTCGTCGAGCTCCGCCGGCGGGGGCCACGCGTCGTCGGGCGGCTCACGATCCGCGAAACGAACGGCGCCACCATGGCTCGGCGCATCACGGGAGCGCGGTGCTCGGACGTGGCCTCGGTGCTGGCGCTCGCCACCGCGCTCGCCATCGATCCGCGCGCCGAGCTCGCGCCGCGCACCGAGCTTTCGCCCCGCAGCCCGTCGGATCCTCCGGGTAAAACGGAGCGTGAATCGCGTTCCGAGCTCCCGCTTTCGCCGGACGTGGACGACACGGACGACGACGACGCGGACGACGAGGACACGGACGACGAGGACGCGGACGACGAGGACACGGACGACGCGGCGTCGCGCCTGAGCGTCGACGGCACGTGGACCCCCCGCCTCGCCTTGGGCGCTCGAGCGGCGTTCGGACCCACTCCCCAGCCGTCGGCCGGCGCCGCGGCGTTGATTGCGCTCCGGAGGCGCGGCGCGCTCCCGTTCGACGAGCTCGCGCTCGAGCTCGCCCACTCGTACTCGATCTCGGAGCCCATCCTGAGCGCGCGGGCGGCATTCCACTTCTTCCTCGCGCGACCAATGCTCTGTGCCGGCGGGCTCGACTTCCACGATCTCCGTATCGCGCCGTGCCTCGCCTTCGAGTCCGGGGTGGTCTCGGCGGTGGGCTCGGAAATTCCGAATCCCTCCCGGCGAACGCGCTTCTGGGCCGCGGGGCAAGGCCTGCTCAAGCTCGAGATCGCGCTGTCCGCGACGTGGTTCTTGGCCTTGGAGGGCGGGGCTTCGCTGCCCTTCACGCGGTATCGCTTCGTCTTTCGGAACCCGAGCACCGCGATTCACGACGTGCCGACCGTCACCGGGGTGAGCGCGCTCCGCATCGGGGCGAGCCTCTGAGCTTCGAGCTCCGTAGTCGCAAAAGGCTGCTCCCTTCCGCCGTCAGCTCGGAATGCGGCTGAGCCGCGCTGCGCTCACGGAGGCAGCCCGAGCTCGTGCCGGACGCCGCCGGGGAACTCGGTGAACTGCGAAATCGTGCACCGCAGCGGCGCCACGAAGCGGTTCGTGTGGAAGATCGGCGTCACCCCGTCTTCGACGGACCGCGGCGTCCCGAAGACCGCCGAGCCCGGCTGCCGCTGGCCGCACGCGCTCGGCTCCCAACGATTGATGGGCTGCGTGCGCGAGATGCTGAACGGAGCCAAAAGACCCGTATCGGCAGGCAGGAGCATACGGCCGAGGAACGTCTCGACGCCGTCGGTGACGTCCTCGATCCACGCGCCGTACCAGACGCCAGTCGAAGCCGTCGATTCGGGCGCGATGCGGAAGCGGTACACGTGGCAGGCCTGCCACTCGAACCGCGCATGGATCGTGAGATAGCTCACGCCGGCGGCGGATATCGGTGCGATGCGCGCGTCTGGGTAGGCGATGTCACCGAGCTCCGCGTCGAGCGGCGGCCCCGAGAGCCAGAAAACGGCCATCTTCGTGAAGAAGATTTCGGAGCCGGGAGGAACTTCTTGATAGCCGCCTTCCGCCTGGATTCCGAGATAACCCCCGACCCCTCCTTCGAACGAGAACTGATGGGTCCAGTAATAGCCGGCCTCCGGAACATCGGGCAACGCTCGCTCGATCTCGCGTTCGACCATCAGCTCCCACTCCATCGACGCGACGGACGAGGGCCAGGTCCAATCGGTCGCCATCTCGGTGGCGCCCACGCGATCCTCGAGCCGGCTCTGCGCGCTCGGCTCCGCTCCAAGCTCGAGGCACTCCGGGAGCGCTGCCTCCGTGCCAGCTCCTCCGCCGCCCTCTCCTGCATCCGACGGCGAGGCTCCGCCGGTTCTGGCGCCCGCTTCTCCTGCGGCGGCTCCTCCAGAGGCCGAAATACTCGGGCTCTCCCAGGCACCGAGCGGCACCTCGTCGCGGCACGCGGGGGCCCCGCTGGCAAGCGCGAAGACCAGACCCGCTCCCGGAAGCGCGCGCCTCACGACTCCGTCCGAATCACGGCGTTCCGTCGCCGATCAACGAGCGCACGCGGCGAGCGTACGGGCTCTGCGGCTCCCGCGCCAAGAACGCCCTGCCCAACCGCACGGCGGTGGCGTGCTCGCCTCGAGCCACGTGGGCCTCGATGCGCAGCACCGTCGCCGCGGGCCCCGGGCGGGGGCGCGGGAAGGGCGGGTAG
>CAYYWA010000024.1:24982-31300 GCA_964475255.1 uncultured Sorangium sp.
AGGCGGGGCAGCGGAAAGCGAGCTTCGTACCGATCGAGCAGCCGGAGCGCGAGCGCCGCGTTCCCCCCGGTGAGCGCGCCCCGCGCCGCCTCGATCGCTTCGAGCTCGAGGGGCAAGCTGTCGCCTTTCGGGGCTGCCGCTCGCCGAACGCGCGGCGCCCGCTCATGAGCGCGCTCCGAGCGAGCCCCTTCCGGCGGAGCGAGCTTTTGCTCGTGCTCCTCCGTCGGAGCCTCTTCGGCGGGGCGCTCGGGGAGCGTCACCATGCGCACCGACGACGCCGGAGACGGCTGGTCGCTCGAGACCTTGGGCAGCCCGGCCCAGGTCGAAAGCGCGCCGACGACGCCAAGCCCAGCAATCGCCAGGATCCCCTTTGCAGAGAGCACCTTCCCCCCGAGCGAAGCAGCCCCTTCCGCGACGACCGGATCCGGCGCCGGCAGGGACGGCGGCGCGTCGCCGGGCGGCGCGTCGCCGAGAGGCTCGGGGAACGCCGAAGGGAGCCCGAGCCCCATCAGGATCGCTCGCCGGCTCGCCTCGGGCATCGCGTCGCGGCGCCCCGCGCGCAGGAGCTCTACCTCGAGCTCGGAGCCGACCTCGGCGAGTCGCTCTAGCTCCGTCATGGCTCACCCCCGGGGAAACGCTCGAGCGATCGCACTTCGTTCTGGAACACCATCCGCGCGCGTCGCAAGCGCGTCGCCACCGTACCACGCGGCAACCCGAGCAGGCTCGCCACCTCGTCGATCGTGAGCTCCTCGAGCTCGAAGAGCACGAACACCGAGCGCAGCTCCACCGACATCTTGTCGAGGACCCGATCGAGCAGGTCCCGCGCTTCGGCGCGGCGCGCGAGCGCCTCTGGATCGGGCGAATGCGGCGGGTAGCCGGAGAGGCGCTGCTGGGCCGCCTCTCGCCGCTGGTTGGCGCGGCGCGAGTGCGAGGCCACGCGGGTCGCGACGGCGACGAGGAAGGAGCGTTCGCTCCCCGGACGAATGCTCGCGAGCTTCTCGTTCGCGATCAAAAAGACCTGTTGGGCCGCGTCATCGACGTCCGCGGGCCGCACCCCGAAGCGCCGGAGACAGCGCCACACGAAATCCAGGTTGTCGGACACGAGCTTCGTGAACGGAATCGTCGCGGCGGTGACGCGGCTGGCCTCGATCGCGCCGCTCGCGCCCACATCGTCCACGTAAGCTGTCTTCCTCGCGTCCTTCATGATCGTGGGCAGGTGTCGGAACCGAGCGCAGGCCGCAGGCAACGATCCTAACTCGTGCGATGGCGCTTGGCTCGGGGCGCGCAAGCACTGCCGACGCAGCGACTCGCACGCTTACCGTACATCGGTCTGGCGCGTATTCCGATGCGATGTGCACGCCGAAACGCTGCTTCGCTTGAGAGAGAAAAAAGACGAGAGGAACCGAATTTGCGGCGCGGCGCACGCACGTCGCCACGGGTCACCCCGAGGGATTGCATCCGAACGCAGCGCAAATACCGGCGCGCAGTTCCGGGCATGTCTTGGATACACGGAGGCGACCCGAATCTGCCCTAGGCGCATTTTTCTCTAGGAGGTCGCGCCAAGCTGCATCCTCCGCAGCGCCCCTGAGCTGCATTTTTCCAACCTAGTTACCAAACCGCGACTCCCGACTGACGACGGCGGTGGACGTCTGTCGAGGCCGAGGGGGACAGGGCGCACGGTGCCAGCGACGAGTGCGCTGGGAGCGTCCCAAAGAGTCCCTTTTCGGGGCTCTCCGGCCCCCGATGCGAACGGGAGCCGGAGCGCCACCGAAACCCGAACCTTAACGGACGGGCAAGCTCTGGGCAGGGGGTGAGCCGAGCTCAGTGCCGGCGTGGGCCGCGGGCGCGCGGCGCGCTTCCGCCACCGGAACGCCCTCCGCGTTCGCCGCCGCCCGGGCGAGACCCGCCGCTGCGCGGCGGCCCGCCTCCGCCCCGTCCCGATTCACGGGCACGGGCGATCCGCTCACGGGCTCGATCGCCCTCTTCGCCTTCGGGGAACGGGAGGAGCTCGCGACGCGTCAGCCGGATCTTGCCGTCGCGCTCGACGCTGATGACCTTGACCTCGACCTCCTCGCCCTCGGCGAGGACGTCCGACGGGGCCTCGACCCGCTCGTGCGCCATCTCCGAGACATGGAGGAGCGCCTCGGTGTTCGGCAGGATCTCGATGAACGCGCCGAAGTCGGTGAGCCGCCGCACCGTGCCGCGATACACGCGCCCGACCTCGGGCTCCGCCACGAGGCCCTCGATGATCGCGAGCGCCCGCTTCACGGCCTCGGCGTCGGAGCTCGCGACGTTCACGGTGCCGTCGTCCTCGACATCGACCGAGCACCCCGTCTGATCGACGATGCCTTTGATCGTCTTGCCACCCGGGCCGATGATGAGCCGGATCTGATCGGGCTTGACCTTGATGCTGGTGATGCGCGGCGCCCAACGATTGATCTCGGGCCGCACCGACGACAGCGTCTCCAGCATCTTGTTCAGGATGAACAGCCGTCCCTCCCGCGCCTGCTCGAGCGCTCGCTCGAGGATCGCGCGGTCGAGCCCGCTGATCTTGATATCCATCTGGATCGCGGTGACGCCCCGTTCGGTGCCGCACACCTTGAAGTCCATGTCCCCGAGGTGATCCTCGTCGCCGAGGATGTCGCTCAGGATCGCGACGCGGTCCCCTTCTTGGATCAGACCCATCGCGATGCCGGCGACCGGGCGACGCACCGGAACCCCGCAATCCATGAGGCTCAGCGTGGCGCCGCACACCGACGCCATCGAGCTCGAGCCATTCGACTCGAGGATCTCGCTCACCACGCGGATGGTGTACGGGAACTGCTCGTGCGGCGGGATCATGCGCGCCACCGCGCGCTCGGCCAACGCCCCGTGCCCGACCTCACGCCGCCCCGGGCCGCGCAGCGGCTTGGTCTCTCCCGTGGAGAACGGGGGGAAGTTGTAGTGGAGCATGAAGCGCTTCCAGCTCTCGCCGGTGAGCGCGTCGATCTTCTGCTCGTCGCTCGACGTGCCGAGCGTGGTCGTGACGATGGCTTGGGTTTCCCCGCGCTGGAACAGCGCCGAGCCGTGGACGCGCGGCAAGAGCCCGACCTCGCAGGTGATCGGCCGGATCGTGCGCGTGTCGCGCCCGTCGATGCGGCGTCCCTCGCTCAGCACCATCTCACGGACGACGTACGCCTTGCGGTTCTCGAACTCCTCTTTGACGAGGCGCGTGAGCTCCGCCATCCGCTCGGCGCCGAGCTCCGCGGTCAGCGTCGCGAGCAGCTTCTCCTCGATCTTTCCGTACGCCTCGTAGCGCTGCTTCTTCTCGCGGATCACGCAGGCGACCTTGAGCTCCGCGTCGCAGAGCTCGGCGATGCGCTGGCGCATCGGCTCGTCGAGCGTGGGGACCGTGAACTCGCGCTTGGGGCGGCCGACGGCCTTCTGCATGCGCTCGATGAGGTCGATGATCGGCTGCGCTTCGCGGTGCGCGAAGATGAGCGCGTCGATGACGTCCTTCTCGGGCGCTTCGTCCGCGCCGCCCTCGACCATGACGATCGCGTCGCGGCTCGCCGCGACCACGAGATCGATGTCGGCGCGCGCGCTCTGGTCGAACGTCGGGAACGCCACGAAATCGCCGTCGACGCGAGCGACCCGGATGCCGGCGATCGGCCCGTTCCACGGGATGTCGGACACGGCGAGCGCCGCGCTGGCACCACAAATCGCGAGCACGTCGGTCGGGTTCTCCTTGTCCGACGAGAGCACGGTGGCGATCACCTGCGTGTCCTTGCGGTACCCGTCCGGGAAGAGCGGGCGCAGGGGTCGATCGATCAAGCGCGAGGCGAGCACCTCGACGTCCCGGAGGCGCCCCTCGCGCTTGAAGAAGCCCCCTGGGATTTTGCCTGCGGCGTAGGTCTTCTCGACGTACTCGCAGGTGAGTGGGAAAAAGTCGATGCCGGGTCGCTCTTGCGAGGACACGGCGGTCACGAGCACGGCGCTCTCACCATAGGTGACGAACATCGCCCCGTGCGCAAGCTTGGCAAGCCGGCCGGTTTCGAACGTCAACGGACGCCCGCCGACCACGACGGATTCACGGACGAACATCGGGGTTGCGCTCCTTGGCGCATTGCCGCTTCGTGCGGCGCGACGCCGACCACGAGCGCCTAGGCCTTCAGCCTCGATTCCTGACGGGGAAGGCCTTCGCCGCCACGAAGCGAAGTTGAAGTTTTAGGCGAGCTCGTACTCGGAAATGAGGGCAAGTATCGGGCGCGAGATCGCTACTTGCGAAGCTCGAGCGCGCTCACGACCTTGCGGTAGCGATCCACGTCGGAACGCTTGAGGTAGTCGAGCAGACGACGCCGCTGACCCACGAGCTTGAGCAGCCCGCGACGCGAATGGTGGTCCTTCTTGTGGACCTTGAAGTGCTCGGTCAAGTACTCGATACGCTGGCTCAAGAGAGCGATCTGGACCTCGGGAGAACCGGTATCCGTCTCGTGGGTCTGGAATCGCTGAATGACGCCCTGCTTGGCTTCGGGCTGGAGGGGCATGGGTCTTCGGGCCTCCTTGGCTTTCTTTTTGGGGTGGCGAGTATACGCTTGACGATCGCTCGGTCAACCACCGTATCCATTCGTTCAGAGGGACGCGGTCCGTCAGAGCTCGGCGGTCACCGCCAAGCCCGCACCGAGCACGTCCGGCCTGAGGAATCGCCGAACGAGCACGGACGCCCCCTCCGGCACGAGGGCGCTCCGGCTCCCGTCGCGCCGATAGAGCACGAACGGCGCTATCTTGAGCGGCGGCAGCTCGAGTGCAACCGCGACCCGAGCCTCGAGGCGAGGCAGGCGGCGCCGCCCGGCGACGAGCGGCGCGTAGTCGCCCGGGCCGTGCACGATCAGCGGATCGGCCGGGGGGCAGCAACCCGCGGGCGTGAACGTCGCGGGCAACCGGAGCCCGACCCCGACCTCCGGCGTCACGGCACCGAGCCCCCGCACGCGCGAAAAGAGGGCGGCCGAGAGCTCGTTTTCGGCGTGCCCGCGCCGAGGCACGCTCCGCCCAGGACTCAGCCCTGGCCCATGGCGGAGCACGAACGACAGGCTGCGCGCCCAGACCGAGAGCCAGGTCTCGACGCGCGGCGCCGCGTAGACCGCTGTCACCGCGAGCGCCCAGCCCGGCTCGAGACGCGTCGCCAAAGGCCGGTCGGCGTCGTCGAGCCGCTGAACGAGCCCTGCGCCTTCGAGGGCGAGCCCGAGCCCCGAGGAGGCACGCTCGCGGCGCCTCGCGGGAAACCCGCGGGGCGCGAGCGCACGAACGCGCGCCCCGAAGAGCGCAACGCGCAAACCCGAATGGGCGCTGAACCCGCGTCCCGCCGCCGTCAGCGCGCTCGGGTGCTGCACGAAGCCGCCGCTGACCTCGAGCGAGAGCGCTGACGTCGGGACGAACGCGAGCCGCGCCAAGGCGCCGAGCAGCAGCTCTTCCGAGGGCGCGCGCGCGCGCCACCTTGCCGACGAGCTCGACGCGCAGCGACGGGCGTCGCACGACGACGCGTGCGCCCGGCACCCCGCCGCTCACGTCGAAGAACGAGGACTCACCGCGCCGCGTGTCGGTCGCACCGAAGTCGAGCTCGCGCAGACGCCCGAGGCGCAGCCCGTCCGTGTCGAACGGATATAGCTCGATCGTGACGGCCCCTCCGGGGCCCCCCGTGGTCACGCCGAGCCGCGTCCCGGCGTCCTCCACGTCGAGCGTGGGCTCGGGCTCGCTCCGCGCGAGCAGCGCCTCGAGATCCAGATCGAGCGCGAGCACGGCAAACGCGCGCGCCTCGACGAATGCCTGCTGTCGGGACAGCGCGAGCTCGAGCCGGCTCTGTCGAGCGCGGTCGCGGGCGGCGAGACCGTCGAAGAACAGCGCGTACCCCGGCTGATCCCCCGCCACGAGGCCGCGAGACGACGGCGCGCTGCTCCGCGCGGGACGCGTGAGATCCGCGTCGCCCAGCCCCCAAGCGAGCCGGCCGTGGATCTCGGTCTCCGTGGCGCGGCCCGCGCGCGCGAGCGCCGTCACGAGGCACACGGCCAAGACCGCGACCGAGCGAGCGCCGATTCGAGCCACGCTCACCCTCCCGAAGCGATCGAAATCCGGCCGTCGCTCGAGGCGCCCGCGAGCGCGTCGAGGCAGGGCAGCGTGTCGCAGAGCGCGACGGCCCGCGCGCGGCGCGCCTCCGGGGAACACTCGAGCTCGAGCCCCGGCTCCGCACAGCGCGCCGCGAGCCGCTCCTCGAGAAGGAGCGTGCACGCCGCGCGCGCCTCGGCATCGCAAACGCGTGCGCGCCGAGCGTGCGCGCTCCTTCTC
>CAYYWA010000025.1:0-30911 GCA_964475255.1 uncultured Sorangium sp.
GTCCATGGCGAGGGAGGCCAGGCGTCAGGCGGGCCCGCGGGGGGCAACGCCGGCGCTCCCGGAGGCCGCCGGGGCGGCGGGTCGGGGCGCCTCATGGAGAACCTCGGGCGCGGGCTCGTCGCAGTCAAAGTGGAGGGTGGCGTGTTCGTCAGCTTCCGTCTGCTCGCCACCGAGCCGCTCGACCTCGAATTCAACGTGTACCGCGGGGATACGCGGCTCAACGCGGCTCCCCTCACCGGAGGCACCAACTACCTCGATGCGGACGGCACGGTGGGCGATCGCTACACGGTTCGCGCGGTCGTGAACGGCGTCGAGCAAGCGCCCTCGGAGTCGGTGGGGGTGCTCGAGCAGAACTACATCGAGATTCCGCTCGACATGAGCGGCACCACGCAAGGCGCCAACCACGTGGGCGTGGGCGATCTCGATGGCGACGGTGAGCTCGACTACGTCGTCCGGCGCGCGAACCAGGACATCGATCCGTCGCAGAGCACTGTCGCCGACAACACGTTCAAGCTCGAGGGATACCGGCGCGACGGGCAGCGACTCTTTCGCGTCGATCTCGGGTGGAACATTCGCCAGGGCGTTTGGTACGCGCCCTTCACCGTGTTCGACCTCGACGGCGACGGCAAAGCGGAGGTGATCACGAAGATCGGGGAAACGCCGGGCAACGACTGGAACGGGGACGGCGTCACCGATTATCGAAGCCCTTCCGGAGCGCGCACCATCCTGACGGGTCCCGAGTACTTCGCCGTGCTCGACGGCGCGACCGGGGAAATCCTGGCCCGCGCCGACTGGATTCCACGCGGGGACCCGAACAGCTGGGGCGACGACTACGGGAATCGCTCCGAGCGTCACTTGATGACCGTGGCGTACGTGGACGGCGAGCGCCCGAGCGTGATCCTCTTGCGCGGGACGTACACGAAGCTCTTCGCAGAAGCGTGGAACTTTCGGGACGGGGAGCTGTCGCGCGTGTGGCAGTGGAGCCGCACCGGAGGCGGCGGATTCCACAACGTCCGCGTCGGCGACATCGACGCGGACGGCAAGGACGAGATCATCAACGGCAGCATGGCGATCGACGACGACGGGACCCACCTCTGGATCACCGACGAAGACCACGGCGATCGCCTGCACATGACGGATATCGATCCGTCCCGCCCTGGGCTCGAAATCTTCTACGTTCAAGAGTCTCCCTCCGCGTACGAGCATCCGCATCACCTGCGCGACGCTCGAACCGGCGCGCTGCTCTGGGGTCCGACGACCGAAGCCGGAGACAATGGCCGGGGCAACTGCGGCGATGTCACCGCGGCGCACCCGGGCGTCGAGTGTTGGTCGTCCGCCGTGAGCGGCTTGTTCAGCGCGACCGGCCAGAACGTCGGGAGCAAGCCGAGCTCGGTGAATTTCTCGATCTGGTGGGACGGCGACTTGCTCCGCGAGCTCCTCGACGGCACGACCATCTCCAAGTACGGCGGGGGCACCCTGCTCTCCGCGAGCGGTTGCACCGCGGGCTCGCGCAGCGCGCCGATGGGCTATGCAGACGTCATCGGCGACTGGCGAGAGGAGGTCTTCCACCGCTGCGGGAACACGATCCGCGTCTACACGACGACCGTGCCCACGGATTTCCGCCACTACACCCTCCTGCACGACTCCGACTACCGGACCAGCGTGGCCTCGGAGACCATGGGGTACATGCAATCGACGCAGCCCGGCTTCTTCTTCGGCGAGGGCATGCCCCCGAGCACGGCACCGGCGATCACGGTGCCCTGCCGAGCCCCGGCCCCCTGACGCTCAGCGGCGCGACGCGTCCCCGGCGCCGCGGAGGTCGATGGCGTGCTCGGGGCACGCCGTCACGCAGAGCCCGCAAGCGTGGCAATCCTCGGCGCGCACCACGAACGCCTTGCGGTGGCCGCGGACGAACGACTTCAAGCGGGCGTACCACGGGAGCGCCGCGCGCTCCGCGGCGTCCAAAACGCGGATCTCGAACACGGCGTGCGGGCAGACGCGCACGCACGCCGCCTTGCCTCCGCACTCGGCGAGGTCCACGACCGGGCGCACCCGCCCGCGCTCGCGGCACTGGGCTTCGTTCATGGGGAGTGCCGGCCAGGATACGCGATGTCCCAGCGAGGCTCGTCGAGAATCGAGGCATTCTGTCGCTCCTGGGCCAGGAGCGAGCTTGCTCGCCGCACTGCGCGAACCACGCACCTCTCGGCTTCCCCGCTGGGACGAGATCGGCTATGGGCAGAGCAGCCTCAGGGAGTGGTGTGATCGAAGAAACGACCAGCGAAGCACGAACACACGGTGAGCAACGCGAGGGTGTGCGCCCTTCACCCGAATCGGCGCGGACCAAGTCAGGATGGCTGGAGTGGGCCTGGCAGTCCGAACGGGCGCGGGAGCTCAGGGCTTCGCGCCGGAAGGTTCCCGAGGCGGGGGAATGGCTTCGTCGTGCACGCCTCACGTTGGCGGTCGCCAACCGGGCCGTCGATTCCGGCGAGTCGTACGAACAGGGAGATCCGACGCCGGTCGCCTGCGAGCTCTACCGACAGGCGATTTACTGGGCGCTCCTTGCGCACCGGAGGCTCTCCAGCGGCGCGGCCGACTCGCCGGGGCCGGGTTCCAACGATGCGTTCGCCGAGCTGTGGGAGCGCGCCGCGCCGGGCCCGTTGCTCGAAGCGGCCGGCAGCGCCGCCGCTCTGGAGCAACATCGAGAACGGCTGTTGCGGCGCTCGTTCCTGGACTTCCATGCGCCGCGCACGACGGGCCCGGTCGAGCTCTCGGAGCTTCGGAGCTTCGCCGAAGCGCTGGTTCGGCGCGTCGATGCGACGACGCTCGAGCTCGAGCGCTTGTGGCTCACTCGGCTGGTGCGAGTCGGCGCTCCGACCCTCCTCGGGCTCGTGCTGCTCGCCGGAGGCGGCGTGCTCGTGCAGCGGCAGCGCATCGCGCGGGAGACGAACATTCCCTGGCGCACGAGCTCGACCCACCCTTCCGAGCGGGCGTGCGAGTCCCCCAGCCAGTCGTGCGAGAACGAGGACTTCTTCTTCTGCACGACCCGGGAGCGGAACCCGTGGATCGAGTTCGATCTCGGCGAGGTGCGCTCGATCTCCCAAGTTTCGGTCGTAAACCGCACGGACTGCGGGCCGTGTCCCGAGCGGGCGACGCCGCTGCTCGTCGAGGTGAGCCGCGACGCCAAGGAGTGGAGCGAGGTGGCGCGCCAGGAGAACGCGTTCACCGAGTGGACGGCGCGCTTCGAGCCGACGGATGCGCAATACGTTCGTCTGCGCGTGCCGCGGCGCACGTTCCTGCACCTGAAGCAGGTGCGGATCCCGCACTGAGCCAGCAGCGTCGCGAGCGATCCTCGTCGAAACGGACGCGAGATGGCTCCGAGGGCGCGCAGGTCTGGCCGAAATGGCCTGGCACGCGACTTGCGTGGGTTTCGCAGGGTCCCACGGCCTGCCTGTCGTGGCCCGAACGGAGGAGGTTGAGCGATGTCGATAGCCGATATGATTCGCCGTCCCGTCGAGACCCTGCCGCCGACGGCGACGTGCGTGGACGCGGCGGAGCTCATGCGGGCGCGGAACATCGGGTCCGTCATCGTCGCCAAGGACGGCGAGCCGCAAGGCGTCGTCACGGACCGCGATTTGGCCGTG
Organism: uncultured Sorangium sp.; assembly: GCA_964475255.1. Classification (GTDB taxonomy): domain Bacteria; phylum Myxococcota_A; class Polyangia; order Polyangiales; family Polyangiaceae; genus PMG-095. The sequence continues at coordinate 3,642 of CAYYWA010000025.1, forward strand.
CGCGTGATCGCCGAGCACCGGGAGCCCGCTCAAGTAGAGCTTTCGGAAGTGATGTCCCCTCACCCGATTTTCTTGACGATTCATCGCTCGCTCGATGACGCCATCGAGACGATGCGCGATCTCGGCGTGCGCCGGATCCCCGTCGTCAACGACAACGGCCAGCTCGAAGGCATTCTGTCGATGGACGACATCGTCACGATGCTGGCCCGGCAGATCGGCCAGCTCGGCGCAGCGGTCGAGCGAGAGCTCGGGCCCTCCACGGAGAGCCAGACGGAGAGCCAGCCCGCTCCGACACGAGAGAAGGCGAGCTCCCCAGAGCTCGCCCCGCGGTCTCAACCCGTCGCCGAGCAGACACGCGGCTACGAGTAGGAGTAGGGCGCTCGCTGGCTGCCCGAGCTCAGGCTTTGGGTTTCGGGATTCCTAGAACGCCGATCGGGGTTGACTGATCGGCGTTCTAGTCCCGCAGGGGCGGCTCGCGCCGCCGGTGTCGGCCTTCCGCTCCGCCTGAGCCTGAATCGAGGCTCAGTGCGCCTTGGCGTACGTTCCGACGAGCTCGGCTTCCGCGAGCACGTGACCCTGCATGGCGCGCTCGAGCTCGGCCTTGGTGGGGAGACCGAGATCGGGCAGAGGTTCGTCGAGCGCGTACAGCTTGAAGAAGTAGCGGTGCCGTCCGCGCGGCGGGCAGGGAGCTCCCCACCCCTCCTCACCGAAGTCATTCAAGCCGAGGCGCGTGCCCTCCGGCAAGAGGCCCGGCGTGGCGCCCTCGCGCAGACCCGCCGCGTCGGGCGGGATATTGTAGAGCACCCAGTGCGTGAAGACGCGTCGCGGAGCGTCGGGGTCCGGGGCGTCCGGATCGTCAACGATCAACGCCAACGCCCGCGCTTTCTCCGGCACGTCGGACCACGAGATCTCGGGTGAAAGCTTCTGTCCTTCACAAGTAAACTCGGTGGGAATCGGGCCGCCCTGCGCGAACGCGCTGGATCGAATTGCGAATGCCATTCGCCTCTCCTCCTTTTTCTCGCGAAGCTTTTGGTGTTCAGCGTTCACGGCGCGCTTCAGCGCTCGTCACGCCCGTGCACCTGGGCGGGCGGAGAGGTCGCCTCGATGGCCGTGAACGTCTCGAGAATGCGGTACGAGTGCTCGGCTCCACTCGGCACGACCCAGCTGTCTCCCGGTTGGAGGAGCAGCTTCTGGCCTTCGAGGTGCAGCTCCGCGCGCCCGGACACCACGTAGCCGACCGCTTCGTAGTCGCGGGTGTGCGGCGCCTCCTCGCCCCCCGGCGCCTCTTCCCAGAGCCGCATCGAAACGCGCTTTCCGGACGCGAGATACTTCTGGCCCATCCTGCCGTGGGGAGAATGCGCGGACGTAACCTTGTGAACCGTCGTGTCGCGAACCTCGGTGCTTGCCATGCTGTCCCTCGATTTCCGCTTCTCTCGGACGGCCGACGGCCGCCCCTCGCCCCTCACGGAAATGCAGGTTTCGGACCGCACCGGGTGAGCCAAAGCTCGAGCGGCGGTGCTCCCGGTTCGCTCCCCCGCAGCGTCCCCGTGCCCGTGGGAATCACTTCGATGGAGCGAGGGGCAGCGACGCGATCATCGAGACGCGCGCCTCGCGACATGGGCTCGTCGCGCGTCGCCGTTTGCCCGTTCGAGCTCGTGCGCCAGCGCTCGCTCGGACACGCGAGCGTGCCGCCGACCGCTCGTGGGCGCTCGCACCGCGGACGCGGGCGGCACGGGTTCGCTCGTCGGGACGGCACGCACGGGCAACGGTCGTTCGAGGAGCGGGGACTCCCGTCCGGGCTCCCCGGCGGGCTCGGCAGGCTCGGGAGCTGCCGTCGCGTCCGCACCCGGATCTCGACCCAGGGCCGGCCCTGCGAGCGCTTCGAGGCGGGAACGCACGCGCTCGGTGTCCACTCGCGGCGGCTCCGGAGGTGCAGCCGCAGGTCGGGCGCACGCGCACAGCCACATACCCACGAGCATCTCGAAAAGCCGCTTCATCCCCTCTGTGTAACCCGGAACGAGCCGCGAAGGTGATGGACTAACATCCGCCCCCGATGGTGAGCCGTTTCGCGCCCGCGCCCAGACTCTCGCGCCGCGCACTCCTCGCCGCGCCTCTCGGGCTCACCGCGTGCCCGTCACCGACGCGCCCCGTCGCAGACGAGGTGCCACTCTGGTTCACGTACGGGGGCAAGAATCGCGAAGTGCTCGAGAGCTTGGTCGGGCGCTACAACGAGAGCCACGGTCGCGTCCGCGTTCGCGCCGTCTTTCAGGGCGACTACTTCGAGGGCCTGGCCAAGCTCCGGATCGCGCTCGCCGCGCGAGCCGCCCCGGCGCTGAGCCACGTCGTGGGCGAAGTGATCCCGTACCTCGCCGAGGCCGGCGTGCTCGAGCCGCTCGACGGCTATCCGAGCCTGCGCGGGCTCGACATCGTCCCCGAGCTCGGCCAGTCCGGGACCTGGACGGGGGGCGCGGAGCGACCGCCGGTCGCACTGCCCTTCAACCGTTCGACCCCGATTGCCTACCTCAACGGAGCCCTCTTCTCCCGCGCGGGGCTCAGCGCGCCGACGACGTGGGACGAGCTCCGCGCGACCGCGCAGCGCCTGACCGAAACGAAGGCGTCCCGGGTCGTGCGCTACGGCTTTGGTTGCCCGATCGATTGGTGGTTCTGGGTGGCGCTCGTGGCGCAAGCCGGTGGTGAGCTCGTGGAGTCGGGTGGACGCGTATCCCTCGGCGGCGACGCCGGCGTGCGCGCGCTCGAGCTCTGGCAAACCATGACTCGGCGCGACCGCAGCATGAAACCGCCGCCCGGGCGCGACTACAACGCGTGGGAACAGACGAACCAGGATTTTCTCGCTGGTCGCGTGGCGATGATCTGGACCTCGACGGCGTTCCTCAAGTACCTCGAAGAGAATGCCGCCTTTCCGGTGGTCGCCGCGCCGCTGCCGGGGCAGGTGCGCAAGGCCGTCCCGACGGGCGGGACCCACTGGATCCTTCTCAAGGACGCGCCCGCTCGGGCGAAACGAGCCGCGGCGGAGTTTCTCGCGTTCATGTATGCAGAGCGCCAAGCGATCGAGTGGGCGACCCGGACCGGGTACATCCCCGTGACGACGAGCGCGATTCGAGCGCTCGAGCAACGCGGTCACTACGACCAGCACCCGAACGATCGCGTCACCATCGACCAGCTGGAGGTCGCCATGCCGTGGCCGTGGTCGCCGCGCTTGTTTCGGATTCAGCGCGAGATCGTGCAGCCGTTGCTCGAGCGCGCCGTGCTCGGCAACGAGAGCGCGCGATCCGTCCTGGAGCGGGCTCGAGCCTTGGCGGCGCGCGAGGGGTGATGCGCCCGAGGCACCGACTCGATCCCTACTGGATGCTCGCCCCTACGTTTGGCGTGCTCGTCCTGTTCTTCTACTATCCGCTCGGGCGCGCGTTCTTGCACAGCCTGTACGAGTGGGACTTGTTGACGCCACCCCGCTACGTCGGTCTCGAGAACTACCGGGTGCTGTTCACGAGCGGAGCGCTCCTCGCGGTGTTCTCGACGACCCTCGCCGTGAGCGTCACCGCGGTGCTCGGCTCCATGGCGCTCGGTCTGGGCCTCGCCCTCGCCGTGAATCGTCCGGGTGCGTTCGCCGGCTTCGTGCGGACGAGCGTGTTCAGCGCATACGTCGTGTCCTGGGTCAGCGTGGCGCTGCTCTGGCTCTGGATGCTCGACGCGGACGCGGGCGTGGTCTCCGCGCTGCTCCGCGCCGCCGGCTTCGGTCGGGCCCGCGTGCTCGCGGATCCGAGCACGGCACCGTACGCGCTCGCGTTCGTGATCGTCTGGAAGATCGCGGGCTACTCGATGGTGCTGTTCCTCGCGGGGCTCCAGAGCTTGCCGCCGAGCGTGCTCGAGGCGGCAGCGCTCGACGGCGCGGGCAAGCTCGCGAGGTTTCGCCACGTCGTGTGGCCGTTGCTCGCGCCGACCACGGCGTTCGTCGGGACTACGAGCTTGATCCTGACGTTCCAGGCGTTCGACGTCGTGCGCATCATGACCCAGGGTGGACCCGTGCGCTCGACGACGGTGTTCGTCTACTCGATCTACGAGCAGATGTTCATGGGGCTCCGCGTCGGGCGGGCGAGCGCCGAGGTCGTCGTCTTCTTCGCCGTGCTGCTCGCGCTCACGGCCCTCCAGCTCTGGGCGTATCGGCGAAGGGAGGCCGTGTGAGCCGCGCGAAAAGCGCGCTCGGCCCGCTGCCGCTCACCGCGCTGCTCGGGCTCGCAGCGTTCTTGTGGCTCTTCCCGTACGCGTGGATGGTGCTGACGAGCTTCAAGACCTTGCCCGAGATCGTGGCGGCACCGACGGCGCCGCTCCCCGCGAGCGTGAGCACGGAGGCCTACCGGGCCGTGTGGCGCTCGATGCCCCTCGGGCGGTACTTCTGGAACACCACGGTGATGGCGCTCGCCATCGCGGCGCTGCAGCTCGTGCTTGCGTTGCCCGCGGGCTACGCGCTCGCCAAGCTCCGGTTTCGCGGGAGGACGACGGCGTTCGTCCTGTTGATCGCGACCCTGCTCGTTCCGGCGCAGGTGCGCTTCGTTCCGGTCTTCACGCTGCTCGCGGACCTCGGGCTCACCAACACGCTCGCCGCTCTGGTTTTGCCGTTCGGGGTGAGCGCGCTCGGGACGTTTCTCGTGCGCCAGGCGCTCCTCACGCTGCCGGACTCGATCCTCGAAGCGGCGCGCATGGACGGCGCGGGCGAGCTCCGCATCGTTTACGGTCTCCTGCCGCCCCTGCTCGTGCCCACGTTGGTCGCGCTGTTCCTGTTCAGCTTCGTCTACCACTGGAACGACTATTTCTGGCCCCTGGTGATGACCACCGACGACGCGGTGCGAACGCTCCCGCTCGGCATCGCGCTCCTCCGCGAACAGGGCACGGGCGTCCGCTGGCACATCGTCATGGCGGGCAACGTGCTCCTCAGTGTCCCCGCGCTCGTGCTCTTCGTCGTCGCGCAGAAGCACCTGCTCCGCGCCGTCGCGGCCTCGACCTCGTAGCGTCCTTCGGGTTCAGCGAGGCTCCGCGAAGGCGGAGCTGGCGGCGTCCATCGGGAGCCCGCAGCGCTCCGAGAAGCGCTGAAGCCCTTCGCGGCGTGCCGCGGAGAGGTCGCGCGCGAGCAGCGCATCGCGGGCGCGGCGTGCCGCGGCGGTATCGCCTTCGGCACAGGCCGCCACCAGGCGCAGGCGGAGCGCTTCGTCGCGCACGTGCGGCTCTGGCAGGCGCTTCCCGAGAGCGCGCTCGAGGTACTCCGCGGCGTGCCGCATGCGGCCGCGGCCCATCAGGTTTCTGCCGAGCAAGTACTCTGGGAGCCCGTCCTTGGGGTCGAGCGCCGACCACTCGCCGAGCTTGGCGGCAGCGACGTCCCAGGACGGCCCGTCCGCGTCGCCAATCAGCAACATCACGATCGCGTCCCGCCCGATCCCCGGAGGCGCGAGGCGCTTCACGTCGAGGGTGCGCAGGCGATCGGGGTCGGCCGTCTTCTGCGCGAGCTCCGCGTAAATCGAGCGGGCCGCCTCGAGCTCGCCCCGGCGCAAGAGCAGATCGGCGCGGGCCTCGAGCGCCACGGTGCGCGCCCAGGCGGGCGCGGCGCTGTCCGCGGCGAGCGCCGCATGGACGGCTTCGGCCTGGTCGTCTTCCCCAGCACGCGCGGAGCAGGTCGCCATCCCGAGGCGTGCTCCCGGATCCGCGGCGTCGAGCGCGAGCAGCTCGGCGTACGTCTCGCGGGCCCCTTCGATGTCGGAGACCGCGAGCTTCATCGCGGCCAAACCGGCGAGGCGATCGATGACGCGCGGGCAGCGGCGCTCGAAGAACGCCGGCCGATCGAAGCGCGCCCGCGCCGTCGCGAGCTCGGCCTCGGTGAGCTGCACGGCGCGCAGCCGCTCGTGCCAACGGCGCTCGAGCGCCGAGAGGCTCATCTTGGTCACCGCCTCGAGTGACTCGCCCCCGTACCAGCGCCGCACCGCCTCCGCACCGAGCTCCGCGTGGAGGAATCGCACGAACGCTCCGGCCGCCGTGTACGCGCGCGCCGCCGGCTCTCCGAAGAAGCCGAGCCGAAAGAGGTTCGAGAGCCGAGGGAGCAGTCCGAGCTCGAGCTGGGCCGCGGCCCACCCTTCGACGGAGAGCTGGTCGTTTTCGTTCGGCGCGGCCGCGACGGCGACTCCCTCGATCCGACCGGGATCGGGGATCCACCCGCCGAGGGGACCCGCGACGCGGAATGGGCCCTTCGCGAAGCTGCCGGCGACGACGTGCGCGAGCTCGTGGCCGAGCACCGGGTGCGGATAGGCCGCGCCCTGGATATAGACCTCGTTGCGCCAGGGCTTCGCGATGTACGTGCGGCCCGCGCCCATCCAGCGGGCCTTCTCCGCCTCGGAAGCGAAGAGCAGGACCTTCACCCGCTCGGGGCCCGAAGCGCCGAAATAGCGCTCGATCTGCGTGAGGTGCGCCTGGCACTCCGCGCCGAGGCGCCGCGCGTCCGAAGGCGGGACGGCGCTCGAGTGGACCACGTCGCAGCGCCCCACCGAGACACGCCGCCCGAGCGCACGCTCGATGTCGCGTCCGGTCGCGTAGTGGCCGAGGGCGGGACCAAACGCGGTGACGAGGCCGCTCGCACCGAGCGCGAGCAGGAAGCCCAGCGCGATGCCGGGCCGCTTGGCGGGGAACAGGGCGAGCCGTCCGTCAGCGCCGCGCTCCACGAGAGCCGCGAGGGCGATCGCGGCGGCGAGCGTCGCGACCGTGCCGAGGCGGTACGTCGCGAGCGGCCAGAGCGAGCCGATCACGGTGTCGTAGAGCGGACCCGAGAAGTATCCGAAGTACGGGTCGTACGCGAAGACCATCGGGCTCGTGTAGAAGCGGATCAGGCTGACCGCGATCCCGCCGAGCGGTCCGAGCAACGAGAGCGCAGTCGCGACCGCCTTGCTCCAGCGCGGACGCACGGCAGCAGCGACGAGCCCTGCCCCCGCGCCCGTCGCTCCTCCGAGCACCGCGCCGAGCCCCGGGCCGAGCACGAAGAGCAGCGTTCCTTCACGCGGATCGCACAACCCGACCCGCATCCCGTGCAACAGCGTGGTGAAGAGCCCGAGCCCGGCCAGCGCCGCTCCGACGTAGATTCCGCGAGCGACCGCGGCGAGCGGGAGCGGTGGGCGGGCTTGGATCTCGAGCGCCGTCGTGACCGCAGCGATCGACGGCAAGACGAGCCCGGCGACGAGCGCTGCTTCGTAGCCCGGGCCGCCGAGCTGCGGCAAGAAACCGAGCCCGGCAAGCAGGAGGAACGCGAGCGCGAGGCCGAACCAGAGGCCGCGGGAGCGCGAGAACGGGAGCAAACCGGGCTGGACGCCTAGGGGAATGCCTCGCCTCCGCTCGCCGCCGCGGGTCCGACGGCGTTCGTCGCGCCGGTCTTCGTCGGGTCACCGAGCACGAGCGGCAACACCTCGTCGAGGCGGCTCACGAAATGAACGATGAGCTCGTTGCGGATCTCGTCCGGCACTTCCGAGTAGTCGCGCCGATTGCGCTCGGGAACGAGCACCTCGCGCACGCCGGCGCGGTGAGCGGCGAGCACCTGCTCCTTGAGGCTCGCTACGGGCAGGATGTTGCCTCGCAAGGTCAGCTCGCCCGTCATCGCGACTTCGGGGCGCGCGGGCGCCTCGAGCAGCAGCGAGGCGACCGCGACGAACATCGCCACCCCCGCGCTCGCCGCGTCGCGGACCGCGCGCGCGCGCGGGACGTGCAAGTGCAGGTCGATCTTGCGGAGCCACTCGGGGTCGAGACGCAGCCGATCTGCGCGCGAACGGACGAAGGACACCGCCGTTTCGGCCGACTCCTTCATCACGGCGCGCAGGTTGCCGGTGATGACGATCTCGCCTTTGCCCGGCATGCGCGTGGCTTCGATGATCAAGAGGTCGCCGCCTCCGCCCGAGACGCCGAGCCCGACGGCGACCCCCGGGACGAGGCGTCGCTCCGCGAGCTCGGGCCGGTGCTTCTCGGGACCCAAAAGCTCCCGGACGTGGTCGGGCGTGACCTCCACCGGGCCCGTCAACCTGCCTTCGGCGGTGCGCACGCTCACGTCGCGACACACCGCGGCGATCTCGCGCTCGAGCCCACGGACGCCCGCTTCCCGCGTGTAGTGATCGATGATCGTCTCGATGCCCTCGGGCGTGAAGCGAACCTGGTCCGGAGCCACGCCGTTTTCGCGGATCTGCTTCGGGACCAGGAACTGCTCGGCGATCGCCCGCTTCTCCGTGCGTGTGTAGCCGAGCACCTCGATGATCTCCATGCGATCCTTGAGGGGCTCGGGGATGTTGCCGCGGTAGTTCGCGGTCGCGATGAACATCACCTCCGAGAGATCGAAGGGAACGTCGATGTAGTGGTCGACGAAGGTGTCGTTCTGCGCCGGGTCGAGCACCTCGAGCAGCGCGGCCGCGGGATCGCCGCGGAGGTCCACCCCCATCTTGTCGACCTCGTCCAGAATCAGGACGGGGTTCTTCGAGCCGACCTTCTTGAGCGCCTGGATGATGCGGCCGGGCAGCGCCCCCACGTACGTGCGCCGGTGGCCGCGGACCTCGGCCTCGTCACGGACACCTCCCAGGGAAATGCGTCCGTAGCGGCGCCCCATCGCCCGGGCGATCGAGCGGCCGAGCGACGACTTGCCGACGCCCGGTGGGCGGACGAAAAGCAGAATGGGACCGCGCTTGTCTTTGCGGAGCTGCCGAATGGCCGAGTACTCGACGATGCGGCGCTTGACGGCCTCGAGCCCGTAGTGGTCCTCGTCGAGGCAACGCCGCACCTCGCGGACGTCGATCCGATCCGGCGTCGTCCGGTTCCACGGCAAATCCGAGAGCCACTCGACGTAGTTGCGCGTCACCTGAAACTCGGCCGACTGCGGCTGCATGCTGCTCAGGCGGCTGAGCTGCTTGCGCGCCACGCGCTCCGCTTCGGGCGGCAGCTCGGCGCGGGCGATCCGCTCGCGCAGCTGCTCGATCTCGTCGTCATCGGCGGCCTCGCCGAGCTCCTCGCGGATCGTGCGCATCTGCTGGCGCAGCACGTAGTCGCGCTGGGAACGGCTGAGCTCGTTCTGCACCTCGGAAGAAATCTCCTGGCGCACGCGCAACACCTCGAGCTGTCGCTCGACCATGCCGGACACCAGCTTGACCCGATGCGTGACGTCGAAGGCCTCGAGGATGCTCTGCCGAACGTGAATGCTGGCGTGCTCGTCCGGGAAGTTCGAGGCAATGAGATCGGCCAACGCGCCCGGCTCGCGCACGTTGTCGAGGATGCTCGCCGTCTCCTTCGGCAGGTTGGGCATGAGCGCGAGCACCTGACGGGTCGCTTGCCGCAGCCGCTGACCGAGATCGACGAGCTCCGGGCTCGTTTGCACGGGCTCCGGGATGCGTTCCACGTCGGCGTGCATGAATGGCTCGAGCCCTTGGGGCTCCACGACGCGGAAACGACCGAGGCCGTTCAGAACGACGCTGTAGTTCGAGGGGCCGAGGCGAATCACCTTGACCACCCGCGCGAGTGTTCCCACCGAATACAGCTCGCCGAACGTGGGCTCCACGGTTTCGGCGCTGCGTTGTGTGAGGACCCCCACGAGGGCGCTCTCTTCGCCCAAGAGCTCTTCGACGAGTCGGACGCTGCGTGGTCGGCCCACGTTGATGGGGACCACGGACATCGGAAACAACACCGAGTTCCTGAGCGGAAGGATCGTGATGCGCTCGGTGCGGGGTGGAGCGCCAGAAGCGCGCATGAAAAGCAAAATAGTACGCTGCGCAGGGACGTCCAGCAGCGTTCTCTGCTTCTGCACTGAAAAAGCACGGGCGAAATCCCGGGCATGTGACGCGCAGGATTGACGCGGAGACGTGTGGTCTCCTCTCGAGGTCGTGCTCGCTCTGGGCCGGCCGCAGGACCGTCGATGGCGCCGAAGTCGCTCGGGGTTTCGGCCTGTGGTAAAGGCGCTCGGCCATGGTGCTCCGGCGATCGCTTGCCGTTTGCCTGGCCGCCGCTCTGGGCGGGGGCTGCGCGTCCACGCAGGCTTCGGCGCGACCCGACGAGACGCTTCGGGCGTACTCACGGGCGCTGGCGGCGGGCCGGGCCGACGACGCGTATCGGCTGCTCAGTGCCGACGCAAAAAAGTCCATCTCTTACGAGGATTTCCAGCGCATCATGCGAGAGAATCCCGAAGAAGTTCGGGAGCTCGCCCGCGCGCTCGAACGGCCCGCCGGGGCCCCCGCCGTCACGGCGACCGTGACGCCGCCCGGCGGTCCCCCACTGTTGCTCGTGTACGAGGATGGCGCCTGGAGAATCGACGGCAGCAGCATCGATCTGTACGGGCAGTCCACGCCGGAACGCGCCGTCGCGGCGTTCGTGCGTGCCTACATGAACCGCCGTTTCGACGTGCTGCTCCGCTTCGTCCCCGAGGCGCAGCGCGGCGATCTCGACGCCGCGTCCCTCGAGAAGGCCTGGACTGGAGAGCAGCGCGAGGACGTCGACCGGATGATGCAGGCGCTCAAGGCGGCGTTGCCCACGGCCCGCTTCGAAATCCTGGGAGAACGCGCGACGATGGCTTACGGAGCGGGGGGAACACTCGAGCTCGTGCGCGAGCACGGCGTCTGGAAGATCGAAGACCTCAAGTAACGCTCGAGCTTCGGCACGGAACCCCATGACCCGCAAAGCGCTCGTCGATCGCAAGACTCACGAAACGGAGATCGCCGTCGAGATCGACCTCGATGGCACGGGGAGGAGCGACATTCAGACTCCTCTCCCCTTCCTGACGCACATGGTCGATCAGATCGCGCGTCATGGCAGCTTCGATCTCACGGTCCGCGCGCGGGGCGACGTGGAGATCGATGGGCACCACACCACCGAGGATCTCGGCATCGTGCTCGGCTCGGCCGTGCTCGAGGCGCTCGGTGATCGCGCCGGCATCCGTCGCTACGGGTGGGCGACGCTCCCGATGGACGAAGCGCTGGTCACGGCCGCCCTCGATCTCTCGGGTCGCCCGTACTTCGTGTGGAAGGTTCCGCTCCCCAAGGCGAAGCTCGGCGAGTTCGACGTGGAGCTCGCGGAGGTGTTCTTCGAGGCCTTCGCCCGGAGCGCTCGCGCGAACCTGCACGTGCACCTGCACGAGGGGCAGAACCTGCACCACATCATCGAGATCACGTTCAAGGCGTTCGCCCGCGCTCTGCGTCAGGCGGTCGAGGTCGACCCGCGTTCGCCAGGGATTCCGTCCACCAAGGGGTCGCTCGAATGACGGCGATCGCATCGTGCTCGCTGCGCCTATCTCCCGTGGAACGATGGGCATGAGCGAGATCCTGGAGGCGTTCATGGAGCTGATTCCCGCGATCGATCTGCTCGACGGCAAGGCCGTCCGACTCCGCAAGGGGCGTTACGAAGACGTCACTGTCTACACCGAGCACCCGCCGGCGCTCGCCCGCGAATGGAGCACGCGCGTGCGCCGCCTGCACGTGGTGGATCTCGAGGGCGCGCGCGCGGGGGCGCCCGTGCAGCGTGCCTTGATTCGCGAGATCGTCGGCGCGTTCGGCCCGGGCGTCCAGGTCGGCGGCGGCGTGCGCAGCGTCGATGCCGCGGCGGAGTACCTCGAGCTCGGTGCCGACCGGGTCGTGCTCGGCACGGCGGCCATCCGCGACCCCGAGCTCGTCGCGCGCCTCGCGCAGGCCTATCCGAATCGCGTGATCGTGGCGGTCGATGCCCGAGGCGGCAAGGTCGCGACGCACGGCTGGCTCGAGACGTCGGAGCGCGAGGCCGTCGATGTGGTTCGGGAGCTCGCCGCGCTCCCCCTGGCGGCGGTGCTCTACACCGACATCGAACGCGACGGCACCGAGGTGGGGCCGAACGTGGACGCCACGGCGCGCCTCGCCCGTGAAACGGGTGTCCCCGTGATCGCGAGCGGCGGCGTCGGCACCCTCGATCACCTGCGCGTCTTGGCCGCGCTGGGCGGAGGCGTCGTCGCCGCCATCGTCGGGCGCGCCGTGCACGAGCGGCGCTTCACGATCGAACAAGCGCTCGAAGCCATTCGCAACGCCTAGCCCCCGGATCACCCGTGAGCGCGATGCCCGAACAGGCGGATCCAGCGAGCGACCGAGACGCGAAGCGCAAGCGCGCGCGCTCCCTGAAGGACGACGCGTTCAACCTGCCGAACCTCCTCACGATGGGGCGGGTCGCGATCATCCCGGTCGTGCTCCTGCTCATCGACCGCGGCACGCCGAAGGACTGCACGATCGCCGCGCTCGTCTACTCGGCTGCGGCGCTCACCGACCTGCTCGACGGGTACCTGGCGCGTCGGATGAACGTGGTGAGCGTGCTCGGCAAGTTCCTGGATCCGCTCGCGGACAAGCTGCTCGTCATGGCATCGCTCATCTACATGGTGCCGATGGGGCGTATCCCCGAGTGGGCGGTCACGCTGCTCCTCGCGCGCGAGATCTCGGTGACGGCGCTGCGCAGTATCGCGAGCAGCGAAGGGGTCGTCATCGCCGCGGGCGAGGAGGGCAAAAGCAAGACGGCCCTGCAGATGGTGGGCATTTTGTGCCTGATCCTCGGCTACCCGTACCACCTCACGCTCGGGCCGCTCGACATGGGTGAGGTCGACCTCGTCGTCGTCGGCCGGGCGCTCGTCTACGTCTCTCTCGTGTTTTCGCTGCTGAGCGCCGTCAGCTACGTGCGTCTCTTCGCCGCCGCGGTCGAATCCAACGCGGACCGGAGCGGCTGAGCCTCGGCGCGACGCGAGCCGTCGTGGGGCGGTGGACACGCGGGCTCGGGCGCTGGTAGAACCCGGGCACCTCGATGTTCGGCACTCCTCGGCGCGCACTCGTATCGCTCGGTTTCGGCCTGGGCTTGTTGGCTCTCACGTCGGTCGGGTGCTCGCGCCAAGGCGAAGGCGAGCGCTGCGACCTCGCCGCGAACGGCCACAACGACTGCGAAGAGGGGCTGTTTTGCACGCCAGCGAGCGGCGACGTCGATCGCTGCTGCCCGCCGCAGGGCGCCGCGATCGAGGATTCTCGCTGCGTGCGCAGCGGCCGGGTCGAGACGGGAAGTGGCGGCAGCCCCTCGGCCTCCGGAGGCACCGCGTCCACCGACACGGGTGGCGACACCAACGCGAGCGGCGGTACGGACTCGGCGAGTGGCGGCACCGACGGCACCCCGCCGGAACCCCCGGCGTCCGCCGGCCAGGCCGGCGAAGGCGGCGCGGCCGGCGCTCCCGCCGAGGAGACCTGAGGGCCGCGGTGGGCGTCGACGGGCTCACGCGGCTGGCGCAGGAAGCGCTCGTCCTCTCGCTCCTCGTCTCCTTGCCCGTCGTCGGTCTGGCGGCGCTGGTCGGGCTGGTCGTCGCCGTGCTGCAAGCCGCGACACAGATCCAGGACATCACGCTCGCTCACCTGCCGCGGCTGCTCGTGGTGGCCGTCGCGCTCGCCGTGCTCGGGCCATGGATGGGCGGACAAATCGCCGCGTTCGCCGCCGAAGTGCTGCGCCTCGGCTGAGCGCCCCCGTGCTCGCGCCGAGCGCGCTCGGCGCGCGACGGCCGGGACGCGTCCGCGTCGGAGGGCGAGTCCTTCTCCGAACGGACGCCCGGGTCGAGCTCGCGGACGCGTTCGGAACGATTTCCGTACACGGCTCGCTCACCGTGGGAGTCGGTGACCTGATCGTCGTCTCCGGCTCCTGGACGGGCCGACGGCTCGAGGGCGCACGGCTGGTCGCTCGATATCCCGCGCCGGAGCCGCGCGGCGACGGCGAAGTGGCGCGCCTCTTGTTCCAAGGTGTCGGCAACGCTCTGCGCGCCCGCGCGCGCGCGCTCGCCGCGATCCGCGAGTACTTCGCGAGCCAGGGGTTCCTCGAGGTCGAGACGCCCATCCGCGTGCCAGCGCCCGGCGTGGACCAGCACGTCGATGCGGTGCGCGCCGGAACCCACTTCCTCATCACCTCCCCCGAGCTCGAGATGAAACGGCTCTTGGTGGGCGGCGTTCCCCGGCAATTTCAGCTCGCTCGAGTGCTTCGCCGCGACGAGCAAGGCGCGCAGCACGAGCCCGAGTTCACGCTGCTCGAGTGGTACCGGGCCTTCGCCGGGCAGGAGGCGATCCAGCGCGACACCGAGGCCGTGGTGCGCGCCGTCGCCCGGGCGCTCTCGGGCAGGCTCGAGCTCCGTGCCCCCGACGGACGACGCATCGCGCTCTCGGGGCCGTTCGAGCGCGTGACCGTGGACGAGGCATTCCGTCGTCATGCGCGGGTCCGCGACGTGGCCGATCTCGCCGCGAGCGACGAAGCGCGCTACTTCGAGCTGCTCGTCTCGCGCGTGGAGCCGGCCCTCGCGCGCATGGATCGACCCGTCTTCCTCTGCAACTACCCCGTCACCCAGGCGGCGCTCGCCCGACCGTGCCCGGACGACCCGCGCTTCGCCGAGCGCTTCGAGCTCTATGCCGGGGGGATCGAGCTCGCGAACGGCTATGGCGAGCTCACCGATCCCGTCGAGCAGCGACGGCGCTTTCTGCTGGAACGGAAGCACCGCCGCGCCGAGAAGCGTCCCGTGTATCCGCTGAACGAGCGCTTCCTCGCTGCGCTCGTCGAAGGCATGCCGCCGAGTGGTGGAAATGCGCTCGGCGTGGATCGGCTGGTCGCGCTCGCGCTGGGCGTTTCCGAGATCCGGGCGGTGATCGCATTCCCCACCGATCGCTTGTAGCAGCACGTCGGACAGCGTGGGAGCTCCACCCAACGAACGGCATGCGTCATGCACGTGGGCTAAAACCTATCGATGTCCCTTCCGAACAACGAACCCGTGCTGTCGTATGCGCCGGGGAGCCCGGAGCGTGCCGAGCTTCGTTCGGAGATCGAGCGGCAACGAGCCGCCTTCGTGCGAGTCCGCATGCACATCGGTACCGACGGCGTCGAGACGAACGAGTGGGTCCCCATCCGAGCTCCTCATCGCCACGCGCTCGCGCTCGGTGAGTACGCGCTCGGGGACACGGAGCACGCGCGGCGTGCCATCGACGCGGCGCTCGCCGCGCGCGAAGACTGGGCGTCCCGCGATCTCGAGAGTCGAGCGGCCGTATTTCGGCGAGCAGCGGACTTGCTCGCCGGCCCCTTCCGCATGCGCCTGAACGCCGCGACGATGCTCGGCCAGAGCAAGACGCCCCATCAGGCAGAGATCGACGCGGCCTGCGAGCTCGCCGACTTCTTCCGCTTCAACGCGCACTACGCCGAGCGCCTGGCGGACGAGCCGCTCATCTCACCCGAGGGCGAGCAAAACTGGTTCGATTTGCGCCCGCTCGACGGGTTCGTCTACGCGGTCACACCCTTCAATTTCACCTCGATCGCCGGCAACCTGCCGACGGCCCCGGCGCTGCTCGGCAACACGGTCGTGTGGAAGCCGTCGCCCCACGCCATGCTCGCCGCGCACTACGTGTTCGAGCTCCTCCGCGAAGCCGGACTGCCGGATGGCGTCATCAACCTCGTGCAGGGCGATGCGGAAGCGCTCACGCGTGAGGTGCTCGCTCACCCGGACTTCTCGGGTCTTCACTTCACCGGCTCGACCCAGGTCTTCCGCGGGATTTACCAGAAGGTCGCCGAGTCCGCGGCTCGCTATCGTTGCTATCCGCGGCTCGTCGCGGAGACCGGAGGGAAGGACTTCGTCGTGGCGCACGCGAGCGCCGACGTGGTCGCGCTCGCCGTCGCGCTCGTGCGGGGCGCCTTCGAGTACCAGGGTCAGAAGTGCTCGGCCGCCTCGCGCGTGTACCTCCCCCGCTCTCTCGCCCCGGCGCTCGAAGCGCGCCTGCGGGAGTTCTTGTCGGAAGTGCGTGTCGGCGACCCGACGGACTTCTCGAACTTCATGGGCGCGCTGATTCACCGCGCCGCCTACGAGCGCGTCACGGGAGCCATCGAGCGCGCCCGACGCGACCCGGCGTGCCGCATGGTGAGCGGAGGCGAGTTCAGCGACGCGGAGGGCTTCTTCGTCCAGCCCACGGTGATCGAGGTCTCCGACCCCGGACACCCCTTGATGACGGAGGAGCTCTTCGGCCCCGTGCTCACGTGGTTCCTCTACGACGACGACCGCTTCGAGGAAGTTCTCGCCCTCTGCGACACCTCGACGCCCTATGCCCTCACCGGCGCGGTGTTCGCCCGGGATCGCGCGGCCATCGAGCTCGCCTCGAAGCGGCTCCGCTTCGCCGCGGGGAACTTCTACATCAACGACAAGCCCACCGGCGCCGTCGTGGGCCAGCAGCCGTTCGGCGGCTCGCGCCTCTCCGGCACCAACGACAAGGCCGGCTCGGCCTGGAACATCCTGCGCTGGAGCTCACCGCGCGTCATCAAGGAGAACCTCCAGCCGGCCCGAGATTTTCGCTATCCGTACCTCCTGCCGGATCCCGTGAGCCATCGCTAGAACGACGCTCCTTCCGACGGATCGGCGTTCTAGCTTTCTCGCAGGGGCGGCTCGCGCCGCCCCTCCCCGGCAGTGAGCTCGGCGGGGCCCCTCCCCTCGCGGGCCCTTTGCTCGGCTCTGCTTTCCGCAGATCTCGGCGCGCCCCCAACCGTTTGTCGCTCTAGCGCGCCGGGCCGAGTGGGACGACGCTCTGCCTCCCGATTCGGTATCGATCCCCGCCAAAGTCGGAGATACTCCGCGCGATGAACGGGAACGCTGGCGTCCTGCTCACGGCGCATGGCTCGGTCGAGGACCTCGATGAGCTCCCGGAGTTCCTCGCGCGGATTCGACACGGCAGAATGCCGCCGCCGGAGCTCGTCGAGGAAGTGCGGCGGCGCTATGTGGTCATCGGCGGCTCGCCGCACCTGCGCATCACGAATGCTCAGGCAGCCGCGCTCGAGTCGGCGCTCGGCCTGCCGGTCTTCGTCGGAATGCGCCTCGCACGTCCGGAGCTCGGCACTGCGCTGGAAGCGGCGTTCGCCCGAGGGCTCCGCACCCTGTGCGTCCTGCCCGTCGCGCCGTTCAGCGTGCACGTGTACCAGCAGGCCGCGGCACGAGCGCTGGAAGAGCGCGCCTTGCCGGGCCTCGAGCTCGTTCCCGTCGAGCCGTGGGGCTCGGCTCCGGAGCTCGTCGCCGCGCAGGCCCGGCTGATCGCTCCCCACCTGGCGAGTCCCGAGAGGACGCTCCTCTTGCTGACGGCGCACAGCCTCCCGACCGGCGTGATCGCCGCCGGCGATCCCTATCAGCGCCAGTTCGAGGCGAGCGCCCGGGCGCTCGAGAACGCGCTCGGCCATCCAGTGCGCATCGCCTACCAGAGCCAGGGCTTGAGCGGCGGGAGCTGGCTCGGGCCCGACTTGCGCACGGAGCTCGAGCGCGCCGCACAAGAGGGCGCGCGGCGAGTCGTGATCGCGCCCATCGGGTTCTTGGCGGACCACGTCGAGACCCTCTACGACCTCGACGTCGAAGCACGGACCGTCGCGGAGGCCCTGGGGCTCGCCTTCGTCCGGGTTCCGGCGCTCAACACGGATCCGGGCCTCGTCGCCGCCCTCGCGGCGGTGGCGCGTCGTGCGCTTTTCCGTTGAGCTTTGGTTGGAGACTCTGCACCATCCGCCCGAAGTGGCGCGTCCAGTCACCGGTCGTCGCTCGGCCCGAGGCTCGGCTGGCTCTCGCCGGCTCGCGATTCCAGGCCGAAAAGCGGTTGAAAACGCGCCGAGGAGCGACGCGGAGGGCGGCGCGGAGCCCCGTCCCCGCGCCGGCGCGCGCGCACGGCCCAAACGCCGTTCGTTCGAACGGCTCGGCCTTGGCGGGCTCGCCCTCTCGGCGCTGCTGATGGTCGGCTGCGGTCTGCTCCGAGGCTCCGTCAACGCGAGCCCGTCGCTTCGTTGGTGGTTGTTCTCGAACTTCGGCGCTGGGCGGCTCTGCCCGGAAATGCTCAAGCGCAGCGCGTCGCTCAAGCTCTCGGCCGAAGGCAACACCATCGGTCGGTTCTTCCCGGACGGGTGCAACACCACCGTCAACCAGGCCACGCAGACCGTCACCCTCGACTTCACCGGGACCGGCTACGCGTGGACGCCGGTGGCGGGCCGCGTCGGCTTCCGCGCGGGCGCGGCCATCGACTACCGCATGGACTTCTACATGGCGGAGGATGCCGTGTACGTGTGGGCCGTTCCTGCCCGCGTCCTGCGGGGTCCCGAGTTCCAGATGACCACCATCGAGTACTCGCTCGCCAACTTCGCGGCGCAGGGCCCCGCCGGATACCTGCTGAACACGTTCGGCGCGCAGCTCATGAACAGCCACCTCGCCGCGGGCTTCACGGTGATCCACGGCGACGACGGCGACGAGTTCGCTCTCGGTCGGCTCTCGCCGCCGCAACGGCCGAAGAGTCCCTTCGTCCGGGGCGCGGATCGCTACGTGCTCGCGAACGAGGTCACCGAGATCAAGACCGGACAGGTCGATTTCCTCGGCCCCTTCGAGATCGTGGACACCGATCAAGCGCTCTTCTTGCGCCTGCGCGTCACCGGCCCGGCCGTGGACGCGCTCGTCGTGCCCCGCAGCTCGGGCGACGTGTGGAGGAAAGGCCTCGAGCTCGGAACGCCGCTCGGGCCTCCTCCGTCCCCTCCGATCTCCACGTGGGCCGTCATGTCCGGACCCGAGCGCCAGGACGTCCTGCGCTTGCCGCCAGGGCAGTACTACGTCGTCATCGAGAACGGCTCGCGCCTCGGCACCGTGAATCCCCCCTGGACGCCGCTCGGCGTGATCGGTGGAAACATCGCGACGGTGGCGTATCTCGCCGAGCTCGGCGAAGTGGATTGACGGCTCGGCGAGCGCGCGACGCAGCGCGGCGCGTCACCTTGACACCCCTAGACCGCTCTGTCACATACGGCGCGATGATGGAGCCCGAAGAGGTCCGCGCTCGCTTGCTCGCCGCGTTCCCGGATGCGGACATCGATATCGTTGACCTCACGGGAACTCGCGATCACTACCAGGCGCGCATCGTGTCGGACGCGTTCGAGGGCAAAGCGCCGCTCGAGCAGCACCAGCTCGTCTACCGGGCGCTCGGTGAGGCCATGAACGGGCCCATCCACGCCCTCGCGCTCAAAACCTACACGCGGGCGACCTGGGCAAAGGTTCAATCAGCCAAGGGAGGAGCGCGATGAGTCCCGAGCTTCGTGAACGCATTGAGAAGACCCTCGGCGCAGGCCGAATCGTCCTCTTCATGAAGGGCAGCAAGAATTTCCCGCAGTGCGGGTTCTCCGCACAGGTGGTGTCGATCCTGCGCCGTAAGAACGTCGAGTTCGTCGACGTGAACATCCTGGCGGATCCCGATCTCCGGCAGGGGCTCAAGGAGTACTCGAACTGGCCCACCTTCCCGCAGCTCTACGTAGACGGGAAGCTCGTCGGCGGCTGCGACATCGTGACCGGCCTCGAGGAAACGGGCGAGCTCGACCAAATCCTCGCCAGCGCGTAGTCCGCTCGGATCCCGCGTGGCAGAGCGACCCTTCGTTCTTCTCGTCAACGACGACGGCTATCGCGCCTCGGGGATCCAGGCGCTCCGCGCCGCGTTGCTCCCAGTGGCAGACGTCGTGGTGTGCGCGCCGGACACCGAGCAGAGCGCTGCGAGCCACTCGCTCAGTCTGCATCGGCCGCTCCGGCTCTTCGCGCACGGAGATGGCGTCTACTCCGTGGATGGGACGCCCGCCGACTGTGTCTACGTCGCGCTCTATGCCGAGGGCCGCATCATCCCGCGACGACCCGATGCGGTGGTTTCGGGGATGAACCTCGGCGTGAACTTGGGCGACGACGTGTTCTACAGCGGCACCGTCGCCGCCGCGCGTGAAGGGGCCCTGAAGGGCATTCCTTCGATCGCGCTCTCCGCGTCGCTCGACGCGAACATGTCCGCCGCATGCCGGCTCGGCGCCGCGCTCGTGCTCTCGCTCGTGAAGCATGGGGGCGACGTGCCGGTGCTGCTCAACGTCAACGTGCCTCCCGGCGCGAGCTGGCCCGTCCGCGCCACGCGCCTCGGCCGCCGCATCTACCACGACGAGGTCGAGTTTCGGCGCGATCCGCGCGGTCGCGAGTACCTTTGGATCGGCGGGCCCGGCGCCGAGCACCGTCCGGTCGTCGGCTCCGACACGGAGGCGTACGACCAGGGGGTCGTCAGCATCACCCCGCTCGTCCTCGACCTGTGGGGGCGCGACGACCAGGAGCGCGCCGAAGAGATCGTGGCAGGGCTCCACGAGAACACGCCGAGCGCCTGAACCTAGATTTCGGGCTTCCCAGTCGGGGAAAGCCGACTTCTCGCGTCTTTCCGCCGCCTTCGCGCCCGTCGTGCTCGCGATAGCGCTGCTATCGCTGCGCGCGCCGAACGCGAGTTCGGCTAGAAATCCGCTTCGGTCTCGACCCTCTCCTCCGGCGTCAGCCCGAAATCTAGGCTGAGCCTGATCGACGCCGGAGGGCGCACCCGAACCGAAGCGGGTTGGGAAGGCGAGCTCGCGCTCGGGGCCGAAGCTCGTTTGGCTCGAGGTTGCTGGCCCACGCAGGAGGCGCGCACGGCGTGGCTCGTGCGCCGGCTGCAAAACCGCGACGGGGCACTCCGGGAGGGCCTCGCGTTGCCTCCGGCGCCTTCGAACCCGAGAGCGAAATGCCGCGCCGTCGCGGCTTCGGAGCGCCCTCCCTCGCCGTTTCCCTTGCATCACCCGCGAGGTTCTGGGGAGACTGTGTCGCCTTCTCCTGCCGGTTCGACGGCAGGGAGTTTTCCGGATGGCGTCGAGGAAGGGAACGATGGTCAAACGTCCGCGGCCAATGCCTGCGCGCCTGAGCCCGACCCCGCGAGGAGTCGAACAGAAGAAGATCGTCCCGGCGAGTGATCGCCGGCGGCTCGACGAGGTCGCCCTCCCCGCCGAGTTCGACGCGCTCGCCTACGTGCGGGCGCTCATTCGCGACGTCCCCGATTTTCCCGAGCCCGGCGTGCTCTTCCGCGACATCACCCCGCTCCTCGCCGATCCGAAAGGCTTTCACATCGTGCTCGACGCGATCGCACACCGTTTCGTCGGCTCGCAGGTCGATGCCGTCGTCGGTGTGGAGTCGCGCGGCTTCATCTTTGGGGGCGCGCTCGCCGCGCGGCTCAACGCGAGCTTCGTCCCCGTCCGCAAACCCGGCAAGCTGCCCTCGCGCACGGACAAGGTCTCCTATTCGCTCGAGTACGGCGAGTCCGAGCTCGAAATGCATCGCGACTCCTTGCGCGAAGGGGCCGCCGCGCTCGTCGTCGATGACCTGCTGGCAACGGGCGGGACCGCCGCGGCCGCGGGAGAGCTCGTGCATCGCCAGGGAGCGTACGTGCTGGCGTACGCCTTCGTGATCGAGCTCGCGTCGCTCGGCGGCCGTGAGCGCCTCCTTCCCGTTCCGGCCGTCTCGATCGTTCGCTTCGACTGACTCGAGCTTCGACTGACTCGATCGTTCGCATCGACGGGGCAACGCTACCGTTGGTCGGCCAGGAGTCCGTCCGCACCTGCTTAGGACAGCAACCTACTTGACCGACCAGGAGGGCGGCTTGTAGCTTGCGCCCAAACCCATGCAGATTCGACGGTTTGCTTCCCTTTCCCTCTTGGTGTTCTCGGCGACGCTCGTACCCGTTCCGGGGTGCTCGAGCGACGACGACTCCGACGATACGGCCAGCTCGGGCGGAAAGAGCTCGGGCGGCGGATCCGGCGATGCCGGCGCAAACAGTGTTGGCGGCAGTTCCGGGAGCGGGGGAAAGAGCCAATCGTCCGGTGGCAGCCCGGGGGACGCGGGCGAAACGGGCAGCGGAGGCTCGGCCGGCGCACCCGTGAACGGCGGAGACGCGGGCGCCCCGAGCGCCGCGGGCGGTTCCGCGGGTGATTCGGGCGCGGGCGGCGACCCTGGTTCCGCGGGCGACTCCGGCACTGGCGGTGACCCCGGCGCGGGCGGCAGCTCGGAACCAGGCGACGGCGGCCAGTGCGAATTCCCGGAGTGCCTCGCGTTCGCCGCGGATTGTGTAACAGAGGGCGACTGCACCATCAGCATCGAGCTCGACGGCACGACGCCGACGACATCGGTGTGCTGGGAAAACGGCGTGAAGGCGCAAACGACCGCGTCGCTCGAGGGCTCCGTGATGACCTTCAAGAAGTCCGACGGCTCGCTCTGCTACAGCATTCATACGTCGATTCAGGGCGACATCACGGATCCGGAAGGCATTGAATACGAGTGGCGGAACGCGGACGACGACGCCGTGGCCACGGGCTACATGGATGTCGAGACGGGGATCCTCACGATTCAGTGCGACGGCAAGGAGTACGAGATCGACCCGGAGGCGTGCGAGGAGGAAGCGCCCGCGAACGGCACGACGCCGGACTCGAGCACGTGCAGCATGGGCAGCTGCTCGTTCTGACCTCGATTTCGGTCCCTAGGACGCCGATCAGTCGAAACTGATCGGCGTCCTAGCCTTTCTCGCAAGCGCGGCTCGTGCCGTCCTTCCCCGCCGAGTCAGAACGCGCAGGCCGTCGCGTCGCCCTCGGTCGGATTGAGCTCGATCGTGTCGCTGTAATACACGCGGGTGAAGTCGGTACCCCAGCACTCGGTGAGCGTGACGGCGCCGATGTCCGCGGGGACGTCGCCGTTCGCGACGGTGACGTCGGCGCGACCCGCGCCGTCCGCGCGGAAGCGGCTCTGCATGGCGAGATCCTCGAGCGCCGTCGTCCCGCTCGCGTCGGTGTCGGCCAGGGCGTCGATCTCGATTTCGCCAGAGCCGTCTTCCGCGGCCGTCGAGGTGATCGTCAGGAACGGCTCGCCTTCCGGATCGAGCTCGGCCACGATGGTGCGCGGCAGCGCGCGCAGCCGTCGATCCGGGCTCCGCGTGAGATCGTGCGTGATCGTGATCGTGCCGGAGTCCTTTGCGTGTTTTCCGGGATCGAGCGCGCGGGCAACGTCGAGGTCGATGGTGAAGAATCCATCCCCGTGGAGCGCGTGCGGGCGGCCGTAGCCCTTGCCGGAGAGGACGGTTCGATAGTCGTCCTCGGAGGTCGACGCCTTGGGGCGCCCATCGAGGCGGTACTCGTACTCGTCCTCGGCGACGCGATCGACGCGCAAGCGGTAGGCCACGGGATCGAGGGAGTCGGTGTAGGGACCCCACTCGGCGTAGTCGGAGCCGACCTCTGTCGGTCGCGTGTGCACGACGAACCAGAGGCTGCCGAGAATGACGCCGGTGACGGCGTTCACGCCGTCGCGGACGTTGCGCGTGAAGAGGTACCAGCGCGCGACGTCGACGGTCGGCTCGGAGCCATCCGCCAAAAGCCCCGCTCCGGCGGCGGTGTTCGTATTTTTGGTGCTCCCGGCGCCCTCCGCTTCGGGCCCCGCCACGCGCACGTGGTCGGCTTGGGGGAGCGCTTGTCGGTATTCCGAAACGTCATTGTCCGACGGCTGTATCGTGCAACCGGCGGAAAGCAGAGAAATCGTCGTCAGGCCGAGAGCAATGTGGGTCGAAGTAGTTCGGTGCTTCATGGGTGTCTCCGTGCGCGAAGGGTCTTTTCAAGGACCGCGCCACGCGCGCACGGCACCGAAACCCCGCGATTTCCGGCCTTCGCGGGCGCAGCGTGTGAACGTTGGTTCCGCCCCGTGCGAACGAATGCCGTCAACACCGACCGAGTGCTCCCAGTGGTCTGCGGGTTCCCGACACCTCGCACCGAAAATGCCGAAACTCGGCGCCACTGGAATGCTCTTATGCTGCAAAAACACTGCTTGATTTGCGGGGTCGAACCGTACAGAAAATGAGACCCCTATGCGTGTCCGTTTCTCCCCCGTCGATGCGCTCGTGATGGTGCTGCGCACGACGGATGAGGCGCAGCGGCGCGCGAGTTTTCGTCAGGCCATCGCAGGCCTCGCTCACCGCGAAGGGTTGGGTGTCACCGGCGCACCGCCGCTCGATGGCATCGATCAAGATCTCATCCAGCGCGTCGTGGCGCTCGCGATCGACGTCGGCCTCGCGGATGACCTCGACTGGATCGCGCCGGGCTCCGCCGCCCTCGCGCTGTACGAGCTCACGGCGGCGCTGCCCCCCGGCAAGACGCGGCTCGATCTCGGCCGCCGCGTGTTCGCGCGGCTCTACGAAGGCACGGCCGCATCGTTCGCGTCGGTGGCGACGCGCATGGCGCTCGCTTCGGGGCGGTCCTTCGAAGCCGCGACGCTCCGCGCCCGCATCGGGCTCCTCTTCGATTTGCCCGTCGGCTCCGCCGTCAATGCCGATGCCCTCGCCCTCACTCTCGTGACCCGGCGAGAGCTGCGCGAGCGGTGGATCGAGCCGGGCCGCACCGGAGCGCTGCCGGCGCGGCGCCTCGCGGCCAAGCTGCTCGAGCACGCCGCGCGCGAGGCGGCGCTGCGCGCACAGCACGGCGATCCGCATCCCCGCGAGCTGCTCACGACCGAGCCCGTGAAGAGCACGTTCACGGCGCTGCTCGCCGATCGCGAGCCGCTCGTGTGGCGGCACGCGGCCGTCGCACGCGGCCTCCTCTCCTCCGTCGACGATCTCCTTCGGGACGAAGTCGAGCGAGCGCTCGACCCTGCGTTGACGCCCACCGAATGGCGGCGCGGCGCCGTCTCGCTGGTCGCGCTCATGGCGAACGAGCCGGAGGAGGCGCTGCGCGCCTGCCGTCGCATTCTCGACGGGCCGCTCGCGGAGTACGACCGCGGGCTCGCCGCAACGCTGACGATGGGCCTGCCGCGTGTGGTGGAAGCCGAGCCCGAGGCGGCAGAGCAGCTCCTCGAGTGGATCGCCGAGGTCGTTCGGCCCGACGTGGCCGAGGCGGTCGCCGCGCTCCTCGGGGACGTGCTCGACCCGGCCTTCGGCGCGCGAGCGGCGGAGCGCCTCTACGACTCCCTGGCCGCGCAGGCCGAGCGGAACACCTCGGTCCTCCGCGCGATCTCCGAGCGCACCCTGCAGCAGCTCGCTCGCGAAAACGACGAGGACGACGTCGTGAGTCTCCTGCGGCGCGCTCTCGCGGCGTACGAGAGCACCGGGGCGCGCTCGGCGTACGAGCTGGCGACGCGCGCCGTCCGCGCGCTCGAGCGCGCCGTCGACTTCGTCGCGGTCCAGGATCCGAACGACGCGCAGCGGCTCCCGTACCTGCTCGGCCCGCAGCGCGACGTGGACGCCTGCGCGCTCGAGAGCCCGCGGCTCGGCAACCTGCTCCTGCTCGGACGGCGACCGGGGGACACCGACGCCACCATCCCCGAGATGGAGCGCATCTACGAGAAGCTCGGCCGTTGGTTGCTCGACGCGCAAACCGCGGTGAAGAGCGGCACCAAGGGCTACCTGCAGTCGGAGCATCGGCGCCTGCGCGCGCTCCTCCACCTGATGGACGTGGACACGACGCGGCACGAGGAGGACAACCGCCGCGTGCGCGTGCGTGTGCGCGAGACCACGCGCATCCTGATGGATCGGGTCACCGAGGATCCCGGAGGCGGCGCTCATCGCATCGCGTGTGCCACGCTGGCGCGAGCGTTCGACGCGGGCGTCCGCGAAGGCATGTCGGAGCCGGCCGATCTCTTGCTGGTCCTCGCGAGCCGTGTGGAGGCGGTCGAGACGTACCAGATGATCGGCGAGGCCTCGACGAACCCCGACGTGCGCGCGGTGATCGGCGCGTACACGGATTTCCTCGCCCCACAGCTCGATCCAGATGCCGCCGCGGACATCACCGGCGGGCGCAATCTCGACGATCCCGCGCGGCTCCCCGAGCGGGTCGTCCACCTGAGCCGAGGGCTCGGCGCTGGCGGCTCCTACCGCGGCGAAGCGCTTCGGCGCGTCGTGCTGCGGCTCGGGCGTGCCCTCGCCGCGGTGCTCGATGCGCGCGGACAGAACGAGCTGGTCGATTCGGGAGCGCGCAGCGACGTCTTGGGCGAGCTGGAGGCGGCCGTGGACGACTTGTCGCGCCTGGTGCGTGGCGCGGCGCGCCGCCTCCTCGGCAGTGACCCGGCGGAGATCCGCGTGCTGACGGACGGCGGCTCGATCTCGGCCCTCGTCGAACGCGCCGTGAGCAGCGGCACCCCCGCCAACCCCGAAGCCCTCGAGCTCGCGATCCGAGCCCTCGTCTCCGAGCTGCCGGCGGCGCTCGGCTCGGCGGCGGCCGCGGTCCTCGCTCGCATCCAAACGCTGCCCCTCGCCGCCGCCAGCGACGTGTTTCCCATTCCGCTCGAGCGACGCAAGGCGCAGCTCCCCGATTGGCTCTTGCCTCACCGCACCATCGGGGCGTTCTACGTGCTGCGCGCTCTCGGCAGCGGCGGGGCGAGCTCCGTGTTCCTCGCCCGCCGCAGCGAAGAACGCAACAACCCGCGCGCTGAGGGCTTCGCGCTCAAGGTTCCCGACTACGATCCGACGACCGCGCGCAGCCTCTCGGAGCAAGAGTTCCTCCAGCTCTTCCGCGAGGAGGCGGGGGCCCTGCTCTCCTTGCCCCAGCACTCGAACCTCGCGCGCTTCGTCACGTTCGACGTGGGCGCCCGCCCGAAGCCCATCCTCGTCATGGAGCTGATCCGCGGACCGAGCCTCGACCGGCTCATCCGCAATCGCTCGCTCACCATCGACCGCGTGCTCGGCTACCTCGACGGCATCCTGTGCGGCCTCGAGGCGATGCACAACGTCGGCATCGCCCACCTCGATCTCAAGCCGTCCAACGTCATCTTGCGGGACGGTGACACGCCGGTGCTCGTCGATTTCGGCCTCAGCGGGCGCCACCTCCGCCCGGGTTGCGGGAGCATGCACTACTGCGCCCCGGAGGTGCTCGGCGTCGCGCCAGAACGCGGCACGACCTCGCCCCTGCCCGCGGACATCTATGCGTTCGGGTGCACGGCGTTCGAAGCGCTGACGGCGGAGCTCCTCTTCGAGGGGCCGGACGAGATGGTCATCGTCAACGCCCACGTGAACCACGACGGGTGGCCCCCTGCGCTCACGGCCTTGGCGCACGCGCCGCACACCCGCCAGATCGCCAACGTGCTCGCGGCGTGCCTGCGCCACGACGCGCGGAACCGTCCAACCGTGCGCCAGGTGCGCAAGGCCTTGCAAGACCTCGCGGCGGAGCTCCGAGGGCGCCCGTGGCCGCTCTCCGCCCCCGCCATGCGTCGCGCCGCAGGCTGAGGTCGAGAAGAGCCCGAACGCGAGCGTTCGAGGGGGAACGATCGTTCGGCGCTCGAGCACCCCCGAAGCCTGAGGGATTGGTCTCCCCCGACTAGGAAGCCCGAAATTGAAGGTGACCCTAGAGCGACAAACGTTAGGAACGCGCCGAGATATGCGGAAAACTGCGTCGGACAGAGTGCCCGCGTGG
>CAYYWA010000026.1:0-16052 GCA_964475255.1 uncultured Sorangium sp.
AGCGGAGGGCGCCGAGCGCCCTGTCGGTCCGGGCGTGGGACAGCAACGTGGCGCACTCGAAAGCTGGTCAGTCGAAACGGATCGGCGTTCTAGAACAAGCACGCTCCGGGCCGCGGAGCGTCGTCCTCGACGTCGGCGGCGAAATCCGAGCCGATGTCGGGGGCTGCGGTGAATCCCGCGGCGACGCTGCCGCGCATGGCCATTCCTTCGTACCCGGCGTTGCTCATGTGCGCGCGCACGACCACGACTTGGTCTTCGCTGATCGCCACGGGCCCGCCCGAGCGCGTGAACGTATTTCCGGGCGCATCGGGATCCGTCGTTCCGTTTTCGTCCGTATGGCTGTGCTCGAGGATACGCCGGTAGACGAGCGCGCCCGACTCGTCGAGCACCTCCCAGAAGTCCGCATATTGCGTGCAGTCGATATCCGCGCTCTCCACGGACACGGAGAACGTGTAGCTGCCGGAGCTGCCCGTCGCGGACACTGCCGTGACGTTCGCGTACGGCGTGTCGCCCGTATTGCCGTCGGAGCCCCCGTCGTTGCCAGGCTCGCCGTTGGTCGAGCCCGAGGTCCCGCCGTCGAGCGACCCGCTGCCGCCGCTTGCGGTATCGCCGCCCTGCGCGGACTGCCCACCTTCTGCGGAGCCACCGCCCTGCGCGGGGGTGCCCGCGGAGCCGCCGCTCTCGGTGGAGGGGCCGCCTTTTCCGGAGCTGCCGCCCTGGGGCGTGCCTCCTTCAGAGAAAGCGCCGCCTTCCCCTGTCGTGCCGCCGCTCGCCGCGGGCGCTCCGCCCGTTGCGGCATCGGGCGACGGGGACTCGTCCGAGCACCCGAGCACCAGAACGGCGAGCAGGAGGGGAGCCGCTCGGCGATAGGAGAAACGATGCGCCATGTCCCGATGCTCCTCGTGCATGCGATCGTGCCGTTGAGGCGGCCGGTCCTTCCGACCACGTATCCCAAAGCGTACCAGACGCCCGGGAGCCCCAGGCGCGCCGCGGCGGATTTCCGAATCCACCCGCCCGAGAAAGATCCGGCTCGCGGAGACGGGCGCCTCGTTCCGAGAGGGCGTCGGCTCGGGGCTTCCCCGAGGTTCAGAAACGATAGAGGACCTCGAGCGTCGCCATGTGCGAGTAGGCGTCGTAGGTGCCGGCGTTGACGGCGGGGCTCGGCTGCCCGAGGTACGCGGGGTGGCAGAGGTTCGGGTCCGTGTACGGCGCCTGGCAGGGGCTCGCGGGGACCTCCTGGTACACGCGAGCGTCGGCTTCGGCGATGCGGTTCGTGAGCTGCTGACGGAACTCGTACGCCAGCGCGACCTCGAGGCCCGCGGCGAAGAGCGAGAAGCCGAGGCCGCCACCGAGCTGCTGGCCGCTCACGAAGTCGACGTTGGCATACTCGGGCGCCGCGACGGCGCTCTCGTAGAAGAGGCCGCCCCGGAGCGTGAAGGTGTCGGGGACGAGAGAGTAGTCGCTGCCGAGGTGGACGCTGACCGTGTCTTGCCACGCCTTGTCGACCTCGATGCTGCCGATGTCGACGCGATTGCCCACGACGTTGGCGACGAGCCCGTTCGTGTTCAGCGTGAACTTATCGACCTTCGACCAGGTTTCGTAGACGACGTCGAGCTCGACGTCGAACACTTCACGCGCGCCCTCGAGGTGCCGATACCGCACGCCCGCGCGCGCGGTGAGCGGCAAGGGCAACGACAGGACCACGTCGTTCGCCGGAACGTTGTTGCGCAGCAGGCGAACGTCGGAGTCGCTGATGCCCGGTGAGAGCGGGTCGAGGGTGAGCGTGCTGTTCGTCTCGATTCGCGCGGGGATGACCTGCGCGGAGACACCGAGCTCGAGGAAGGACACGGGGCGGAACCACGCGCCGAGGGTCGCATTCGGCGTGAACGTGTCCGAGCCGCTCACCGTCGCGAGCATGTCGAGGTCGCTCGAGACGGGGTTTGCCGCGCGGGGAGAGGGCATGCCGTCGATGACGAGCTGGTAGTCGAGCTTCGGAACGGCGATCCACGAGAACGTCGCGCCGAGCGCGAACGTTTCGCTCGGGCGATAGGCGGCGCTCGCCGAGTAGCTCAGGATGATCGCCTCGCGGCTGACCATCATGTAGCGCTGCCCACCGTCGACGGGAAACTGCTGCCGGCCGATCCCGGGCGGGGCGAAGATGGCCAACGCGAACGCCCAGTCCTCGAGCCCGAGGTTCGTGACCGCTCCGATGAACGGATCGAGGGCTTGCCAGGGGACCTCGTTCTTCACGGTGGCGAAGCCGACGGACGGCGCGACGCCGCCCACCGCCTTCCCCCAGTCGAGCGTGGGCGCCCGCGTGAAGAAGTGCGCGTTGTACGAGAAGCGGTTGCTCGCCTGCAGGGTCGTGCCCTCGAGCAGGGCGAGCCCAGCCGGATTGAGGGTCACCGCGGAGACGTCGTCGGCGCGCGCCGTGAACGCACCGCCGCGGCCCGCCGCGCGCGCGCCTTTGTGACCCGAGAAATACCCGCCTCCCGCGAAGGCCGGTGCAGCGAGCGTCGCCGCGGCGAGGAGGCACCCAAGGCCGAATCTGTACTTCACGGACGCTTATCCAATCGGCTCGATCACGACCACGATGAGCGGCTGCGGGTTTTTGCAGTTGTCGCAGAGCGTGGCGAAGAGCCAGGTTCCGGGCTGCGTCGCGATGCTGAAATCCGTGAAGGCGGCGCCGGGCCCCGTCGCGGTCCGCTGCTGGAGCGAACGCAGATCGACGCTGGTCCCCCCCGAGACCGGCGCTTCGAAGAGCAGGGCGCCCGGCAGCGCCTTCGGCGACGACGGATCCGCGAGGAGCTCGATGTCGAAGAAGGATTGCTCGAGCTGAGCTGGGGTCATGCCCGGATAGAAGGCGAGGAAGGCACTGCTGACGAAGCTCGGCACGAACTCGAGGAGCTGCCCGTCTTTCGTGAGACCGGAGTAGTCGAGGGCCACCGGCCCTTGGCGCGGCACCTTGACGGTCTGCCGCGAGGCGATCTGCGCGGTGAAGCTGAGCTGCCCACACCCCGAGGGCGCCGAGAGCATCGTCGTGGTGGCGCCGGCCTTCGGCTCGAAGAACATGAAATTGCGGACACCTTTCGCGAGGCGTCCCTCCGCGAATGCGAAGAAGAAGGTGCTGTTCGGGTCTTCCACGAAGTTCGCCGCGATGTCGAACCCGGGGCCACCGAACGCCGAGAGCGGCGTGCAGGTGGCGCCGTTGGTCGGGAACTCGGCGAACGGGAGTGTGATGGGGAGTGTATCGGTCAGGATTTGGGAAGCGACCG
Source organism: uncultured Sorangium sp. (assembly GCA_964475255.1). Taxonomy (GTDB): domain Bacteria; phylum Myxococcota_A; class Polyangia; order Polyangiales; family Polyangiaceae; genus PMG-095. The sequence goes on from CAYYWA010000026.1 coordinate 3,276, forward strand.
TCTGAGCGTCGCCCGGCGCTTTGACCAACATCACGTACTGAACGTCCGTCGCCGGCGCTAGGTCGTGGCATTGGATGTCTTGCGTCGCCGCGTCCCAACAGAGCTGCATGTTCGCGTAGTCGGTCGAAACCTGCGGCACGGTGGCGACGTTGAGGCTGCTCTGCGAGGTGTAGTTGTTCGCATCCCCGATCGGGATGACCGCTGCCTGCGGTTCATCGCCATTGCCATCGCCATTGCCGCCACCGCCACACGCCGCGAGCCACGGTGCGACGCACATCGTCGCACACGCGAGAACGCGCGCGCCGCGCCGCGCGGCGGGGCGCGATGAGGGGAGGGCGGAGGGAGACCGGGTGCCGAAATTCATGCCGGGAGTAGACCCCGAAGTGCGCCTGGTGACCAGCCGGTTTCGCTCGGACCCCGTTGCAACTTCGCCCAGGAGCGGCCGGCGCCTTCCGTGACCTCCGGACACCGGTCGGCCGCACTGCGACCTCTCGCAAACGGGAGATCTGTACCCGCACGCGGCATGGCCATGCACCGCGCGCGCGTGCTCACGCTCCGGGTCGTGTGCGGCACGGCGACGGAGACAGCGGTGCGCTCGCGTTCACGTCTCGTTCTCGACGAAACCTTTCGACCCCAAAGCTCCTCCGTTGCACGAGCGCCTGCGCTTTCGTTTTCGGTCTGGAGATCTTGCCGCAGGGCGGCGTATCCCCAGCGCATCGCGAGTGAGATGTATGCGACGAACGCCGTGGTTGCACCGTGGTGAGACTTTTACAGGTCGTCTCGGAGTGGCACGTTTGCGGTCGGAGCGTGCAGCGATATGATCGATGGACGGCCCCGCGTTGCAGACGCACTCACGACCCCAATGAACGGCCGAGCGTGAACGGAGACCCTCTGTGAGCCTACCGGAACTGTACCTATCGAAGCCGGGTGTCGCGTTCCCGGCCACGCGCGTGGACAATGCGGAGATCATTCGGCGGGTGCGGGAGCAATACCGGGGAGCGGAATCCGATTGGCCGGCGATCGAGTCGGGGATCGAGCACGTGTTCGGGTTGTGCAAGACCCGGGAGCGGTACCTCGAGTCCGACCCCAAGGCGCGCATCGCCGATCAGGCGGTGAGGGCGGCGAACCATTGTCTCGAGCAGAACGGCGCCTCGCTCGACGAGGTGGACCTGATCATCAACGGCAGCATCGCGCGCCAGTATTTCGAGCCGGCGACGGCAATGGAAATTTCGGCCAAGCTCGGTCTGAAGCGCTGCCACGCCTTCGACGTCACCGCCGCCTGCGTGAGCCACCTCGAGGCGCTGCAGGTGGCCGTCGCCTACCTCGCGCTCCGTAAGGACTACCGGACTGCTCTGGTCGTCACCTCCGAGCTCACGGGCCGGTTCCTCAGCTACGACATCCAGAGCGTAAAGGACCTCTACACGAAGTCGGCGGGCCTCACGATTGGGAACGCGGCCGCCTGTTTCTTGCTTCGATCGAAGCCGTGGCCGAACGGCAGCCTGCGTCTCCGCGGGATCGACACGTACACGGCGCCCGGCCACTGGGAGCTCTGCCAGGTGCCGATCGATGGCACCTTCGTCTCCGCGTCCGTCGAGCTGATGCGGCTCGGCAAGCTCATTCCGCCGTGGCTTACGAGCAAGCTCGCCTCGCTCGGCTGGGAGCCGACGGACGTCTCGCGCTACGTGTTTCACCAGCCGAGCGAAATCATGGTGCGCAAGGTCCTCGAGGACATCGGGGTCGATCCGGCGCGCGGCGTGTACACCCACTCGGTGTATGGCAACACCGCGAGCGCGAGTATCGGCGTCACCCTGAACAAACTGCTCGAAGAGCACACGCCGAGCCCGGGAGACAAGATCGTCCTCGGCAGCGCCGCCGCGGGCTATTCGATGGTTTTCGCGGCGGGCGAATGGGTGCCGGCTCAGTGAGGCGCTGAGCCGTCGCGCGCCACTGCTCGACGGGCGAGCGGCACGAGCTTCGGGCGCGCGGTGCGTACGGAGCGTCGCGCCGTCGTCTCGCGATGAGAGCATCGACGAATCGCCACTCGAGCGCTTTCGTTTCCGCTCTCGCTTCCGCGTCGATGCTTTGCTAATGACAGCTCGTCTCCGATGAGCCCGAGTACCCGTTTATTTTCGTTTCTCCGCCACGGGCATCGACTTGGAGTCGTGCTCTCCTGTCTCGCTTTCGGGCTCGTCGTTGCGTCGGCTCCCGATGCCAGCGCGGCGAAGAAGCGCAAGCCCGCCGCTGCTGCGAAGAAGGCCGCCGAGGTCGAGGAGGAGGAGGAAGAGGAGGGCTTCGAAGAGCCAAGCCCCGCGGAAGCCGACAGCGAAGACGAGGTCTCCACGGACATCGAGACGTCCGCGGAGGCGAGCGCCGAGGCCGAGGTCGGCTCGGGCAGCGGCTTGTTCGAGTCGAGCCTCGCAGGCGGCGGCGACGAAGGCGGGGACGGGGACGCGCTGGACGGAGGGGCGAGCGGCTCGGATTTTCGCCTGGGCGGGTACGTCCGGGGCGACGTCTTCGCCGGCAAGCTGGTGGGGCTTCAGCGCGGCGAGATCAAGGCGGCGTACGGTGAGCTCGCGCTCAAGGCCACGCTCAAGAAAGGCGACGTCGCGGACGCCTACGCCGAGGCGCGGCTTCAGTACGGGCTCGAGACCGAGCGACGCGGGCTGCGCGTCGATTTGCGAGAGGCGTACGTCACGGCCTACCTCGGTCCCATCGACGTGCGCCTCGGCAAGCAGATCGTCGTGTGGGGGCGCGCGGACGCCTTCAATCCGACGAACAACATCACGCCCACCGATCTCCGCGTCCGTTCGCCGATCGAGGACGATCGCCGCCTGGGCAACGTCGGCGCGCGCGCGTTCTGGTACCTGCGCCCGTTCAAGCTCGAGGGCGTGTGGATGCCGCTCTACGAGCCGTCGGAGATCCCGCTCGCGCCGGGCCTGGTGCCGCCCTTCGTGCTCTTTGCTCCCCCCGATTACCCGGATGGGCGCCTCGACAAGGGTCTCGGGGCGGCGCGGCTCCACGTCGAGCTGCCAGCGTTCGAGGCGTCGGTTTCGTATCTGTACGGGTACGCGCCGATGCCGGGGTTCCGGCTACTGGGCTACGACCCGGGCAACTCGCCCGACGAGCTTCGGGTCGCCGTCGCGCGCGCGCCCTATCACCACCACGTCTTCGGATTCGACTTCGCGACGACGCTCTCGGACGTCATTGCGATCCGGGGCGAGGCCGCCTACCGGAATCCCGTCAATTACCAGGTACGCCGTTGGGCGCCGCGCCCGGACGTGCAGTACGCGCTCGGGCTCGACCGCACGTTCGGAGCGCTGAACGTGATCGTTCAGTACCTGGGGCGGTACACCCTGGATTGGCAGCGGGAAGGGAGTGTTTCGGAGTTTGGCCTCGACCATCCGCAGGTTCGGGAAAACTGGACGTACAACGTCGTGCAGTCGCAGCTCCCCGGCGTGATCGCCGGCGAAGTGGCCGCCCGCAACCAGATGCTCTTCGGGCAGCTCGAGCAAATCCAGCACATCGGCACGGCGCGCCTCGAGCTCTTGCTCGCGCACGACACGCTCTCGCTGTCGGTGCTCGGCATGGCCAACGTGACGACCAAGGAGTGGCTCGTCTTCCCGAAGATCGCCTACAACATGGCCGATGGCATGACGATCAGCCTCGGCGGCGAATACTACGCGGGCCCCGACGGCACGCTCTTCGGCGCGATCGACGAGTACCTGAGCGCGGGCTACGCGGAGTTCCGCGCGAGCTTCTGACGGCGCGAGCGCGCCCGGCTGTGCACCCGAATTCGTCGCCTCTGAAACTGTTCACCGCTGCGGCAGTGGCGTCGATTTCCCGTGCCCCGGGGTGGACTCCGTGCGGTTGCGTAGGTACGAACTCCCCCGACTTCGAGCGCGAACGACCTTGCCGGTCGCGCGGTCGGAGGGAAAATCGGTCGCACAGATGAAGCTCTCGAGGGCGGTCTGCGTCTAAGTGAGGCGAGCGCTCCCGAGCGAGGAGAAATCCTGATGAGACATCGACTGGCGCGAACTGCTGTTGCCCTGACGTTGGCCATGAGCCTGGGTGCTGCCGGGCTCCTCTCCGGGCCCTCCAGTGCCCAAGCGGCCCCCAATGCCCGCGAGATCATGGACAAGGTCGCCACCACGAGAAAGCTCGACGGCTCCGAGGCGGTCATCAAGATGACCATCTTCAACGAGAAGGGGCAGGCCCGTGAGCGCAAGATCACGATGGCGTCGAAGCTTTACGACGGTGGGAAAACCGAGAAGCGCATCTACCGCTTTCTCTCTCCCGCCGATGTGCAGGGCACGGGCGTGCTCGTGTTCGACCACGACAGCGCGGCGGACGACGTGTGGATCTATCTGCCGGCGCTGCGCAAGACCCGCCGCATCGTGAGCTCGCAGCGCTCGCAGAGCTTCATGGGCAGCGAGTTCTCCTACGGTGACCTCAACATCCCGGCCCTCGACGACTACGAGTACAAGGTGCTCAAGGAGGAGGCCGTCGATGGCGAGCAGTGCTGGGTCATCGACGTCATGCCCAAGAGCAAGGACATTGCCGAGGCCGAGGGCTACTCCAAGAAGACCTACTGGATCAGCAAGCAGAAGCACTCCCTGCGCAAGGGCGTCTTCTACGACCTCAAGGGCAAGCTCTTGAAGGAGCTCGTCGCCAAGGACATCAAGCTCCTCGACCCGAAGAAGAAGCGCTACCGCGCCATGCGCATGGAAATGGTGAACAAGCAGAACGGCCGTCGCTCGGTGTTCGAGTCCGAGAAGATGACCGTCGCTCCCGACACCAAGGACGAGTACTTCACGACTCGTTACCTCGAGCGAAACTGATTCGCTCACTCTGCGATACTCGGGCGAGCGCGCTCTTCCGCGCCGCCCGAGTTTGCATTTTGTTGCGTGTTCGAAGCGCCGGGCTCCCGCCGAAAGGCACGCAGGCGCGAGATAAGACGGCTTTCGGTTGCGCGATTTCCCCCTGAGGCTGACCCCCGGCTAGCCGAGCGGGGTGTCAAATCGCCGCGTGTGGGAGTAGCCTGCCGGGGTCGAGAAGAGGTGGCGAAGCGGTTGGGAGGGCGGTCGACGATGAGGGGTTGGCACGACGATGCGTCGAACCGAGCTCGACGGCGCGGACGCGGGCCGCGCGACGGCGTTCGCAGACGGGCGACGGCGCCGCAACGGTTTTCGATCCACGCGAGGGTACAGGTGCTGCTTTGACCACGAGCTTGCGTTCTGGAAATCGCTGCGCTGGTGCTTGCCGGCGCTCGCGCTGACCGTTTCCGCGTGTGAGGGGTCGCACTTCGAGAGCAACGGAGAGAAGCTCGAGTGCGCGCCCTCGGACTCCGCGTTTCGCGATGCGGCGGAGTTGTTCGGGGTCGAAGGGGTGCCGCGCTTCGAGCTCGTGATGGAGGAGACGACGTACGAGGCGCATCAGCGCCGCGCACTCGAGGAGGAGTACACGCCGGTGACGGCGTGTTACGACGGCGAGCGCATCGGCAGGATCGCGGTGCGCTTCAAGGGGCAGGTGGGCACGCTCCAGAACTGTTTTCAAGACGGCAGGCTCGTCTGCGACAAGCTCAGCATGCGCCTCAAGTTCGACGAGTACGACGAGAGTCTGCGCTTCTTCGGGCTGAAGCGCCTGAACCTCCACTCGATGAAAGGGGATCCGTCGGCGCTGCGCGAGCGGCTCGCCTACGACACGTATCGAGCGGTGGGGGTGGAGGCTCCGCGGAGCGCGTGGGCGGAGGTCGTCGTCGATGGCTCGTCCCGGGGGCTCTTCTCGATGGTCGAGCAGATCGACGGGCGATTCACCGAGTCGCGCTGGCCGGACGACGGCGACGGCGATCTCTACAAGGAGGCGTGGCCCGCCTCGACCGACGCGGAGTTTTATCGAGAGCACCTCGAGAACAACGAGGAGACGGCGGATCCGGCGCCGCTCGTGGATTTCGCCCAGCGCCTCGCCGAGACGCCCGCGGAGCAACGCCTGGAGTTTCTCGCGGAGCGCCTCGACGTCGATCACTGGCTCCGCTACCTCGCCGTCGACGACGCGCTCGCGAACTGGGACGGCGCGACGACCTTCTACGTCGACAAGGGTGGGAACAATCACAACTTCTTCCTGTACGTGAAGGGCCAAGAGCTCGGCGCGGACGCGACGACCCTGCATCTCATCCCCTGGGACATGGACGGGGCGTTTCAGCTCGAGAATTGGATGGCCGGCGCGCCACACTGGCGGGAACCGATGCCGCATTGTCCGCGGGTCCACCTCGCGACGATCGCGCCGGGCTGTGATCCCATCTTGGCGGCGCTCGCCCAGGACGAGGCGGGCTACCGCGCGGCGGTCGACGCGGTCCTCTCGGGTCCATTCGCGGAGGGCGTCCTCGAGGCGGCGATCGATCGACACGTGGAGCGGCTGCGCACCGCGATCGCAGCCGATCCGTTCGGCCCGGACGTCGCGGAGTGGGAGGCGAGCGTGGAGCGCCTGCGTGCCGACTTGCCGGGGCTCCGCGAGCGCGTGTCGCGGCTCGTCGCGGGCTCGCTCGAGCGCGTCACCCTCTCGACCGATCGGCTCAACGACTTCACGCAATACGATGAGCTCGAGGTGCGCACCGGCATGTTCACCGCGGTCGCGCTCGGCGGGACGGCCCGCGCCGCGCTCTCACCGCCCGACTCGGAGCTCACCGGGGTGCGGTTCGAGTTCGCGATCCCGCGCACCGGGCAAGGTTGGGCGTACTCGATGCTTCCACTAAAGGACCCCGGCGCCGATGTTCGCGGCTTCACGGGGGTGCGCCTGAAAGTCCGTGGGCTTGGAGCCGAATTCGTTCAGATCCAACTCAATGGTGTGGAGATGCAGACCGACGGGCCGCGCTTCGCGTTCTGGCCCGAGCTCACGGAGACGGCGCAGACGGTCGAGCTCCCGTTCGCGGAAGCCGAGTGGAGCGGCGGTGACGGCGCGCCGGAGCTCGAAACGGTGCTGCAGCGCCTCGATAGCCTCGGTCTCTTCCTCTATACGGGCGAACGCAGCGCCACCGGCTTCGTGGAGATCGACGACGTCGAGTTCTACTGAGCCTGGCGCTCGAGTTTCCCGGTTGGGAAAGGCCCCGAGCCGCTCATCAGAAGACCAGCTTGCACTCCCACGTGCCTTCCGAGCAGGTGCAGTGTTGCGCCTGGAGGCGCGGCGGGGCGAACCCGGTTCCCGGTGCCGGATCCGCGGCGCGGGCGTCGTGCGACGGGAGCGGGCAAGCCGGATCGACCTTGAGACACTGGGTGGACGTCTGGACCGCACACAAGCAGTCCTCGGTGTCGTAGGTGCATGCGAGGTCCGCGTCGCCCTCGTCGCAGTCTTCACCATCCGGGTTGTGCTCGGGACACTGCGAGAGCGTTCCGCCGCACGCGGCCTCGCACTCTTCGAGCGTCTCGAAGTTGTTCTCGTTGCCTTGACACCCGCCGTACGAGAACGGGAGGCAACGCCCCGCGGACTCGCTGTAGGCGAAGCGCGGGATCGCGCCGTCGCACGGGCCGACGTCGATGGGCAGCGAGCACGCGGCGCCCGCTCCGCCCTCTCCGGTAGCGCCCGCGGCGCCTCCGGTGCTCGGCGCGGCGCCCGAGCCGCCGGTTCCTGGGGTGGCGCCCGAGCCGCCGGTTCCTGGGTTGGCGCCCGAACCGCCGGTTCCTGGGTTGGCGCCCGAGCCGCCGGTTCCGGGCTTGGCGCCCGAGCCACCCGTTCCTGGCGCGGCTCCCGACCCGCCAGTCCCCGGCGCAGCACCGGAGCCACCGCTTCCCGAGGCGCCGCCACACGTGGCTTCGCAGTCTTCGAGCGTCTCGAAGTTGTTCTCGTTACCCTCGCACCCGCCGTACGTGAACGGCACGCACTGGCCTTCGCTGGCGCTGAAGGCGAAGCGCGGAAACGCCGCCTCACACGGGCCCACGACGATGGGCAGCGAGCAAATGGCATCGCCGCCGCTCGTCGCGCCCGAGCCGCCGTTGTTCGCGCCACCGCTGCCCGTCGAGGTTCCTCCCGTTCCGGGGTTGGCGCCGCTGCCGCCGGTTCCCGCCTTGCTGGCGGAGCCCGCGCTTCCGCCGGTTTGAGTGGCGCCTCCGGTCGCTGCCGTTCCCGGCCCGTTGCCGCTCGGCGTCGCGAGGAGGTCGCCGTCGTCCCTCGACCCGCAGCTCATGGCCGCGAAGACGACCGCACCCATGAAGACTCGATTGCATAAGCCGCGAACGGGGAGCCCTGAAGTCATCGCCTCTCAATCCTTGTGTCGAGCCCGCGCCCGAGCAGGCATCGAGCTGTTCTGGGCATACAGCACACGTCGTGCCAGCAGCAGCGACGAGAAGATTCGCGAGGTTGGCGCGATGCCGATTCCGGCGCGTGGCACAGGCTGGCACAGTTGACGGTCCGAGCGCGCGCGCCCGCGATGTCCCGGAACGAGACGCCCACGCCGGGCACCTCCCGCGCCTCGACGAAAGGGCGCGTCGCTGCGAGCACCACGCGGGCGCGCCCGGCGCTGTTCGAGCCGCCTCAGCGGGGGATGCAGCGGAGCTCGAGGAGCTCCCAGACCAAGGTCGCGCTCATGCGCGCTCCGGAGTCGCTCCACACGATGCCGTCCGGCCCGAGATAGTCGTCGTGGCCTTCGAACGCCGGGCGCAGATCCAGCCAGTGACACGCCACGGGGCTCCGTCCGCAGGCGTTGTGGAGGAGCGGTCGCAGCGTATCGAGGCCGTCCTTCAACGCCTGGTCGTTGCGCGGGTCCGAATAGGAGACGTACACGACGTGCTCGACGCCGTCGGCGGCCATGCGCGAGAAGAGCGTCTCGGCACCCCGCACTGCCGCGCGAACCTGCGGGCAATCGGGGGAGAGCGCGCCCGCGCACGGGTTCTGGAGCATGTCGGTGGCTCCGCCGTTCATGATCACCACGCGCGCGCTGCCCTCGGCGCGGCTCGTCGTGTACTGCGTCGAGATGCCAAAGGGCCCCTCGGCGAGGAACGACGTCAGCGCCGACGCGTAGCTCCGGTAGTGCTCACCCTCCGAGAGCGCGCCGCTCTCGAGCGCGGCCTGCTCGAGGTAGTCGGCGAACGGGCTCAGCTCGATGAGCGAGTCGCCGAGGATGACGAGCTCGCTCGCCGCGATCTCCGCTGGCTCGCAGGGCGGAGGCGTCGAGGAATCCAGGGTGGGGGGCGAATCGGCATGCCGGCAGGACCCCGCTTCGCAACGAGCGGCATCTCCCAAAGAAGCGCAGTCGGCATCCACGAGGCAGGTGACCTCGCAGTACGCCGTCTCCTCGGCGGCGGCGCACCGCCCGCTCGCGACGCGCGGCTCGAGCGCGACGCACTCGGCCTCTGCGGCCAGCGCAGTGCACGCTTCTGCCTGCGAGCACGGCCGCGTGCAGACGCCGCAGGCGCAGGTCAGGCCTTCGGCACAGCTCTGCCCGCAGCCTCGGAGAAAATGCGTCTCGCTGCCGCCGTCGGCGCTGAGGTCGCCGCCGTTGCAGGAGAGGCCGAGGACTCCGCACGAGAGCGCGAGGAGCCACGCCCACGCAGCGCTCGGCTCATGGCTTCTCATCGGGGGCTGGACCTTCCTGAGCGATCACGCATTGTCCGACGTAGAGGAGCACGCGATTGTGAGTCGGCGGCGTAGGGTGAGCGGCGTTGTGCTCCTCGATCCGTCGCCGGAGCTCCCCGAGCGCGGCGCGCATTCGCGCGAGCGTTCCGTACGCTTCCTCCTCGTGCGGATGGCCGGGCCACACCTCCAGGGTATACGTGCTCCCGCCGATGCGATCGGCGAGATGGGGAGACGACCGCACCTCGCGGAGCCTGCCGGTGATGGTGTTGACCATGGCCTTGAAGTGGTCGAACACCGCCGCTTCCCACCCGGAGGGCGAGCCCAACGGGAGAAAGAGCGTGCTCGCACGGTAGCACGCGTCCGCTTCGGAGTACTCCACGCGCCCCGCGGACACGAGGCGCTCGAGCGCGGCCTCGAGCTCGGCGTGATCGGGGTGCTGCTCGGCGAGCGCCTGGAGCGTGAGCGGGCCCTCGCGGTAGATGAGCGCCCAGAGCAGCTCGTCGAGCCCCTCCGTGCGGCGTGCGCGGCGCAGCTCGGCGAGCTGCTCCTCCGACGTCGGGCGATACTCGATGGCCGGCCCGGTCCCCGACACGCTGAGCAACCCGCTCTCGCACAAATCGTAGAGAACGCTCCGAACCTGCGCCTCGTCGTCGCGCGCGAAATGGAGCAGCACCTCGGCGCGCGTCGCGACGCCCCGGCTCTCGACGTAGTCGAACACCGCCACCCAGAGCGAGCGCCCTCGATCCGTCGTGCTCTCCGTCAACCGCTGGATCTTGCGCTGGTAGGTGCGAAGACCCATCCCGAACATGTCCGCGCTCACCTTCCGGCTGACGCCCTGTCGCTCGAGCTCGCGGACCAGGTCGAGGAAGACTTGAGTCGCCACCTGGGCCAGCGGCGCGCGCGTGCCTCCCGCCGTCGCCAGTTGACCGATCAGAATCGTCGTTTGGCGAACGATGGCATGGATCAGAAGCTCGATCGTCATCGGTTCGCGCCGGGTGGACGCGGCTCCGGCCACGCTTTCCTGACACGCGTGGCCCGAGGGAGCGACCGGTTTGTGGCCTTCCCCGACGCGGCGACGAGAGGCGGGGTCAGTGCAAGTATGGCGCGATCGCCTCGTACCAAACGCCCGCCATGCGCGCGTAGCCCGCCTGGTTCGGGTGGACGCCGTCGCCGAGCTCGGACGTCGGGAAGCCCTCGAATTGATCGACGAGGAGGATGTGCTTGCCCGCCTTCGCGCGCTCCTCGATCAGCGGCGGGATGGCGGAGTTGTATGCCGATACCGCGTTTTGCGACTGCGGGAACGGGATGATCGTCGACACCACGAGCAACGCATCCGGAAGCTCGTCGAGGATCTGATCGATGAGCCCGCCGAGCCGATCCGGGGCGCCGTTCGGGTTGCGATACATGTCGTTCGTGCCGATGTGCAACAGCACGATGTGCGGCTCGGGGTCGAGCGCCGGGCTCGGCACGATGCCGTCGATCTGCTCGATGGTCCAACCGCTGTGGCCTTCGTGCGCTCTCGGGAAGGGGAGGCCCGCCACCATGTTCGGGCCGTTCATGGAGCCGCCGACGAAGGTGATGTTCTTGCCGTCGGCGACGGCCTTCGCGAACAGCTCGACGCGGTAGCCGCCAGAGAAGCCGATGCCGTCCGTGATCGAGTCGCCGAGCGGGAGGATCTTGCAGGGGTCGACGGCCGGGCACGGATCGAATCCGGCCGCACCGCCGCTCGGGCCACCCGCAACTCCGCCGCTTCCACCGCTTCCACCGTCGCCACCGCTTCCGCCTGGCGTCGAGGGACCGCCCGCGCTCGCGCCGCCGCTGCCCGAGGCTCCGCCGTTCGGGGCGCCCGCCGCGGCTCCTCCGGCGCCAGCGTTTCCGCCCTTGCCTGGTCCCCCTTCGCCCGCTGCGCCGCCGGTCGCCGGTGAAGGACTGCCCGACGCTCCTCCGAGAGCCGCGACGCCTCCGGAGGATCCGCCGAGACCCCCGATGCCTCCCGAGGCTCCTCCCATGGAGTCGCCAGCTCCGGACTGCCCGGCGCCCGCGCTCGTCGAGGAGCCGATGGCTCCCCCGCTCGCGACGGAGCCGCCCGCATTGCCCGAGCCGCCGGTCGCGCTGCCGCCTTGGCCTCCGAGCGCCGCTGCGGTTCCACCGGTTCCTTCCGAGGGGCCGGTGTAACTCGGGGAGCAGGCGAGCGCCAACGAAGCAGCGAACAGGAAGGTCCAGCGCGTGCCGCTCCGGGCACGCCGTTCGAGAGCGTTCCGCGTCGTCATGACCGCCGCAACGAGTGAAGTCTAGACGACGGCGAGAGGGGAGCGACATGAATGTCATCCCTTGTGCGTGCTCGTGCGTGGATGACGGAAAATTCGCGACTGCACAGTCGGCGGCTCCGGGACATCGCGCCGACGGCGCTGCTCCGCGGGCGCGGCCGTCGCGCCGTTACCAGAGCGTCGCGGTGCCGACGAGCAGTCCGTCGGAGCGCGGCTGCACGAGCGGCGTCCAGGAGAGGGCCGAAGCGCTCGCCGAGCTCGGCTTGTCCCACGCCAGGATGAGGCTGTCGAACAGGGCCACGGCGACGCTCCCGCCGAGAATGCCCCACTGCGCGCCGTCGGCCACGCAGTCTCCGGCTCCCCAGGCGATCGTGCAGTGTCCCATCAGGCCCGGTAGCGTGGCCATCGGTCCGACGATGCCGCGGATGCCGAGCGATAGGAATCCGATGCCCACGCGTCCGTGGGCGAAGTGCACGATGGGACCGCCGAAGAGCCCAATGGTGTAGAGCGGCACGAAGGTGGCCGTGGCGGGGTGCAGCGGCTCGCCCGACTTCGTCTCCGGCTTCTTCGCGGCGTAGCCGAGCCCGAGCGCCAGCCCCGCGGCGTCCACCGCGAGCGTTTGCCAGCCGTACCACTCCGTTCGCTCGAACGGTTCTCGCGGGCGCTCCTCCCAGGCGAAGACGGCCGCATCGAGGGCGGCCATGCCGAACAGCCCGACGAAGCCGCCAGCGGCTGCTCCGTCGTCCGCGCACCCGCCCTTCTTTCGTCGTCCGCACGCGGCGAGGACGCCGAACAGGCTGGTGACCACCGGCACGCCGGTCCGCAAGTAGAAGCTCGTCGCGCCCATTCCCAAACGCCGGTGGGCAAAGTGCACGGCGGGCGCGCCCACGCCGCCGAGGCCGTACCAAGTCATGGCCACTGTCGCGAGCGGCGTCGGCGGGTCGTCGAG
>CAYYWA010000026.1:16062-30710 GCA_964475255.1 uncultured Sorangium sp.
GCCTCCACCGACCGCGCCCCGGGCGCGGCGGGCGGCGGGGGGCGGGCGTGGGGGGGCCGCTGCCCCGACGCGACGGCGAGGCCCGTCACGATGGCCGCGCCATCGACGGCGAGTGTCTGCCAGCCGTACCACTCGCGAGCGGGTGGCGACTCCGGGGGAGGCGCGGATACCGCGGATGCGTGCGGGCCCGCGGGAGGAGGAACGGCCGTGGGAGGAGGAACGGCCGTGGGGGCCCCAGCGGGAGCTGGTGGGGAAGCGGTTGCGGGAGCCGTCTCGGGTCGAGCAGGGAGCTCGGATTGGGCGAGCGCGCTGGCCGATGCCGCGGTGAGGGCGAACGCGAGCAGCACGCTCGGGAAGCACCGTCGTGAAAGGGTGCGCACGGCGGCGGGTCGGGCACGTCGGGGAAAGGTGTCGTCGTGCATGGCCTCCTCGAATCGCCTCCCGAAAAACAGCGATCCACGGATCGTAACGTCATTGCGCGGCGCAGAAAAAGCCCTCGCGCTTGCGTCGAGTGCGCAGCACGGGCTCGATGTGCCGACGCGCGCGTGTGCGGCGCACTCGGGCCGAAGGCGAGCGACCCGTGAGCACCTCGAGCGCGGCGCGTCCCGAACGGCGTGTCCGTCTCGGGCTTCAGGCTGCTCGGTGCGGCCCCTTCGCGCCCTTCGTGCCGCGCCGGACCCGCTCGCCGCGCGCCCGGCGCAAGGCGGGCACGCCTCGGCGCCCCGCGAATTTGACAGAGCGCCTCCCGACGCTATTCAAGAAGGCGGGCGTCGCTTTCGCGGAGGCCGCGCTCCTCGCGTGAGAAGGATGCGGATGAACAAGAAACCGGTGCCTGGGTCCTGGTCGCGGCTCGCCCTCTTCGGGACGATGGCGCTCGCCGGGAGCGGCTGCGACCTGAAGACCAAGGCGTGGGCCGAGCAGGTGCTCCCCGCTCATCCCGAGGGGACGTTGTCCGTGGTGGAGCCCTGGGTGGAGCTCACGCTCGCCTACAACCACGGAACCGCGTTCAGCGTCGTGCCGAACATGGGGAGCGGGACCTTCCTCTTCGGGGTCTTCGCGCTGATCCTCGCCGCCGGCCTGCTCGCCACGATCCTGTTCACGCGGGTCGGGCGGCTCGAGGCGCTTGCGCTCGGAACGATCGCCGGCGGCGGCATCGGCAACGGGATCGAACGCCTCGCGGGGACCGGCGTCGTCGACTTCATCAAGGTGAACTATCCCTGGGGCGGCAGCTGGCCGCTCTTCAACGTCGCGGACGTTCTGATCGTGGTCGGAGTCGCGCTCTTGTTCCTCCTTCCCAAGAACAAGAAGAAGCGCGAGGCCTCGGGCGCCCCCGCTTCCTGAGCCGAGATTTCGGGCCGGCGTCGTCCCCGACGCGGAAGGCCGAAACCAGGGCCGAGCAGCGAAGCGCGCCGCCCGACCCCGGGAGGGGAACAGGGGGCGGAGCCGGGCGGCGCCGCCCCTCATCGGCACGGACGCGCGTCGAGTTGCGCCGCGTGCGCGACGCTCAGACGCTTCGGCGCGCCGCCGGCGCGGCGGGCTCGCCGGTGAGCGGCCGAGCCGTGCTCGTCGCCGGCTCGAGCGGGGGCAAGAACGTGTCGTAGTAGAAGGCGCAGTCGCTGCGAATCTGCTCTTCGGTGAGCCCGAACTTCGACAGATCGTAGCGGTGCTCGGACTTGTACTTGCGCTGCTTCTCGGCGTGCTTCTGCACGCTCGCCCGGAGCTCGGGCGTCATCTCGTGACCGAGGAACGCGCACATCTCGTCCATCAGGCCTTCGAAGTCCGCCATCATGCGGTCGTAGCGCACGATGAAGACGCGCTTCTTGTCGATGGCGCCGCTGGTCCAGTCCTCGTGGAACTTCCGGAATAGCATGACCCACGCGAGATACATCCGGTCGAGCCAGCGCTTGCGCACCTCGGGCGGCTTCGACCAGAAGCCGAAGGCGCGATCGAGCACGCCGACGACGAGGCTCATCGAGCTCGGGATGACCGAGAGCGGGTCACGCGCCATGTAGAGGATCTGGGCATCCGGGAAGCGCTCGAGGAAGCGCGGCAGGCGGATCGCCACCGAGAACAGCTTCGCCACGTTGCGCTCGCCGCCGTGGAGCACGAGGCTGCGCGTCCAGAGCTTCTCGAGCCACGCGAAGTCGCGCTCCGACGTGTCTCGCACGGCCGGGTCCATCATCGGCACGTGATCCTCGTCGTCCCACGAGAGGAAGAAGCCGTAGAGGAACAGGCCGTCGAGGTAACGGAAGAGCACGGCCACGTCGTCGGTCTCGACCGAGGAGAGGCTCGTCTCGTGCGCCTCCGTCGAGTGGAACCGCGCCGGGCTCAGCTTCTCGAGCAGCGGGAGCACGGGCCGCAGGAGCCGCTGCAGTGTGAGCGACGGGTAGAGCATCAGAAAGAGCTCCATCCCCGAGCCGAACCCCTGGTCGGACAAGAAGCGCTGCAGGAACGTGGTCCCGGTGCGCGGGTTCCCGACGAGCACGATGGGTCGGGCGGCGCGCGTCTTCCGGAGCTTCGGGAAGAAGACGTGATCGAGCGCCATGCCGATGGCGACCAGGGTGCGCAGCGCGGCGAAGAGCAGCGCCAGGAAGAGGGGCACGACGTAGACGCCGTGCGCGCGCCGGAGCACCCGGTAAATGAGGCCCATTCTCGAGAGCATGCTGTCCATGGCGATCACCTGAGTCGGCCTCCGGGAAGCACCCGGAGCCCACGGGGGTCACGAGTCAGTACCGAATTCGTTCCTGAACAGGCGGAGTCGTAGCCGCCGAGTCATCCCTCGGTTTCCACGCTCGCCGGCCGTGGCGCGGCCACCAGTGGCTCGGTCGCGGGGCGGGGGCGCGCAAAGCGCGGGTCGGCCCACGCGACGAGCGCGGGCATGAGCTGGACTGCGGCGAACATGCACGCGGCGATGCTCACCACCACCAGGAAGCCGAAGAAGCGGACTGGCGTGAAGTTGGAGAGCCCGAGCACGGCGAAGCCGAAGATCACGGAGAGGGCGTTGAACACGATGCCGCGGCCCACGGTGGTGAGGGCACGGTACGCGGCCTCGTCGGCCCCGTAGCCTTCGCGCCGCTCGTCGCGGTAGCGCCACAAGAAGTGGACCGTGTAGTCCACGCCGACGCCGATCATGATCGACGACAGCATCGCCGTGACGACGTTCAGCTCGATGCCGAACGTGCCCATCAACCCGAACAAGGCGGGGACCGCCAGCGCGAGGGGGATCATCGACCAGACGCCGGCGCCGACCGACCGGAATCCGATGCCGTTCAGCACCATGACGACCAGGAACGAGACGAGGAGCGAGCTCACCTGCCCATCGACGATGGCGCCCACGAGATCGGCGAACACGGCGCCGAAGCCGCCCACGGTCACGTTCATTCCCGCCATTTCGCGCTCCGTGTACTCGCGAATGTGGTTCACGACGGCGGAGATCTCGTCCGTGGAGAGGCTGCTCACCCGCGCGGTCACGAGCGCGTGGCGGTAGTCGAAGTCCACCAGCCGCTCGAAATCCTCGGGGCTCCCGCCCATGTTGTAGAGCAGGAAGAGCTGAGAGATCGCTTCCCGCGTGTCCGGGATGACGTCCGCCTCGGCCTTTCCGTCCGAGACGGCGCGGTTCATCGTGCGCACGACCTGCGCGATCGAGCTCGTGAAGCCGACCTGCGGCATCTTGCGGAGCTCTTGCTCGAGCGCGTCGATCTTCTTCATCACGGTCGGGTCCTGAATGTCCCCCTCGACCATGACCGAGATCTCCGTCGAGCCGCCGAAGTGCTCGTTGATCGCCCGCGCGGTCTCGGCGACCGGGGCGCTGGACGGGTAATAGTTGATTGGATTCGTATCGACGACGAGCAGCGGCGCTCCCGCGCTCGCGAGCAGGGTGATGAGGAGCGCGCCGCCGATGACGAGCTTCTTGCGCTGGAGCACGACGCGCGCGTTCCACCGGAGCAGTCGATCGAGCCAGGTCGCGGCGTCCGGGTTCCCGGCGCTCGGGAGCGGCTTCGCGAGGGGCATCTTCGCGAGCATGGCCGGCGCGAACGAGACCGACGCGAGCATCGCGAAGGCGATGCCGACGGCCGAGAGCACGCCGAGCTGCCTCGCCGGAACGACGATGTGCGAGAGCAGGCACAAAAATCCGGCGACGGTCGTGATGCCTGCCGTGAGGATGGGGAACGCCAGCTCGCGGAGGACGCGCACCGTGAGCGCCGCGCCGCTCAGCTTTTGCCCCGGTAAGTTCTCCTCCTGATAGCGGGCTACGAGGTGGATGGTGTGGTCGTTCGCGAGGGCGAGCAGAATCACCGGCAGCGTGACCGTCACCATCTGCATCTTCCACCCGAGCAGGGGGATGAGTCCCATCGAGACGATGATGGCGAGGATCTGGACGGTGAACGGGATGACGATGCCCCGAAGCTGCCGGAGCGAGAAGAACAAGAAGGCGATGATCACGAGGACGCCCGCCGGGGCGAAGCGGCGGATGTCGCTGCGGATGTCCTCGCTCACGCTTTGCCGGACGTCGGGCATGCCGCCGATGCGGATCGTCTCCGGGCCGGGCACGGCATCGACCACCGCCTGCACGGCCGCGACCGTCTCGCTGTCTTTCGCGTCGGCCGAGAGGAGACCGATGACCGCCGCCGCCGTGAAGTCGCGAGCGATCACGTTGCCGAAGACGATCGGGTTCTTCTGGAGCCGCTCTTTCAGCGCCGTGCGTTCGGCGTCGTTTTCCGGAATGCTGGGAATCGCCGCCTCGACGGACATCATCCCGTCCGGCGTGCCCCGGATGTCCGTGAGGGTGAACGGACTCATCACGCGGTCGATCGTCGGGACCTTGGCGAGGGCTTCCGAGAGCTTCTGGATGCGGTCCAGGGTCGAGGGGGCGAGGATGTCCTTGGCCTCGACGACGATCATGACGAGCTCGGACCCGCCGAACTTCTTCTCGATCGCGTCGATGTTCAGCTGCGCGGGCATGTCCGGCGGCAGCTGATTCTTGATCTCCGGATCGATTTCGATCTTGCGGAGCGGAATCAGGAACAGAAGCGAACCGACGACGAACGTGAGGATGAGCGCCCACGCCCAACGGACGACCCACTGCGAGGGGAACTTCACGGCGCGCCACCCTACCTTTGTTCGCTCGCGTTCGGCACCCCCCTTTTATGGCCGCAAACGCTGGCTTTTATCGCTTTTTGCGAGCTCCGTTTCGTGTCGAGAACACACTGCTCTATCGCGCCGCGTCGAACGGTGCACGCGTCGTGTTCGTCGCTTCGGGCTCTCGTTCCGGAGGACTCCTCGGTCATCCCCGAACGAGGGAGCCCGAACAATCCGTAGCTCAGAGCCCGCTCGCTTTGAGGCTGTCGTCCTTCGATGCGCGAGGAAGATGGAGCGCGCACTCGCGGTGAATGCCGAGGTGTCGGCCGGCGCGCGGGTCTTCACCCTCCTCGGTGGGAGTGGTCGTATGGATATCGCCGAGAGAGCGATAGCCGCGAACGCGGAGCGGATGATACGGGAGATCGTTGGCGCGCATGTAGCGGTGCACGTCCTCCTCGGTAAACCCGAGGATCGGATACACCTTGTACACGTCGCCCTGGCGCTCCACCGGGCGGAGGCCGGCGCGGAACGCCGTCTGTCCTCGTCGCAGGCCGGCGATCCACGCCGCCGGCTGGAGCTCCTCGAGCGCGCGCTCCATCGGCTCGACCTTGTTCAGGTGGTGATAAAGGTCGAGCGAGCGCTGGTCGCCTTCCCAGAGCTTGCCGTAGAGCGCTTCCTGGCGAGCCGCCGTGATGCGCGGCGTGTACACGCGCACGTCGAGCTGGAACCGCTCCGTGAGCTCCTCGGCGAAGCGGTACGTCTCCGGGAAGAGGTACCCGGTGTCGAGGAACACCACCGTGATGCGCGGGATGACCCGAGTCACCAAGTGGAGCATCAGCGCCGAGTCCGCGCCGAAGCTCGAGGTGAGGATGATCGAGCCGTTGAAGGTGTCGCGCGCCCAGCCGAGCACGGTCTCCGGAGCGGCGCCGGCGAGCCGATCGTTGATGGCAGCGAGATCGAGCGGCGGGTGGTGCGGGCCGACGAGCTTGAGCTGGGTCATGGCGCTCCTTCACGTTCCTTCATGAATCCCAAGCTGTCCAATTGGGCAGCTATGGGATTCCGATGCGCGGAAATTGGCTTCCGCGCCATGCTCCGATCTGCAATTTTCCGATAGGGCGGTTCGTGTGGGCGCGCTTCGGCGCGGCACTAGGCGGTGCCGAACTGCGCCTCGAAGTCGCCCGCGAATCGCTCGAGCTCCGAGGCCGGCAGATCGTTGATCCCCGCGGCCGTGCGCCGCCCGCCGCCGGTCGGGTACTGGCGGCAAAACGTGTCGGCCGTCATCCGGGCGGCGCTCGGGACCCGCAGGGTCCCCATGAAGCCGCCGCTCGACTTCGGGGAGAGCAGCGCGACCGCCGACGCCGCGTGCGCCTTCGCCAGGTCGTTGGCGAGCACGCCGCTCGCACGCCGGGCCCAGGGCTCGTCGGGCAGCACGTACAGGAGCGCGCCGGGCCGCTGGCTCTTCGGCTCGACTCGCCGGGCGCGCTCCATGTCGTCTCGGTAGCCGTCGCGGAGCGCGCGGAACGTGCTCGAGGTCCGCGCGAACTCGAGCGGGTCGGCGTAGCCCAGCATCTGCTCGGAGAGCTCGGCGGGCGGCACGTGCAGGTCCGCGAGGGTCTCGCCGTACGCGTTGTAGTTGATGCAGGTGCCGAGCACGCGGAGCTCGGCGCGCGCCGCCTCGTCGAGCCCGGAGGCGCGAGCGAGCTCGTCGGCCACCTCGGTGAGGTTGTCGCCGTACGCGCCCGTGAGCGCCCAGCCGCGATGCCGGCCCTCGAGGAACCGGTCGACGAGCAGGCTCGTGCACACGGTGGGGCTCGGGTCGAGGTACGGCGTGAGCCCGGGATGCGCGGGGAGCTCGCCCGCGAAATGGTGGTCGAAGTAGCGCACGGGCACGCCCGCCTCGAGCAGGCGGACGAGGCCTTTGCGGTTCGTGTCGAGCGAGATGTCGAGCACGGTGCAGGTGTCGCCGGCGACCGCGGGGACCCGGTCGAGCAACGCGATGTCGCGCTTCACGCCCGTTACGAGCGTGGCCTCGCCCGGCTCGGAGAGCCGGAGCTGTTGGAGGGCACAGAGGCCATCGGCATCACCGTTGAACGCAAAATAGCGAGTCACTTCGTCGAGCCTGTTGTCGAAAGGGGCTTGGTTCCGGATTTCAGCGCGCCACGGCGAACGCGCCGCGCGCCTCGAGGTACGCCACGATGAGCTCGGCGGCGCCCTCGGGAGTGGTGGTGGTCGTGTCGATGCGGATCTCGGGGTTCTCCGGCGGCTCGTAGGGCGAGTCGATGCCGGTGAAGTTCTTGAGCTCGCCGCGGCGGGCCTTCTTGTAGAGCCCCTTCGGGTCGCGCTGTTCCGCGATCGTGAGCGGCGTGTCCACGAAGATCTCGATGAACTCGTCCGGCAAGAGGGCGCGCGCCATCTGCCGCTCGGCGCGGAACGGCGAGATGAAGGCCGTCCCCACGATGAGCCCGGCGTCCACCATCAGCTTCGCGACCTCCGCGATGCGCCGGATGTTCTCGACGCGATCGGCGTCCGTGAAGCCGAGGTCCTTGTTGAGCCCGTGGCGCACGTTGTCCCCGTCGAGCAGGTAGCTGTGGCGCCCGAGGCTGTGGAGCTTCTTGTCCACGAGGTTCGCGATCGTCGACTTCCCGGCGCCCGAGAGCCCCGTGAACCAGAGCAGGCAGGGCTTTTGCCCCATCAGCGACGAGCGCGCTGTCTTGTTCACGTCGAGCGCTTGCCAGTGGACGTTCTGCGCGCGCCGGAGCGCGAAGTGCAGAACGCCTGCGCCGACCGTCTCGCTCGACACCGGATCGACGAGGACGAAGCTGCCGGTCGCGGCGCTCTCGCGCGACGGGTCGAACGGAATGGGCCGGTCGAGCTCCACGTTGCAGACGCCGATCTCCGTCTCGTGGAGCTTCGCGGCCGCGACGCGCTCGAGCGTGTCGACGTTGATGCGGTGCTTGATGGGCGCGATCGTCGCGGTCACGCGCCCCCCGTTGATGTCGAGGTGGTAGCTGCGCCCGCGGAGCAGGGGCGAGGGGCTCATCCACACCACCGTCGCCTCGAACTGGTGCGCGACCTCCGCGGGGCGATCGGCCTCCGCCACGAGATCACCGCGGGAGGCCTCGACGACGTCGTCGAGCACGAGCGTGACGGCATGCCCGGCGTTCGCGTGCTCGAGCTCGCCTCCGGGGACGAGGATGCGCGCGACCCGGCTCACGCGCCCCGACGGCTGCACCCGCACCGCATCGCCGCGGCGCACGCTGCCGGTCACGATGGTGCCGGAGAGGCCCGCGCCGCCCGTTTGCCCGGTGGTCACGGCCCGCACCGGCATCCGGAGCGGCCGTTCGAGCGCGCGCGCGGTGCCGTCATCGACGGCGTCGAGGAGCTCCAGGAGCGACGGCCCCTCATACCAGGAGAGGGCGGGGGAAGGCTCGACGATGGCGTCGCCCGCGAGCCCCGAGACCGGCACCGACGCGATCAGCGGCAGCCGGAGCTCCTCGGCGAGCGCGCGGTACTCGTCCGTGATGCGCGCGAAGACTTCTCGCGAGTAGCCCACGCTATCCATCTTGGTGACGACGAGCACCGCGCTCGGCACCGCGACGAGCGACGCGAGGATGCCGTGGCGCCGAGCCGCGCTGCCGACGCCCTCGCTCGCGTCGACGACGATCAGGCTCACGTGCGCGGCCGCCACGGCCGCGAGCGACTCCCGCATGTGGGCATCGCCCCCGGCGGCGTCCACGACGAGGAAGCTCTGCCGCCCGCTCGAGAAGAATCGAAACGCGACCTGGCTGCCGGCGCCGCCTTCGCGATCCGACAGCAAGCGCTCCGGAAGCAGGGTGCGCTCGATGAGCCCGGGGCTCCGGGCGAGCCGCGTCGATTGGGCGGCGAACGCGCCCCCATCCTCCGACGCGGCGCCGCGCCCCGCCAGCAAACGCTCGACGAGTGTGGTCTTTCCCGAGCTGGGGGCGCCACACACGCTCACGCAAAGAAGGGCTCTCCGCGCGTGCGGAGAATGGACATCGGGGTTCGTCATGGCCGAGGATGCAGGGTCCGCCATCGAGGGATCTCCGGGCGCCGAGAGGCGTCAGCCTAGCATTCCGATGTTGCGCTCGGCATCGTGTTGATGCGCACATTGTGGCTCACGAGAATTTTATGATGAAAGTGTCGAGTGAGCGTGTCGTGTCTCCCGCGTCGGCGAAGCGGCGGTTTCGAGTCTCGAGGCGCGCGCTCGGGGTGCGCGCGCACACCTCGAGGCTCGAGATCCGCGGAGCTCTCGGGCATCCTCGGACGCGACTCCGGCTGGGAGCCGGAGCGGGAAATCATGGAAGCATTCGATCCGAAGCGCTCCGTCCCGGACCCTCCGTCCGTTCAGCTCATCGATGCGGAGCTGCTCGAGCAGACGCTCGCGCGGGCTCGAAGCTCCGTGCGCTTGCGCACCAACCACAACTTCCACTCGAGCGCCGACTCGAACCCGCACCGGTTCCTGAACGCGCTCGTCCGGGGGACCTACTCGGTGCCGCACCGGCACGTCGCACCGCCGAAGTCCGAGAGCTTCGTCGTGCTGCTCGGTGAAGTCGCAGTGTTTCTTTTCGACGAAGACGGGACCCTCCGCGAGCGTCACGTGCTCGGCAGGAAGGGGCTTTTGGGGATCGACATCGGGCCGGGCCTCTATCACTCGATCGCCGCCGTGACCGAGACCGCCGTGTGCTTCGAGGTGAAGCCGGGCCCCTACGACCCGGCGCACGACAAGGATCTCGCGCCCTGGGCGCCGCGTGAGGGCGACCCGGAGGCGGCGGGCTACTTGTCGCGGCTGCTCCAGGGACTCGCGTGAGCGACACCGCGCCGCTCGTTCGAGCCGGAGAGGAGCGGCCGCGCCGCGGTCGCGCCGTTCTCTTCCTCCATCACGCGCTGCCGCTCGGGTGGGCGGCGGCGAGCCTGCCCTGGCAGCTCGGCTCCGGGTTCGCCGGCGGTGCGGGGGCGCTCGCGGCGCTGCACGCGCTGACGGCGATTGCCGTTCTCGCGCGGGCGTCGCGGCTCGTGCCCGCGCTGTCCCGCGCGCTCGCGCTCGCCTCGTTGCTGTTCTTCGGCGGCGTGACCTGGGTCGTGGTGAGCGCCGCGCTGTACCTGTCGGCGCTCTACCGGGGGATCGGGCCCGCGCTCGCGGCCGCGTTGTTTTGCGTGTGGGTCGTGCTCGGGGTGTTCACCGTGCCGATCGCGCTCGTCGAGCTCCGGCGTGTGCGCTCGCCGCGGTCCGGCTCGCTCCGCGCGCGCGTGGGCGCCTCCGCGACGCTCGCGCTCCTCGCGACGGCGCGCCTCGCGCTCGTGGCGCGCAGCGCGGGCGCGGTGCCCCTCGCACCGGGGAGCGAGCTCGAGCGCATGGAGGCGATCCTCCTCCGGAGCCTCGACGACTACGCGCGCTCGCGCGAGCGCCGCCCCGAAGCGCCGCGCGCGCCGCTGCACCACCCGGTTCCCGCCCGCTGCCCGCATCCGATCGAGCCCGGCCGGCTCACGCTGCTCGCGAGCTTCGCGAACGACGACGGAAAGGCGGTCGGCGCTTGCCTGCAAGCGAGCTCGCCCGAGCACCTCGCCGAGCGCTTGGTGGCGCGGCTCTCCGCCGAAGCGTCGGGGCGGGTGCCGCTCGTGAAGCTCGATCTCGTGACGGCGACCCACCGCTTGCGGCCCACGCATCCTCTGCTCGATGCGCTCAAGGTGCGGCCCGCGGAGGACGGCGTGTGCGCGGGGGAGCGCTGCCTCGCGCCGTGGCAGCTCGTCGCGCTCGACGCGTTCACGCGCTTTCAGCCGTTCGACGCGGTCCGCGATGCCCGCTTCGGGACGTCGTTCGCGCACCTGGCGAGCGCCCTGGGCGTCGCGACGCCGGAGGGGCTCGTGCGCATCGAGACGCGGAGCACGCTCTGGAAGCCGGGGCGCCTCACGCCGCTGTCGCGCCTCCGCCCGCCGCGCCGCGCCCTCGACCGGGCCGAGCTCGAGCGCGCGACCGCGAACGCCGAACGGTTTCTCCTGCGCCTCCAGCGCGACACCCCGTGGTTCACGTACGCGCTGGATCCCTTCTCCGGTCGGGGAGAGCGCGGGCTCGGCAATCTGGCGCGGCAGGCCGGGACCGCGCTCGTGCTCTGCGAGCTCGGCAGGGGCTCGGAGGCCGTGCGCGCCGCGCAGCGCGCGCTCTCGGCGCTCACCGAGCACGCCGTCGCGATCGGCGAGCTCGAAGCGCTCACCCTCCACCCCGAGGTCGCGGCGCTCGGGCACTCGGCCTTGCCGCTCGCGGCGTTCGCCACCTGTCGCGGCCGGGCTTCCCGCGAGGCGCAGTCGGAGCACGACGCGCTGCTGGGGGGGCTCGGTCGCCTCTTGCTCCGCATGCAAGCAGAGAGCGGGCGCTTCTACCCGGAGCTCGACGTGAAGGGCGGCGCTCCTCGCGGGGAGCACGAGGCGCTCTACGCCGCGGGACAGGCCGTGCTGGCGCTCGTCCTCCTCGAAGAGCAGGCCCGGCTCGCGCCGAGTCCCCATTTCCCGCCGGTGACCGAGCTCCGCCGCGCCATTCGGAGCGCGACGCGTTACTACGGCACCGCGTACTGGCCCGCGCCGCTGCGCAGCCTCTTCTTTCTCGAGGAGAACTGGCACTGTCTGGCGGCGCGCGCCGCGCTCGCGAGCCACGCCGATCCCGACTACGAGCGCTTCTGCTTCGAGTACGTGGCGTTCAAGGGGCGCTTCATCCTCGAGCCCGAGGCGCGGGTCGACCCGGAGCTCGTGGGCGGCTACACGGTGAGCCCGGTGTTTCCTCCCCACAACACGCCCACCGCGGGCTTCGGCGAGGCCCTCGCGGCCGCCATCACCGTGAAGCGGGCGCGCGGGCTGCCGACGCACACCGACGAGGCTCGGCTCCGGCGCGTGCTCGAGTTTCTGATCGCCGAGCAACGGCGCGACGACTCGTGCTTCGTCTGCGCGCCGGATCTCGACGGGAGCTTCTTCGAGAGCGCCGCGTCTCCCCGCATCCGCGTGGACTACGTTCAGCACGCGCTGGCGGCGCTCGGACACGGCGCCACGGCGCTCGGCCTCCGCTGATGGCGCGCTTCGCTGCCTACGGAATCGGGATGGGGCTGGTCGCGCTGGTCGCGCTGCCCGCGTTCGATCACCCCACCGAGGACTCGTATCCGCTCTCGACGTACCCGATGTTCGCGCGGCCGCGGCCGCGCCCGCGCCTCTTCTTCGCCGAGGGCCTCGACGCCGAAGGCACGCGGCACCGGCTGCCGCCGCGGCTCGTCGCGACCGAGGAGGTGATGCAAGCGGCGGCAACCGTGCGGCGCGCCGTTCAGGGCGGCCCGGCGGCGATGGGCCGCCTCTGCGCGTCGATCGCCGACCGAGCCGCCCAGAGCGCCGAGCACGCATCCTTGATCGAGATCGCGCTCGTCGACGCGCGCTTCGATCCCGTCGCCTACTTCACGCGCGGGCCCGAGCCGGTAGAGCGCCGGGTCGTGCACCAGTGCGCCGTCGGAGCGGACGCGAAGTCCCGGCCTCGCCGAGGGCGGCGAGGGGCGCCATGAGCGTCGTCGCGAAGATCGTCCGTGCCGTCGATCGGTACTGGTACGCGCCCGCGCCGAGCGAGCGCCCCGCGGTGTTGCGCATCGCCGTCGGCGGCTTCGCGCTCGTCTACCTCGCCGTGCGCTTCGGCTCGTTCACGCGCCTCGCCCGCTTCGACGCGACCCAGTTCGCGCCCGTGGGCCCCATTGCCGTGCTCCTGTCGGAGCCGCTCTCGCCGCCGCTGCTCCTGGCGCTCACTCTGGCGACGCTCGCGTGCGCGGTGCCGTTCGTGCTCGGGCTCTACTATCGGCTGACGGCGCCGCTCTTCGCCGGGCTCTTCCTCCTGCTCACGAGCTACCGGAGCTCGTGGGGCATGACGTTCCACACCGAGAACCTCGTCTGCCTGCACCTGCTCGTGCTCGCGTTCGCGCCCGCGGCCGACGCGTTGAGCCTCGACGCGCGCCGCCGTCCGCGCGTCCTCGAAGCGCACGGGCGCTACGGCTGGGCCGGGCGCGCGCTCTCCGCGATCACGGTCGTGACGTACGTCCTCGCGGGGCTCGCCAAGGTGCGCCTGGGAGGCGCGGGCTGGATGAGCGGCGAGCTGTTGCAGGCACAGATCGCTTACGACAACCTGCGCAAGATCGAGCTCGGCAGCTTCCATTCGCCGCTCGGCGCGGCGCTCGTCACCGAGACGTGGCTCTTCGCCGTGCTCTCGTGGCTCACGCTCGTCGTCGAGCTCGGCGCGCCCGTCGCGCTCGCGGGAGGCAAGCTCGCGCTCGGCTGGGCGCTCTCCGCGTTCGGCTTCCATCTCGGCGTGGTCGCGCTGATGGCCATCGCCTTTCCGTATCCCTTGTCGTTCGTCGCCTACCTCTCGCTGTTCCGGGCCGAGCGGGTGCTTGGCGCTCGCATTTTTGGCAGGGTGTCCCCCCGTGCTTTCTTCTCTCCTGAAGCGCCTCACGCTCGACCAGTGGCGCGCGATTGACGCGCAGTACCGGTGCGAGCCGCTCCCGGATCTGCGCGCGGCCGCCGTGCTCGTCACCGCGGGGCTCTCGCTCGTCCTGCCGCGCTACTTCGGCCGCCCCTCCAGGCTCGATGACCTCCCGACACTCAGGGAGGTGGCCCTCGTCGCCATTCCCCATCCGGATCTCCTCCCGCACCTGTATTGGGCCGCGTTCAAGCTGCTCAACTACGGGGTTTTGCCGTACCTGTGCATCAAGCTCGTGCTCCGCGGGCGCGCTCGGGATCACGGGCTCCGCTTCGTTCGGGAGCCGCGCGCGTGGATGCTCTACGCCGCGATGGTCGCGCTGGTCATCCCCATGGCGTATCTCGCGTCCGGGACGGAGGCTTTTCTCCGCACGTACCCGAAGTACGCGAACGCCGGCGAGTCGCTCGAGCAGTTTCTCTTGTGGGAGCTCGCCTACGGGTTTCAGTTCTTCATGCTCGAGTTCTTCTTCCGGGGCTTCTTCATCTTCGCGCTGGCGCGGTACATCGGCTCGCTCGCCATCTTCGTCATGGTCGTTCCGTACGCCATGATCCACTTCGGAAAGCCGCTCGCCGAGTGCCTCGGCTCGATCGTGGCCGGCGTCGCCCTCGGCACGATCGCCCTACGCACCGGCTCCATCTACGGCGGCGTCGCGGTCCACTGCGCCGTCGCGTGGAGCATGGATCTGTTCGCGCTGGCGGGGCGCGGAAAGCTCACGGCGCTCCTCGGGCCGTAGTCGGCGCTCCTCGCGGAAAGCTCACGGCGCTCCTCGGGCCGTAGTCGGCGCTTCTTGCAGAAGCTCGAAGAGGGCAGGAGCCGAAAGGGGGGTCTGGCTTTCGAGCCTGCATCCCAGGAAGCAGCCAGAAAGGGAGCAGTCCTTTGTATCTGCTTCCTGGCAAGGAGCCTCGAAGGGGGAGAGCTTCGAACAGTCGTCCCAGCTTGCAGCGTCGAAAGGGTCGAGCCTTCCGAAGTACGAGCTGGGAAGGAGGGAAGGGGGGCGGACCCTTTTGGAGGCCCATCCCGGGAAGCAAGGAAAAGGGGCGGCGCGGCTCGACGG
>CAYYWA010000027.1:0-26253 GCA_964475255.1 uncultured Sorangium sp.
TCGCCGAACGGCGGCGAGTCGGCGATGCGCCGCCCGAGGCCGTGCCTCCGGCCATGCCCCCTGCCGCGGCGCCGCCGCTCGTCGCTGCGCCACCGTTGGGTGACGCGCCGCCATTCGCGGACGCTCCTCCCGTCGTTGACGCTCCGCTCGTCCCTCCTTGCGCCATCGCGCCGCCAGAACCCATCTGGGTGTTCCCGCCGCTCGACGGAGACGGCGTGGCCTCCTCGCCGGAGCATCCGAAAGCGACGATTGCGAAGCAAGGGAGCAAGAGGGACGAGCGCCGAATCCGCATGCGGGACGTATAGCGGCACGCGGCTCGCGCTTCCAGCACGCAGGTTCGTCCCTCGAGTCTCGAATGGATCGGGCTCGGGCTCCTCTCGAGAGCGAGGGAAACGCAGACGTCGATTCGAGCCGATGCCGAAGGGAAAGCGGATTTCCTGATGAGCGTTTCAGCCGATCCGCTTGGATTTTCCGGCTGATGCCGGTGAGATGGCCGATACGGGCCTAGGGAAACTCCGGGCCCTGGGCGGGGGAGGTCGGAGTGGCGCTGAGGTCGGTTGGCTCGCGCTCGAAGGCTTCGACGGCGGAGGCGTGCGTGAGGACGTCGGGATTGGCGGCGACGTGGACTTCGGCGCCGTCGAAGGAGCCGTGGCAGCCGCCGCACATGCCGTTGAAGAGCGGGCGAGGGAACGACTGGCGTGCCCGTTCGTTCGGGTAAAACTGCATTTCTTCGCGCTGGAAGTGGCGCAGGGGGCCGGGGTCGCCCGCGAGGCGGATGTCGGTCGCGAGCACGATCGGCACGCCGCCGCGCAGGAGCATCTGCGCCGAGCCATCGGCGTACGGCTTGACCTGGCCGAGGAACGCGCGGCGCACGTAGAGGCTCCCGTACGCGTCGTCGGTGACGTACGCGCCTCCCGCAGCAAAGCTCGTGACCCCCGGCTCGGGCGGCAAGCTCTCCCAGACCTCGAGGATGTTCCCGAGCTCCACGCGCCGCCCGGAACGCGTGTTCTGGAAGAGCAGCGACGCGAGGATCGGCACATCGAGGATGGTGACTTCGGAGCGCCCGTCGAGCGAGGGATCGAGGAGCACCGCGCCGTTGACCTCGTCGATGCGCGAACGGAACACACCGAGGACGTCCGACTTGCCGTAGACGGCGACGGGCCAGAGCTCGTCGTCGGCCCCGGTGAGGAGCGGCACGCGCTCTCCCGGTCGCAACGGGTCGGCGATCACCACGTCGAAGCCGCCGGAGAAGCTCGCGAGATCGGTCACGCCCGCTGCGTAGCTCACCAGCATGCGCCCGTCGGGGAGCGGCGACGGCCCCTGATACGCGCCGTTCGTGCCGGAGAGCTTTCCGGTCGCCGCCGGATCCCAGAGCGTCTGCGAGTGCTCGAAGAAGCGTTCGTTGATGAAGGTGATGGCCCCGGGGTCGACGAGGTAGTCCGACGGCTCGTCGCTCGCCTGATCGATGCCGACGCTGCGATTGACGATCGCGAGCGCGCCGGCGCCATGGCGGGCACCGCGTTCGCTCAAGATGGCCGCGAAGTTCTTGTCGGCGAGCTCCACGATGTCGGTCATCTGCGTGTAGCCGATCGTCGGGCGCTGTCCGAACAGCGGGTGATAGTCGCCGCCATCGACGTTCATACGCCGCCCGGCGAGCTGATAAAAGCCCGGGGCGCGCTTCTCGGTCGTGAAGATGATGCGCCCGTCGCGCATGAACGACGGCAAGATCTCCTGGTTCAGCAAGAAGGTGAGCTGTCGAATGGTGCCCGACTCGAGCACGTACAGGTTCGCGTTCAGCTTCGACGGATCGGCCGGCGTACGCTGCGGTCCTTGATACGAGAACGCCGCCCGGTTCATGATGTTCCCGCGCGTCGACACGAACACCATGCGACCGTCGGGGGTGAACGCCGGATCGAAGTTGTGGACGAGCTCGCCGTTCGTCGGCACGGGCATGCCCTGGTCGTCCACGGGCGCCGCGTCGATCACGGATTCGACCCCGCACTCGCCGTTTTCGACGACGTGGATGCGGAACGGCTCCGCCGCCCCGCTGCGCGCCGAGAACGCGACGCGCGCGCCGTCCCACGACACCGCGGGGCGCCGCGCGTCCGTGCTTTGGGGATCGAGCCCGCAGAGCGCGGAGAGGCTCGCCTCCGCGCCGAGGGTGATCTGCCCGTCGTCACCGAGCGTCGCCTCCACCCGCACGACCTCGGCGCCCGGCTCGAACTCCTCGAAGTCCTGCGGCGCGTGCCGACCGTCGCGCGGCGGGCGGCGCACGTACACGATCGCTTCGAGCGGCGGCAGCGCGCTCATGCGCTTCGCCCGCTCCCGCTCGAACCAGGCGAGGATCACGCAATAGGGGCGCTGCTCGTCGAGCGGCCCGGTCTCGGCCTGCTCGAGATCGCACTCCTCGGGCCGGCCGTCCCCCGCGAACAGCGGACCACCACGGTGCAAGATGCCTCCCCCCTCCGGCGGAAGGTTCTTGCGGAACAGGCGGCTCGCGTTCGGATCGGGGGATTCGAGGGCGAGCTGCTCGAGCGTGAGTCGATAGTTCCGTCGAGTCGCGGGCAGCCCGAAGTGCCCGCCCGCGCCCCCGCGCAGCCGGTAGTCGTGGAACATCGTCACCGAGTGGCAGCCGAGCATCATGCAGCCGCGCTTGACGAGCATCGGCTGCACTCGCTCCGCGAACAGGCGAAACTCGGGATCGTCGGCGGGGCTCGTCGGCCCGCCCTTCTGCCGCGCCCACTCGAGGATTTTCTGGTAGTCGGGATCCGAGCTCGAGTTGAAGATGGTGCCGCCTTCGTGGTACGTGCCGCCCGCCGACGGCGCGAGCACGCGCCGCACGATCTCGCTCGCGTCCGCGTCGATGGAGACGTAGTCGCGCACGGCGAAGTAGTTCCAGCGTTTCTGCTCCTCCGTGGTGCCGCACGTGAGATAGAGCGTATTGCTCGGCAATCCGTGGCAGTTCCCTGCCGCGCAGCGCGTGCCGAGCAAGGGGTTCACGTCCCTCGCGAACAGCTCGTAGTCGCTCGCGTCGGGCTCCACGTCCGCCTCGAACTCCGGGTCGGAGCCCAACGTCTCCGCGCACGCGCCTCGAGAGAAGCTCTCGTTCGCGGTCTCGGCGTTGTTCACGGTCGCGCCCCGCGCGATCCACTGCTCGAGCGTCGTGAAGCTCGGGCTCGTAAAGTCGATGACCCGATCGCCACCGTGCGCGATGTCCGTCGTGATCAGGATCGGCTCACTGGAGTCCCAGGTGGTGAGGTTGATCCGGAAGTCGGGCACGACTTTGAGCAGGAGCCCGGGAATGCCGTACGGCCCATACTCGATCAAAAGGTCGCGGCGGTACGTGAGCTCTTCGTAGCTGCCCACGCTCAAGTTCCCGAGCGCATGGCGACCATCGTCCGAGAGCACGTGACACCCCGAGCCCGTCGGGCTCGCAGCACACGAGCCCGTGAGGATGGGCGCGATCTTGCGCTCGTAGTACGTGGCCGGCCGAGCGTCGTCGTCTCGCGAGCATCCGAGGAGCAGAGAGAGGAGGAGACCGAAGCGCGCCGCGCGAACTACGGCGTGCCCCCTTCCCGCGCGGGCACTCGGTTCGGCGCTGCATTCCGCATGGCTCGGCGCGCTCCTCACCGCTCGTCGCTTTCGGTCCGCGCCAATTCCGACCACCTGTCGCTCCGAGAAGGCCGACACCCGCATGATCGACGAGAATACACCCGCCTTTCTGCGGCGAAATCCCGCGGATTCCTTGAACAATCTACGGCGAGGTGGGACGTCGGCTCTTTCCGCCCACCAGCGCCCGCCGGGGTGCGCCTCGCCGTTCACGCGTGTTCGTGTTTCGAACGTCTCGAAAGGAGACGCACGAACGACGAGTGAAATATCGAAAAAAATCCGCGCAGCAATCTCCGTCGGAACCGGACGGACTCGAGGGAACGGAGTGCGGAAATGTCGTACACTGAAGCATGCGTCGAGGCGCTTGGTTCTATCGACTCCGCGTCACGCTCCTCGGCTCGCTGCTCGCGGCCGTCTGTCTCTGGGCTTGCTACGACGTGATGGATCGCCGTGCGCGCAACGAGTGGAGCGAGCCGGTCACCGTCGGGGTCGTCCTGCTGCGCTTCGGTGACGTGAGCCCCGAGGCGCTCACGCTGCTCACCGAACGCGTGCGCGTGCTCGAGCGGCGCCTCTCGATGGAGCTCCGTCGTCATCGGCCCGAAGCAGAGCAGCCGATGATCCGCCTCGTCCCGTACGGCCCCGTCGAAGTGACGGAGCTGCCGCCGAGCGATCCGGGCTCGACGCTTTGGGAGCGGCTCGTGCACACGGTCGCGCTCTTCCGCTACACGCGCGCCGTCGACGCGGCGGCCTCGGTGCCGACGCTTCGGCTCGACTCGCGCATCTATCTCGTGGCCGAGCCGCCCGGCGCTGGAGTCGACTACAGCGTCGAGGGCTACAGCGAGGCGGGCGGCCGCGTCGGGGTGACCCGCGTGAGCCTCGACGTCTCGACCGTGGATCTCGGTCTCTTCGTCGTCGCGCACGAGCTGTTCCACACGCTCGGCGCGAGTGACAAATACGACGAGCACGGCCGCACCCGAATTCCGGAAGGGCTCGCCGAACCGGAGCGCGTGCCGCTCTTTCCGCAGCCCGGAGCCGAGATCATGGCGCGCAATCGCGTCATCGGCGCCGCACGCGAGATGGTGCCCGAGAGCCTCGACGAGCTTTTCGTCGGGCGCTGGACCGCTCGGGAGATCGGCTGGCTCACCGCGCCGCTGCGCGAGCGCGCCTCGGCGACTCCGATCGCAGACGCGTCACGCTATTAGGCGCGCCAGGCAAGAGCGCCCCGCGCGGTGACGAACGCGCACGGCCTGCGCGCGCGTCCCGACGCGCTCGCCTCGCCTCTTGCGGAGCTCGGCGCGCGACGTACCCCGCTGGTCGCGTTTTCGGGAACGACGCGTGCAACGACCCACCACGGAGTCTCGCTCCGACCGTGCGTGGCCTCGGCTGCGACGGAGCGGGCTCGCCCGCCCTACTGTCCGTTTTGGGCGGCGAGGCGGCGTTCACCGTACCAGGAACCGAAGAACAGGAGCGGACAGATGAATCGTTGGACCACGCGCACGACCGCCGGAGCTCTCGCGGCCGCGCTCTCGATCGCGGGGCTCGCCTTCGCGGGCCAGGCGGGCCAAGGAAAGAAGCCGGAGAAGGGACCGGAGCCGACGAGCCAGGGTCCGGGACAGATGGGGCAAAGCCCGGGGCAGATGGGCCCAGGGCCACACCACGCGCAGCGCACCCAGCGCGTGTTCGAATACTTCGATCTGGACCAGAGCGGGGACATCACCCGCGCCGAGGTGCAGTCGGTAGCGCTCAGGCACTTCAGCCGCATCGACGCGGACGACGACAACCTCGTGTCGAAACCCGAGCTGATGGAGAGCGCGCGCAAGTCGCGTGCGGGTGCGGGTGAGTCCCTGGATGCGAAGGCCGAGCGCGGTCTGGCGATGGTCTTCCTGCTCGGCGACGCCGACGACGATGGAACCATCAGCCAGGTCGAGATGCAGACGAAGATCAACCAAATCTTCGCCGTGATCGACCGCAACCAGGACGGCGTCCTCGAACGCGACGAGTACCGGCTGTCGAGCGAGACCGAGCTCGGCAACGGCGCGCCCCCTGCCGAAACGCCGCCCACCGAAACGCCGCCCAGCTCCACTCAGCCTCAGACTCCGCCTCCACCCCAGCCACAGACCACGCCCGAGCCCACTCCTCCGGAGCCGGCGCCCCCACCGCCGCCACAGGGCACGCCAGGGGCTCCCCCGCCGCAAATCCCGCCAGGGCAGCCCGAGGCGCCCCCGCCAGGCAGCCTGTAAGCGTCCGCTACAAGCGACGCAGCGCGATCGCCGCGGCGCTCCGAATCAGCGGGTTCGGATCGTCGCGGCGCGCCTCGATGCTCGCCTTGCCGGCGGGATCCCCGAGCTGTCCGAGCGCCCAGATCGCCGCTGCGGTCACGTCGGGGGACTCGTCCTCGGCGGACACGACGGCCACGAGCCCCACCACCGCGTCCGCGATCTTGAGCGCGCCGAGCGCCTCGGCCGCGCGTTTGCGCACGGCCGGCGACTCGTCGCCGAGCAGCTCGGCGAGCTTGTCGGGAGACGAGAACACGTGAATGGACGTCGCCGCGCGGAGGGCAGCGAGGCGCACGGACTCGTCCGGGTCGGAGAGCGCGCTGCCGAGCTCTCGCGACGGGCCCTCGTGGTTCAGGCGCTGGAGCGCCTCGACCGCGGCGCGCCGCACGAGCGGCGACTCGTCTTCCACGATCGCGCGCGCGACGTGCTTGATGCCCGACGGGTTCAGGAACTCGCCGAGCGCGTTGGCGGCATAGGCGCGGCGCTCCTCGCTCTGCGACGCGTCGGTGAGCGTCGAGACGACCTGGGAATAGACCTCCCCGGGACCGAACACGCCGAAGATGCGCCGGCGGAGCCACCACGCGGCGATCTCACGGTTCTTCGCGTGCCCGCTGTAGAGCAACCGCGAGACGTGAGGAATGCACGCGAGGCACTCCACCTTCTCGCCGTGCTCGAGGAGCTGCCAGAGGCGCGTCGGCGGGACGTTCGGGTGTTTGAGCTCGGCGAGCAGCGCGTGGGGGGGGGTGAGGCGCTCGAGCGTGTTGGGCGCGCGGGGCTCGTACACCTTGGCCCGCCCGGCGAGCGCACGCGGCTCGGCGGAGGCGGGCAGCGCCGCGGCGAACACGAGGAAAAGCGAGGCGGGCAACGACAGTCGGCGAATCGAGCTCATCGGGGTCTCCTGCTCACTGTGCGGACACGGGGTCGGCTTCGAAGGGCTGGAACGCGGTGTTCGTGCGCGCGTAGAACTGACCGCCCATGTCGATCGCGCGGATCAGCTTCTGCAGCTCCTCGCGGGTGAGGCCCGCGACCGCCGCGTGGTCGGTGCGCGTGCCGCCCGCGATGTCGGGATTCGAGAACGGCTCGCCGAGCGCCCAAGCGTAGCGCGACGGCTCCTGCCACGAGGTGACGTTCAGCTTCTCGATCACCGCGCTGTTCCGGGCGTCGCTCGGAATGGCCCAGGGCGGCGGCAGCGTCCCCTCGACGGCGCTGTCCTCGACCATGCCCATTCTGAGCGCGGCCGGATAGAACAGGGAGACGTAGCTCGCGGGCCAGGCGCGCGTCTCGTTGTCGTACGTCACGGTGATCTCGCGCGACGAGAGGTCGAGCCGCGGGAGCTCGTAGACGGCCTCGGTGTCCGTCTCCTCGTCCATCAGCGTCACGCTGTAGAACTGCTGGGGCTGGTCGCCGTTCGTCGTCTCGTTGTGGCAAGACACGCAGCGAGCATCGAGAATCTTCTGGATCTCGTTCTCGTTTCCGGGATCGTCGGCGTACGCCCACGGGTACTCGACCCGCTCAGCGACGGGCATCATGAAGTTCTCCGGCGGTTTGCCGGCGGCGATGGTCAGCTGCTGGCTCGCCGTATCGTTCGGGCGGCTCCGATCCTCGTGGCAGCCGCCGCAGATGCGGCCCTCGCCCGGCATGCCCTGGATCCACGTGGTCTGATTGCGAATCGCGAGATCGAACTCGTCGATCGGCTGGAGGTGCACGGGGATGTACGGCGGGATGTCGGCGCGCCAGGAGCCATCCGCGTGCACCGTGGCCTCTCCGAGCAGCGCCGCGCCCTCCGCCATGGTGAGCCCGAACATCGTCTGCTGCGCCGCCTCGCTCGAGAACCCTTCGATGATCCGCACCTTGACGGCGTGCGTGAGCGCTTCCTCGATCGGCGTGTTCTCGAATTGAGCCCCACTCACCCGCTCGCCGTGCTTCGTGCCCAGAGACGTGGCGCGCACGTCGATCGAGCCGAACGTGGTCGGCGTGGAAGCGTCCACGGTGTCCTGCCGCGGCGAGAGGATCGGGGGCTCTTCGCGCTCGACGATGGG
The DNA here is from genome assembly GCA_964475255.1 of uncultured Sorangium sp. Taxonomy (GTDB): domain Bacteria; phylum Myxococcota_A; class Polyangia; order Polyangiales; family Polyangiaceae; genus PMG-095. The sequence continues at coordinate 7,925 of CAYYWA010000027.1, forward strand.
TTTGGCGTAGAGCTCCCAGCTGTCGACGTAGTTTTTGACGAGCTGCGGCCGGCGACGCTGCATGTCGAACACGTACACGCCGTAGTCCGGCGGCGTGTGAATGAGCTCGTTCAGCTCGTTGACGGGTCCGTCGGCCCAGGAGACCAGGACATCGCCGTTCGGCAGCGCGCTCGGCGCGCGGTAGCGACCGATTCCGTCTGCCGAGGGCTCGTCGCCGGTGGGCACCGCCGGAGTGAGCAGCGTATACGCCTCGGCCTCGGACTTTTCCTCGTCGAAGCGCGCGGGATCGACCGCGGACCGCGCGTCGAGCTGCACCAGAGCCCCGGCCTGAATCGTGTTCTCGCGCTCCGTCACGATGCCGAAGAAGACGTTGGGAGTGTTCGACTCGACGACTTGCACGATCGAGTTGCCGGGCTTTCCGTGCTGCCCCCCGAGCGCGACCATCTGCGTGCAGTCGGGGTTCATCGCGAAGAGCTTCACGTCATTGACGTTCTCGAGGTGCTCCCAACGCGAGAAGCCGACGCGCCCGTCCTTCAGCGGAAACAGCGTGACGGTGTGGGAGAGGTTCTGTGAGCACAGCTTTCTGTCCGCGTCGCCGCCGTCGAGCGTGATGCTCGCGAGCTGCGTCACCACGCGCGAGTGGTTGTACTCGTCGGCGCGCGTGCCCATCTCGGTGTACGGCTGATTCGTCGCGAACACGATCCTGCCGCCCGCCGCGAAGATCGCGTTCTGGTCGTCGTACGGTCCGAACGTGAGCTGCGTCACCTCGAACGTGCCGTCGGCGCTCGGCTCGAGGGGCGCCCAGTAGACGTGGTAGTCGTCGTTCGGGTCGCGCTTCATCGTGAAGAGCACCTTCTTCGCGTCGAAGCTCACGTCCACGCTCGACACGTCCGCCAGGGGGTAGTCGGCGATCACGTTCTTCACGTCGCCGCTCGCGAGGTCGAGGATCTCGAGCCTGCCCCCGGGGACGTAGCGGCCGTAGTCCATCACCTGCCCCATGCCGCCAGCGACGTCGATGCGCGGCGCGCCCGAGCCGTCGATGGCCGTGTGTTGTCGCACGGCGTACACGATGCGCCCGACTCCGGTCGCGTTGACCTCCGGGGTTTGCTCGGACTCGGTGCAGCCGAGAGCGAGGAGCGCGAACAACGAACCGGCGAGCGACGTGCGGGCGACCATCGGTGTCATGCGGGATCTCCGGGGGGATAGCGGGAGCGAGAAAGCAGGAACCGAGCCAGCCGGATCCCCACGTGATTTCCAGGGGTTGGCTGAGAGACGCGTGGGGGGCGGCCCCCGGGCGAAGCGAGACCCGGGGGCCGGGCCCCTCTTCGCATTGGACCACACCCCGTCGCCCACCGTACGCGGCAGGAGCACTCGCACCGAGGGTCGCCACAGCCGGCCCTGCTCGGGCAGCCGTCTTCCGCTTGGCGCGTTCCCAACCGTTCCTCGCACTAGGAGGATGGCGCTCAAGCGCTCGCGCGTTCGAAGGCACGACGCCGTCCTCAGGCCGCGCCGTAAGGCAGTGCCGTAAAGCTCTGCTACGCTCGCGCGCGCCGTGGACCTCAAGTTCGACTCCCAAACCGGCCTCATGCCGGCCGTGGCTCAGGATCGCCTGACCGGCCAGGTGCGCATGGTCGCGTACGTGAATCGCGAAGCGCTCGACCAAACGCTCCGCACCGGCAACGCCACCTTCTTCAGCCGGAGCCGCGGCGCGCTCTGGACGAAGGGTGAGAGCAGCGGCAACGTCCTCCGCGTCCACGCCGTCTACGCCGACTGCGACGCCGACACCCTCGTCCTGCTCGTCGAGCCCGAGGGTCCCTCCTGTCACACCGGCCGTCCGAGCTGTTTCTTCCGTCGCTTGGGTCCGGATGGCGCCGTCGAGAGCGAGGCCGTCGAGGCCGAGCCCTTCCTTCAGGCCCTCGAGGGCCTCCTCCGCGAGCGCACGGCGAGCACCGCCGAGCGCAGCTACACCCGCAGCCTCCTCGACGGCGGCGCCGAAAAGATCGGCAAGAAGATGCGCGAGGAGGCGGACGAGTACGCCCGCGCCCTCGCCGCCGAAACCGACGACCGCGTTCTGAACGAAGCCGCCGACGTCCTCTATCACCTCCTGGTCGGCCTCCGTTTGCGCGGGCTCGAGGTCCGCTCCCTGCTGGCGGTGCTCGCCAGCCGCACGAAGCAGAGCGGCCACGCCGAAAAGGCGAGCCGAAACCGCTGACGCGCGCGGTCCGCGGGGCGCGCGAGCCGCGGCGGCGGGCGCCGTGCAATTTCGTACAAGACACCGAATCCGGAATCAGAGACGGTCATGACGCCCCTTCGGCGAGGGTCCTCATGCAAAGCGCGACCTCAGGCTCGGCGTCGGTGTACCGATTCCGTGAATACGAGCTCGACGAACGACGCCTCGAGCTGCGTCGCGGCGGCGAGCAGATCGCGTTGCAACCGCGCGTGCTCTCCACGATCCTCTACTTCGCCAAGAATCAGGGACGCCTGGTCACGAAGCAGGAGCTCCTCTCGGGCCCTTGGGGCGGCACCATCGTGAGCGGCGGCGCCATCAGCCGCGTCGTCCGGGAAATCCGTCGCGCCCTCGGCGACAACGCCAAGCGGCCGCGCATTCTCGTCACGGTCCGCGGGGTGGGCTATCGCTTCGAGCCCCCCGCGCTCGGATGACACGAGCCGGTTGCGCTTCCGCCGCGGGAGATCCAAGCCAAGGCTCGTGGCCCGCCCCGAGAAAACACCGACCCTGAAGGTCAAGCGCGCGTACGACCCACCCTCCCGGTCCGACGGCTGCCGCGTGCTCGTCGACCGCGTGTGGCCTCGAGGGATCTCGAAGGAGGCGCTGCGCCTCGATCACTGGTGCAAGGACGTGGCGCCCAGCACGGAGCTCCGCAAGTGGTTTGGTCACGATCCCGAGAAGTGGGAGGCATTTCGGGAGCGCTACTTCGCCGAGCTCGACGCGCATCCCGAAGCGCTCGCAGAGCTCGTCGAGGCCTGCCGAGGTGAAACGGTGACGCTCGTCTTCGGCGCGAAGGACGCCGACCACAACAACGCCGTGGCGCTCAAGGCGTATCTCGAGGCTGGCCCGCGGCTACCCACGGGAGGAGCCCGAGGCGCGCGCCGCGCGGTGACCGCACCGGTCCGCAAAGCGAGGGGGACGAGCGGCTCGGCGTCGCGCTCGAAACGGCCGCGGCAGAGCCGGCGATCCAGCAACGCGTGACCGCGCAGCACGGGCGGAGCCGCGCGCGAGCGCCGCACCGACCGCTCGCGAAAGCGCCCGCGTCGAGTTCAGCGCGTACGTCCAGTACGTGGATCCGCTCTTAGTCTCGAGGACCGCCGGATTCTGAGCCGCGCGCCGTCCCTCCGCGCCTGCGCGCCGCGCTCCCGGCGCGGGCCTCCCGGAGACCCGCGCCGGTCTTGCCGAAGCGTCAGCGTGCCCGTCCCGTCGATGGGGCGGCGCGGTCGCGGTGGCTCACTCGCCTTCCGGACACGAGGGCGCCTCGCCCTCTCCTTCACAGCTGATTTCGCAGCTGCAGTCGGTGGTGACGCCGCTGCCCAACGTGGCGTTGTTCGTCTCGATGCCGTTCGCATCGCAGATGTCGACGAGACCGCTCACGACGGCTCCGCCGTTCAAGATGGTGAGGTTCTCGACGGAGATCTCGGCGCAGCTCTCCTCGGGGCCGTTGATCGCCGCGTTGACGATCAGGTCGTTCGTCTCGAGCGTCGAGCTCGCCCCGAGCGCCAGCGGCCGATTCACGGTGACGGTCGCGCCCGACGAGAGGATACCCGTGTTGCTCGACGGGCCCCCGAGATCGACATTTCCCTGCACCGTCGCTTCGCACGCGTTGCCGAGGGTGCCGTTGCCATTGTTGCGGAGCGCGCCGGCCACGCTGAGCACCCCGGCGTTGCTCACGACGCCGCTGTTGTTCAAGCTGCGGGCGAGCGTGAGCTCACCCGTGTTGAGCAGCGCGGCCCCTGCATCGACGTTGAGGTCGTTCGCGACGCTGGCAACCCCGTAGTTCTCGAAGGCGCCGCGGAAGCTCAAATTGCCCACGCCCAGGACGCCGTAGTTGCTCAGCGTGGACGCCGAGCTGTTGGCGTTCAGGTTCGTGAAGGCGGCCTGCCCCAAGACGGTCACGTTTCCGCCGTTGAGGTTGAAGTACGCCGGATTCGCGATGCCGCACACGCGCAGCTCGCCGCCGTTCATGTTCACGCCGCCGGAGAGCGTGGTTTCCGGCTGAACGCACACCACTTCACCCGCACCGATGTTGACGCCCGCGCTGCCGGAGACGTTCCGGGTGCAGCCCTCTTCGCAGCTCACCGGCGGCGGCACGGGCTCCGCGCACCCCTCTCCACAGCTTCCACCGGACTGCGCCCATGCCGTCGCGGGCAGCACCCCCAAAAGACAAGCCGACAAGAAACCCACGAATCCCTGCGTGCTCCAGGAATGGCTCATACCGTCCTCCTTTCGTTGCCCAATACCCATGCGGAGTCGCTCGCCTCCCGGCCGCTTCCCGACTCCAGCGGGCTGCACCGTAGTGGTTGTCGTCTGCCCGTGTCAAACGTTTCCGCAGACGAACGCAGTCAACGTGACGGACCGGTAGACTCAAGAGCACTCCTGATGAACCGACCGGTCCATCGATGTTCGCTCCAATGGAGTCACGTCCGTCCCGTCGGATGGATCCTCGTCTCGCGCAATCCACCCGCGGCGCTCGTTCGTCCTCCCGGTGACGAAAGAACGACCGACTCGGGATCCCGCGGAATCGAAATCGAGTCGCGTGCTGGAGAGCTGCGACGTCAGCGGGAGCGCTCGGACCTGGCTCGCGCCGTCGGGACGCACGCGTCGGACGGCTCGGGCCGGAAAATCTGGCGGAGTTTCTGGCGGCCCGCTTCTCGTCGACGGCGGACGGTGTCCCCTGGTTCGCCTGATTCATCGGAGCCGGAGTCCGGGTTGGCAGGGCTGCGCGCACCAGCGTGTCGCCAAGCGGGGCACGAGCCCACCTCCCATGCCCACGGGCTCGCCTGCGCACCCGCCGGGCTTGGGGGCGAGCACCGGCCGGCGGCTCGCCCCTTGGAGCCACACACGGCTCGGAAACGCGCCGAGCCCTGCCGAGCACGGTGCCCGCGTGGAGAGGGGTCCCGCCGAGTTCACTTCGGCGGGGAGGGACGGCGTGTGCCACCCCTCCGAGAGAGGCGATGCTCGGCGCAGCGCGGCGCGGGCAGAGCCAGGGAAAAGTCTTCGGGTTCCCATGGGTTTGACCCCCTCGGCGGCGACCTATATCGTGAGCTTTCACGGGCCCGAGCGGGGCTCGCGCTCGCCCTCGGGTCGTACCAGGGGCCGATTGGACGCCGATGTCGACGAAGGTTTTGGTCTTCGAAAATGATCCGGGATTCGCCGAGGAGCTGACGGGCGGCCTCGCGCGCTACGGCTGTGAAACGACCGTCGTGGAAGACGCCAGCGTCGGACTGCAAACGGCCGCGCAGGACAAGCCGGATCTGATCCTGCTCGCGATCGAGCTCCAGCGCATGAACGGCTTCTCGGTCTGCAACAAGCTGAAGCGGGACCCCACGCTCAAGAACGTGCCGCTCATCATCATGAGCTCGGAGTCCACGGAGGAGACCTTCGAACAGCACAAGCGGCTGCGAACGCGCGCCGACGACTACGTCCACAAGCCGATTGCGTTCGAGGCGCTGCTGTCGCACATCCAGGCGCTCGTCAAGCTGAATGCGACACCCGTCTCGATGGCGCCCGAGGCCCCGAGCAACGGGGTCGAGGGGGACGACTCGAGCATCGACCTGTCCGACGCGGACATCCTCGGCACCGACGAGGTCCAGACGACCAGCGAGGTGCCGGTTCCCGAAGAGGCGAGCGCGCCCTCGACGGCGGGGCCGCCCGTTTCGTACGAGGCGCCAGCCGTCACGGACGACGCGAGCGCCGAGCCCGTCCTCGTCGAGATGACGGACGAGGAAATCGCCACGGACATTCCGCCGCTCGTGCAGGAGGTCCCGCTCACCTCCGACGAGCTCGAGATCGCCCCGGTATCCGTCGAGGCGGCCGCCAGCGAGCCCCCGGTCTCGGTACCGGAGCTACCTGAAGCCGGTTCCGCGCCGCCTCCGCTGTATACGCCGGAGCCGGAGACCGCGGGCCGGCAGAGCGTGGGCGTTTCGTTCGCAGCACCGGGAGGCGCGGGGGCGACGGCGGAAGCGGCGGTGCTCGCGGCGCAGCCCAGCGCGGTCGGCTCCGAGGGGGTCGAGGCCGCTCCGGAGTCGGAGACCCACCGCTTCACCGCGCCGCCGCTCGCGGCGCTTCTCGAGAGCGAGCCCGCGCCGGCGTTGCCGGAGTCCGGCGTGGTGCCCGAACCGCGCGCGACCGCCTCGGCCCCCCCGCGCCCGACCTCGGCGATGCCGCGCTCGAGCATCCCGGCCGCCGTCGATCCGGCTCGCCTGCGGGAGGAGCTCGACCGCCAGCGAGCGCGCGCCGCGGAGCTCGAGAGCGAGATTCGAAACCTCCGGGCGCAGAGCGCGGAGCTGCAAGACGCGGTTCGTCGCGGCACGGCCCGCGACCAGCAGCTGCAGCGGCTGCAGCGAGAGCTCGACGAGGCCCGCGCGCGCGCGGCCTCGGGGCGGACCGCGGGCACGGCGCGCGAGCTGCTCGATCTGCGCGAGCAGCTGAACCGCAAAGACAAGGAGATGCTCGATCTCCGCGATCAGCTCACCCACCGCGACAAGGAGCTCTTGTCGGTCAAGGACGGGGTGCTCGCGCTCGAGCGCGAGAAGACGGATCTGCTCGATCGCGTCGCGGAGCTCGAGAAGCAACACGCCGAGATCGCGCGCACCAACGACGCGCTCCGCGACGACAAGGAAGCGGCCGTCAAGCGCGCCGACGACTGGAAGCGCAAGGCCGAACGGCACAAGGTGGACCTCGACGCGCGCACGACGGAGCTCTCCGACCTGCGCGCCGAGCTCGAGACGCGCATCGCGGAGGCGATGCAGAGCGCCGCGATGGCCGAGCGTGAGGTCGCCGAGCGCACGCTCGAGGCGGCGCGCGCGGAGGCACGGGCGGAGCTCGAGCGCACCATCGACGCCCTCCGAACGCAGGCCGAGGAAGCGCGCGCCAAGGCCGTGGCCGAGCGCGAGGCCGAGCTGCGCGGGCAGCACGAGAGTCGCCTCGCCGACCTCGTCCGCGAGCACGAAGAGACGGTGACACGCCTCGCCGCCGAGCACGGCGAGCGGGTCGCCGAAATCGAGCGACAAGCCGCCGAGCGTCTGGCAGAGACGGAACGCGCTGCCGCCGAGCGCCAGGCAGAGGCCGAACGCGCTGCTGCCGAGCGCCTCGCGGAGACCGAGCGCACCTTCAGCGCGCGCCTGGCCGAAGCCGAGCAGAACGCGGCCGCACGCCTCGCCGAGGCCGAGCTCCGCGCGGAGGCGAAGCTCGCCGATAGCGAGCGCGCCGCTCGGCAACGGCTCGAGCAAGCCGAGGAGAACGCCGCCGCGCGCCTCGCCGAGGTCGAGCGCGCTGCCGCCGAACGCCTCGCGGAAACCGAGCGCACCTGGAGCGCGCGGCTCGCCGAAGCCGAGCAGAACGCAGCCGCACGCCTCGCCGAGGCCGAGAAGACCGCGGCCGAGCGCCTGGCCAAGCGTGAAGCCGAGCTCGAGACGGCCCACGCGAGCGCGCTCGCCGAACGCGACGAGGCGACCCGCGTCGTGCTGCAAGATCTCGCGATCCGCACGGAAGAGCGCGACCAGGCGCGCGGCGAGGCGCAGGCCTACGCCGCGCGCGCGGATGGCGCGACGCAAGAGCTCGAGGCGGCCCGCGCGGAGATCGCTCGCTTGCAGAACGAGCTCACCGAGCGTGACGCGAAGGCGACCGCGGAGCGCGCCGAGCTCGAAGCGAAGCTGCAGCAGGCTGCGGAGCTCGAGAAGCGGCTCCCGGAGCTCGAGAACCGCCTCACCAGCACGCAGTCGGCGCTCGCCGCGACGACGTTCGATCTCGAGCAGGCGCGGGCAGCCCTCGGCCAAGAACGCGAGCGCTTCGAGCGCGCCCGAAAGAAGTGGCAAGACGATCAAACGGCGCTCGAGCGCACGAAGGACGCGCTGGCGTCGGCGCTGCTCCAGATCGATCAGATCGAGGCGCGCACGTTCGAGTGAGCGCCCGATCGCCCGGCACGAGCGCGTCGAAACGGGGCTCGCTCCGCCGGCGCGGCTCGCGAGCGCGGGCGGCATAGGGGCCTATTTTTCCCTGGCCAGCTCCTCGACGATCGCGCGTAGCGCCCGCGCGCCCTCCACGAGGCGCGGACCGGGTCGCCCGAGGAAGGCCTCGGGCACGGGGTACACCCGCCGCTTGCGAACGAGCTCGAGGGATTGCCACGCGGGGCGGCGAAGCACGACGTCGGCCCGGTACTTCTCCGGACGCACGCCGCACCACGCGATCACGGCGGCGTCCGGTCGGAGCGCGAGCACCTCGTCGTCGGTGAGCGGCGTGCTCTTCACGGGACGCTCGGCGAGCGGGTTCTCGGCTCCCGCGATGGTGAGCAGCGCCGTGACCCAGCTGTCGCGCCCCGGAGCGATCACGGGCTTCGGCCACCACTCGACGAGGATTCGGAGCCCGCGCGGCGGCGCGCGCCGCTCGAGCTCCCCGCGCATGTCGGCGACGAGCGCGTCCGCGCGTTCGGACAAGCCGAGCGCGTTGCCGATGGTGTGGATGTCGTCGTACACGTCGGAAAGCGTCCTCGGCTCGGGCGCGAGGAAGGGCAGCTTCGCGCGCGCAAGCCGCTCGACGATGCGCTCGTGCCCCGGCACGGTGAGCGAGGCGAGCACGAGGTCGGGCTCGAGCGCGGCGACGGCATCGACGTCGATGTCGAGATCGGGCCCGACACGCGGCAAGCGGCTCACGACCTCGCTCGGGTAATCGCTGTGATTGTCGACCCCCACGAGCCAATCGGCCGCACCGAGAGCGCACACGATCTCGGTGTTCGAACACGTGAGCGCCACGACCCGCATGCGGAGGATGGTGGTGCGCCGCGCGTGCGCCGTCCAGGCGCTACGTGCTCGCCGGCTCGGGGGTCGCCCGGACGGCGCGCACGGCCTCGATCGCGTGGAACAGGCCGGGCTCGAGCTCCCAGGCGAAGTACGCGTGAGGGAGCTCGCTCGGAAACAGCCCCGCCGTCAGATGATCGGTGAGCCCGAGGGGCGCGGGGTCGGTTTCTCCCGGTTGTGCGTAGAGGTGCTCGAGCACCTCCGCGTCCGAAAGGCGCCCATCCGCGACGAGCGGCTGCGCGAAGTCGAGGCGGAGCTCCCCCGAAAGGCGATCATGGAAGCTGACCCAGGAGCGGCCTTCGATCGCCCGCGCGACGGCGGCATGGACGCGCACGAGCTCCGGAGCTTCGCGCTCGGTCACCCCGAGCAACACGCGAAGCTGCCCGAGCACGTTGCTGAACAGCACGGCGCTCTCACCGAGCCGTTCGAGCAAGCGGAGCAGGCGCTCCGGATCCTCGAGCAGGTGATCCTCCGCCACGAGCTCGAGGACGGGACGTCGCTCGAGCGGAGCGCGGGACAGCCGCCGCTGAAACACGAAGCGCGCCACCGGATCGGGCTCGAGGCACACCACGCGCTCGAATCGCTCGAACAAGAACGGCTGGAGACAGTAGCCGCCGCTCGGCCCGAGGAGCACGAGCGTGCGCTCAGGCGGCTCCCAGCCGAGCAGCCACTCGCCGAGCGCCCAACGAAACGGCTGCCACAGCTTCGCCCCGTACCGAAACGCGCGCAGGTGGTACCGGACGCCGCCCGCCGGGTTCAGGAACGCGGGCGCGCTCACCGCGTTGGATTCTCCCGGACTTCGATCCAACGGCCCTCCTGGAGCCGCTCGTGCGGAAGGAAGCGAGCCTTGTATCGCATGTGCTCCGACTCGGCGATGTAGAGGCCGAGATAGAGATAGCGCATGTCCCAGCTTCGGCAGAGCTCGAGCTGCTTCAAGATGAAGTACGTGCCCAGGCTCAGGCGCGCGTGGCGCGGATCGTAGAAGCTGTACACCGCGGACAGCGCTTCCTTGCCCCGGTCCACGATGGAGAGGCCGACGAGCGCGCCGCCCATTCGGTAGCGCATCTCGAAGGTGTCACAGGAGGTGAGCCCGAGGAACTCGCGGTACCCCTGGAAGTCGATGGGCTCTCTTCCGTTGTCGAGACCGCGCCCCACCTTGTGGCGGTTGTAGAGCGCGATGCGCGTCGCGTCCACGACCGGGCGACCGAGCTCGAGGTCGAGCAACGCGTCGTTGCGCCGCAGCGTGCGTCGCAGCGTCTTCCCTGGAACGAACACCGACGCGTCGATGCGGATCGGCTCGCACGCGCGACACGCCGGGCACTCCGCGCGGTAGAAGAGCAGCCCTTGACGGCGGTCCCCGGCGGCGAGGCGCGCGTCGAGCTCCGGCGCGAGCAGCGGGCGCGCGGGGATGCGGAGCGGCAAGCGCGAGAGGCGTCCCTCGAGGTACGGGCACGGCGCGATTTCGTCGTGGACGACGAGCTCGGGCGGAGTGTCCGGAACGAAGCGATAGGGGGCGTTCACCGAGCGGGTCATCGCTCGAGCTCGAAGGCTTCGGGGAGGAGGGCGCCGAGCGTCGTCACGCGCACGGCACCGGGACACGCGGCGACCACGACCGTGTCGGCGCTGCCGAGCTCCCAGAGCACCTGACGACAGATACCGCACGGCATGGCCGGCGTGGGCCCTTCCGTGAAGACGGCGACGGCGATCGCTCGCCGCTCGCCGCCCTGAACCATCGCCGCGATCGCGTTTCGTTCGGCGCACGCCGTCGCGCCGTAGCTCGCGTTCTCGACGTTGCAGCCGGCGAACAGCGCGCCGCTCGCGGTCCGCACGCTCGCGCCGACGCAGTACTTCGAGTAGGGGGCGTACGCGCGCTCGCGGGCGACGCGGGCGCGCTCGACGAGCTCCTCGAGCTCTGGAGAAAGCCCGTCAGACACCGGCGGGCGCCTCCGTCGCGAGCTCGAGCCAGCGCGTGAGGAAGCCGACGAACGCCTTGCGCATCTTCTTCGCCGTCTCCTGCACTTCGTCGTGCCGGAGCGGCCTGTCCGAGAGGCCCGCGGCGCGGTTCGTGATCGCGCTCACTGCCCCGACGCGCACGCCGAGCTGGCGCAGCGCGATCACCTCGAGCACCGTGCTCATCCCCACGGCGTCGGCGCCGAGCGTGCGCAGCATGCGGATCTCGGCGGGTGTCTCGTAGCTCGGCCCGAGCACGCCGGCGTAGACACCTTCCTTCAACGGCACGCCGAGGCCCTCGGCAGCGCGCTTGGCCGCGGCGCGAAGCTCGGGATCGTACGCGGCGGACATGTCCGGAAAGCGAAGCTCCGCATCCTCTTCGGGGCCGACGAGCGGGTTGCGCCCGGTGAGATTCAGGTGATCGGTGATCAACATCAGGTCGCCGGAGTCCAAGTGCTCCCCGATGCCGCCGGCGGCGTTCGTCACGAGCACCGAGTGACAGCCGAGCGCCCCGAGCAGCCGAACCCCGAACACGACCCGATCGAGCGCGTGCCCCTCGTACGCGTGCACGCGCCCTTGGAGACAGGCGACCGTCACCCCGCCGACTTCGCCAACGCACAGGTTGCCCGCGTGCCCCAACACCCGCGGGACGGGGAAGTACGGGATGGCCTCGTAGGGGACGACCTGGCGGTGCGAGAGCCGCTCCGCGAAGGCCCCCAACCCCGAGCCGAGCACCACGCCCACCCGCGGCTCGCCGCGAACTTGCCCCAGAACCGCCGCTCGAGCCTCCTCGAGCTCGAAGCGCAAGGTCACCGAGGGCTCCCCGGCTGGACGCTCCGGCGGCATGTGACTATGGTCCGGCCGAAGCCACTCATGTCCAGCAAGTTTTCCGAAATTCTCGAGAAGAACAAGATCGACCCGCGCCGCCTCATCGCTGCCTCCCGCGAGATCGAGCGCCTTCGCCCGGAGGACCGCAAGATCCGCCTGGCGCGCCGTCGCGCCAAGGGGAGCGAAGCGCCGACCGAGGGGGCGGAAAAGCCCGGAAAGCCGCGCTCCGGCCGGCCCGTGACGCCGCAGCTCCTCGAGGCCGCGCGCGCCGGCAAGCCCGTCAGCGGCCCGGCGAAGAGCCGGCTGCTGCGCGCGCTGAACCGGGTGCTCGAGCAGAAGAAGCAAGAAAAAGTGGATCTCCGCGCGGTCTTCTGAGCCGCGTCCGCCGGCCTCGGGGGCGGTGGCACCCGCCGCCCTCGGGCTGTTCGCCGCGAGACTTGTGGATCGCCCATGCGGGTACTGTCGACCGCGTGAGCGATACCGACGCGCTGGTCGCCCGCTACCAAGCTGGGTATCCGGATGCGTTTGCCGCCTTGTATCGCACCCATCGTGCGGATGTAGTGCGCATCGTCCGACGCCTCGCGGGGCCGCACGAGCTCGACGATATCGTTCAGGACGTTTTCGTGCAGGTCTACCGGAGCCTGAAAGACTTCCGGAAAGACGCGCGCTTTACGACTTGGCTGTATCGAGTCACCGTGAACGTCGTGCTCATGCGGCGGCGTGCACGACGCTGCCGACCCGCGCTCGTCGAGCTCGATGGAATCGACGCACCGGAAGCCGAGAGCCAGCGGCCCGACGAGCAGCTCGCCCGCCGGCAACGCGCCGAAGCGCTGGTGCGTCTGCTCAATCGCCTGAGCGAGAAGAAGCGCACCGCGTACGTGCTCCACGAGATCGAGGGCATGGCGCCGTCCGAGATCGCGCGCGTCGTGGGCGCCCCCGTGCTCACCGTGCGCACGCGCCTCTTCTACGCGCGGCGAGAGCTCGCTCAGCTCCTTCGTCAAGAGCCTCCGTTCCCTCGGCGCGACGGCACGCGCCCCAGTGAAACCGGCTAGTCCGCATCTTTCGGCGCGTTCCCAACCGCTCGTCGCTCGAGTCCGGGTTGCGCTTCGCCGATTCCCTCCGGCAACGGGCGCTCACAGCTCTCGGCGGAGCACGATCGCGCGGTCCTCGTCGACCTTCCACCGCAGCTTGTGCTCGCCGTCGAGCTCGAGCTGGGCGAGGTCTTCGCGACCGTCGGGGCGGCGCACGGCGAGCAACACCTGCGAGTTGCGCACGGAGCGGATCCGGTACGCGCCGCTGCGCGGCTCCTCAGCCGCAATCGAGACGGTGAGCTCCGAGCCGGAGAAGGTGAAGCGCAAGCTCTTTGCCCAGCCCGTGGCGCGCGCGATGTGCCGCTCCTCGAACGACTCGACCCCGTCGCCGAGCCAGGTCCCTTCGAGCTTTCGGCTCATCGGGTGGCCGCAGCCGACGGCCACCAAGGCTCCGCCGAGCACCATCGCTTTGGTCCAGCGCAACATTACCAACACCTACCTTTCCCCACAGAAAACCACAAATTTCGCGCACTGAAATCGGAGCGGAAACGCCTTCCCCGGCACGAAACCCGAAGCGGCTCGGCTTCACGCTGGGCGTGGGAGGGGTGGCCGAGACCAAAAACGGATGTCCCGGCGATGATCTCGCGCTCGGCGCGCGCAGCGAAGCTGCCTCGATTTCGCGCCACCGCCGAACGGGATGGCCCGAGACCGGAGCGGACTTCCCGAGCTCGGCGCGCCGCGATCGCTACAAGCAGCAGCGGGTTCCGAGGCTGTAGTCGAAGTAGCGCGGCGGGTGCGAGCTCACGCGGGCATCACAGCCTTCGCGAGTTCCTCTCGAGTAGAAGCCACCGAGGAAGGAGCCGTCGTCGACCCACTCGTCGAGGTTGCCGACCATGTCGTAGATGGCGTCGTCGCCCCACTCGCTCCGGCACCGCGGAAGCGAGCCGGTTCGTCGCAGAAGCGGGCCCTCCGCGTCGGCGACTCGGTTCAGGCGAGGATCGAGGTGGTGTCGACTCGCGTTGCCGTGCAGCACCTGAGCCGGATGCGAGCTCCGAAACACGTTGCAGGTGCCGTGTTCGTACGCGTCGCCGTAAGGGAACTTGCGACCGGCCTGACCGCGGCAAGCGAGCACCCACTCTGCTCGCGTGCAGAGCCGCTTGCCCGCGGCGCGGCACGCGGCGCCCGCTTTCACCCCGCTCAGATAACCGCTCGGCACGACGCCACGCGCCGAGCGAGCGGACGGCACCGCCTCTCCGGCGAGTTGGAAGGCAGGAGGCTCCGGGAGCTCGGGGAAGCCAGGGCCGAGCCCGATCTCGCGATAGCGCGCGAGGCTCGCGCGCGTCTGCTTCGGGGTTGGATGGTAGTAGGGCGAGAGCGCTTCGCCCGTGCGCTCGTCCACGAGATGGATCTCGTAGCGGTCGATGCAAAACTCTCCGCGCACGTCGACCATCTCCGGCGGACAGCGCCCAGCGGGCTTGCGCGGTGCATTCGGGAGCAAGCCCTCCCCCACCGGCGGAGGAAGGAGATCCTTCGGATCGGGAACGTGCAGGAGCTCCGGCGGCGCGGGCGAAGCCACCGGCGGCGGCGACGGCGCAGAGCGGTCCTCCTGCTTCTCGGAGCGGTCGCAGGCCAACGTCGCTGCCGCGATCCCGACGAAGCAGGCCGCGCGGCGCGGCGCGATCACTTGCCGCGGTAAACGATGAGACCGTGCGTCAGGTCGTACGGCGAAACGGCCACGCGCACCCGGTCGCCGGGGAGCACCCGGATGTGGTGCCGGCGCATGCGGCCCGAAAGCTGTGCACGCACGATGGCCCCACCCTGATCGACCCTGATGTTGTACTGGCCGCCGCCGAGCGCGTCCTGAATGACGCCTTCCATCTCGAGGAGATCGCCCTTGCTCATATGCTCCGATTCACTCTCAATCCGCTAAGTTGGCGCTCCCAGGCGCCGCTCGCAAGCGGAGGCCGCCGGAAGCTGACACAATCCCCCCCGACGCGCAACCCGAGTCGCCGCACCCACCCGCACCGCCGGCCAATTGCCGGGATCTGGTAAGAATGCCGCGGTGACGCTCCCCGAGACCCAGCTCTTTCCCGCAACCCTGTTCGACTACAACGGTGTGCTCGTCGACGACGAAGCCGTCCACCTCGCCGCGTTTCGCGACACGCTCGCGCCCTACGGCATCACCCTCTCGGACGAGGACTACGTCGATCGCTATCTCGGGTTCGACGATCGGGGCGCGTTCGCGGCCATCTTCGCGGATCACGGCCGGCCCCTCGCGCCCGACGAGCTCGAGCGCCTCGTCGAAGAGAAACGGCCGCACTACCTCGGCCGCGCCGCGGAACACCTGCCCACGTTCCCGGGAGCCTCCGAGCTCGTGCGTCGGCGCGCGGCGGCAGGGCCCGTGGCGATCGTGTCCGGCGCGCTGCGGGAAGAGATCCTCCTCGGCCTCGCCGTGCTCGACGTGCAGGCGCACGTCGCACACGTGATCAGTGCGGAGGATACGCGCGCCTGCAAACCCGATCCCGAAGGGTACCAGCTCGGCATCGAACGGCTCACCCGCGAGGTCGGCGAACGCCGAGCGCGCTTGGCGCTCGTCGTCGAGGACTCGCTCGCAGGCGTTCAGGCCGCGAAGGCGGCGGGCCTCACCTGCGCGGCCGTCGCTCACAGCTACCCGATCGCCGCGCTCGAGCGGGCGGGCGCCGACCTCGTCGTGCCCACGCTCCAGGCGCTCACCGACGAGCTCCTTCGCGACGCCTTCCGCAGGATTCATGGCTGAGCGCGCCCCGCTCGTGCTCGCGCTCGCCGTGATCGCGGGCTCTGCGTGCGCGCGAAACGAGCACGCGCGCGCGGAGCCGGAGCGGAGGCCGGGCGCGCCCCCGGTGCGCGGCGAGCCCACCGAACGAGAAGAGCGCGTGTTCGCGCCGCATCCGAGCCAGCTCGGGGAGGGCGAGCTCGCCTATCGGCGCCTCGGACGCGGCGCCATGCGCGGGCTCACCATCGGACCCATCGAGAGCGCGCTCCATCCCGATCGCGGCTACGGCTCGCCCGCATACCGCCGCACGCTCGACGAAGCGAAGCGACTGGGCGCGACCTGGGTGAGCCTCACGCCGTTCGGGCGCGTGCTCGATCTCGCCCCCACCGGCGTCGCCCAGAGCTTCGAACAACCCTACGTGGAGAACCGCAAGGCCGTCCGGCGCGCCATCGAGCAAGCGCACGCCGCGGGCCTGAGCGTGCTCTTGGTGCCGCACCTCTGGGTGGAAAGCGGCGAGTGGCGCGGCGAGATCGATCCCGGTGACGACGCCGCCTGGGAACGCTGGGCCCAAGGCTACGCCGCGTTCCTCCGTCCCTGGGCGGAGCTCGCGCGCGACGCGCGGGTCGAGATGCTCGCGGTCGGCGTCGAGCTCCGGAGCTGGGTCACCACCACGCGCGCCCCGAGCTTCGTCGATATCGTTCGCGACGTCCGGCGCATCTATCCCGGGTTGCTCACCTATGCCGCCAATTGGGACGACGTCGTCGAGACCACCATCCTCGGAGAGCTCGACGTCATCGGCGTCAATGCCTTCTTCCCGCTCGCGAGCGACGACGATCCCTCCCCGGTCGAGCTCGCACGAGGCGGCCGCGCCGTCGCCGAACGCATGGGCGAGCTCGCTCGCCGCTTTCACAAACCCATCGTCTTCACCGAGTTCGGATACACGACTCGGCGAAATGCGGCCGTGCGCCCCTGGGAGTGGCCCGATCACATGTCGAACGTCGTCGTCGATCAAGAGGCGCAGGCCGACGCGTACGCGGCCCTGCTCGCGCCCATGATCGACGAGCCGTGGTTCGCCGGCGCCTTCGTGTGGCGCTTCTACTCCGATCCCGACGACATGTCCCAAGAGGCCGAGTGGGGCTTCTCCCCTCGCGGCAAGCTCGCCGAGCTCGTCCTCCGCGACGCCTTCGCCGCCCACTGGGCGGGCGACGGTCCGCGTCCGCTCGGCGCCGCGCTCTACCGACACGCCGCGGAGCGCGTCGGGATCTTCTGAAGACGAGCGCACCGCGCCGGATCGTCCGACGCACTCCGGGCGTCGCGTCCCACGGTGATCGCCCCGTCGGAGCTACGCCGTCAATAGAGCTCCGAAGGCTCCGCGATCGCCGGCTTTTCGAGCTTGAGCGGCAGCTCGGGCACCGCGGCTTCGCCGCCGGAGAGGTACTTGTAGCGGGCGTAGTTGCCGATGACGCGTTCGACGTAGCCGCGCGTCTCGGAGAACGGGATCCGCGCGACGAAGAGATCGATCTCGAGCTCGGGAGCGCCTTGGACCCAGCGCAACACGGCAGCGGGGCCCGCGTTGTAGCTCGCCGCCGCGAGCGCGGGGTTGTTGCCGAAGTAGTCGAGGAGCTTTCGCAGATAGCGAGAGCCGAGGCGCACGTTGAAGTCCGGCTCGATGAGGCGATCGGGATCGAACGGAACGTTGATCTCGCGGGCGAGCCGCTCGCCGGTGCTCGGGAGGATCTGCATGAGGCCCACGGCGAGCGCGGGGGAGACGACGGCGGGGCGGAACGCGCTCTCCTGGCGAATGACGGCGTAGACGAGCTCGGGCTCGACGCCGTTCTCGACGGCGCACTGGGAGATCAACGTGGGATAGGGCCGCGGATACATGCAGCCCCAAATCCAATCGCGACCGGGAACGGGTGCGACCGCGAGGTCGTTGCCCTTGGCGGCGCGCTGGCCGACGCGGTACTCGCGATAAGCCGGCGCGAAGCGCTTGTAGGCGCGGCACAGCGCCTCTTCGGCGCGCCCCGGATGCGCCTCGGCGAGAACACGCTCGAGGCTGAACAACGCCTCTTCCGCCTCGGAGTCGAGACCGATGCGGTGGAGAATGCGCACGGTCTCGGGAAGCTCGGGGTCGATCGGCACCAGATCGGGATCCGCGTCCGCGTCGGGCGCGGACGGCAGCGGCGGCGGCGGCTCGTGACCGAGCGCTCGCAAACGCGCGGCGGCGGCGAGCGCCGCAAACGAGAGGGGGTGATCCTCGACGACCTTGCGGAGCCGCGAGATGCCTTCTTGCTTCTTGCCCGACTCGTAGATCGCGACGGCGAGGAGCTGCTCGTAGCGCGCGCGATCGCGCTGGGTACGGGCGCTGCGCAAGAGCTCCTCGAACCCGCGCGCGGCCGCGCTGGCGCGCCCGGAGGCGAGCCACGACACCGCGCGTTCGTCCTTCGCCTCGGGCGTGAAGCGCCCGCGAGCACCGTAACGCGCGAGATACTTGTCGAACGCCGCGGCCGCTTTGCCGAACCGGCCGCGCTCGTAGTGGAGCTGGGCGACCTGATAGGCTGCGTATTCGGCGAACGTGTGGCGCGGATAGGCGCGCTGCAGGCGCTCGAAGATGGTCCCCGCGCGCTCGAGCTCGCCGCGCCGTGCCTCCGACCGCCCCGCGTAGAACAGCCACTCCGGTGCACGCTTGGGGTTCGCTTTCGCGGCTGCCTTGAGGAGCTGAGCGCCTTTCTCCAGATCCTCGG
>CAYYWA010000027.1:26263-29678 GCA_964475255.1 uncultured Sorangium sp.
CGGGCGCGCTGGCGCCGCTCCCGCCCTCCCTCCACCCCCCGGGGCGCGACGTAGCGCGCGCGGCCCTTGAGATAGTTGATCCGTCCCGGCTCGAGCGCTGGACCCGCGGTGCGAATGACCGCCTCGACCTCCGTTTCGGTGCGATCGATGAGCCCCGCGTCGGCGAACGCCTCCGCACGCTCGAGGCGCTCGGCGCGCGTGAGCGCCGGAGCCTTGAGCGCCTCGAGCCGCTCGAGGGCACCCTCCGCGGCTTTGCACGTGGCGGCGCGCACGGCGAGCCAGCGCAGCTCGCGCCGCGCGCCCTCCGTGTCGTCCGGCTCGAGCACGGTCGCGAGCAGCGCGCGCGCCGGCGCCTCGAGATTGCAGAGGCTCGCCCGACGCGACAGCGTGCGCAGCATCGACTGCAGGCGCGTGCTCGCTTTGCGGCGGTCGCCGAGAGCGGCCTCGGCGCGGGCCGCGAGCAACTGGCTCTCGGGGTCCCTCTTGTCCCCGAAGTACGCGAGCGTCTCGTTCGGGTTGCCCGCCTCCACCGCGGCCCGCGCGCGCTTCTCACGGATGGAGTCGGCGAGGAGCGGCAGCTGGGACTCGAGGTTCTTCAGCAGCTCCACGACTCGTCGGGAATCCCCGAGTCGCTCGGCCGCTGCTGCCCGCGCGTAGCGCACCTCGGGTCGCGAGAGCACGTTCGGGTGCTCGCCGTCGAGCGCCCGCGCGGCCTCGTGCCAGCGTTCCATGCGGAACAACTCGACCCACGGAAGCGTGCCCTTGGCCTCGAGCGGCAACGCCTCGGCTTCGCGGACGAACGGGAGCGGCGGGTGCTTCTTCTGTTCGGGCGCGTGCTCGCGTGCCGACGCGGCGTCCGTACGCCCGGAGCCGGACGCCGGCGGACGGCTGCACGCCGCGACGGCGATCAATACAAACGAGAAAGCAGACCGAACCCGCACTCTTCCTTTGGTATCATGCTTTCTCGGACTCGCCGAGCTTTCGGGGTCGTTTGCCCGCGGCTCACCAGCCCCAGCGATACTCCGCACGCAGCTCGAGCGAAGTGGTCGAACCTTTCGTGGAGAGCCGATCGTGGGCGACGGAAACGCCCACGGCAAAACTCCGGGAAAACGCGTGATCGAGGCCAGCGAGGACGCCCAGCGTAGCGCCGCGTCGCGGCAGCGTCGTCGCTCCACTTCCCACCTCGTAGTACCCGATGCGCGCGCCGACGTGCGGGATCCATTGAATGATGTCGAGACGATACGAGAGCCCAGCGGTGGCGAGGACCAACACCGTCTCGTCGGGATCGCTCTCAATGGAATGCAGTGAACCGCGCACGTCGAGGCGGGCGTCGAAACTTCCGAACAGACCGTAAGCGCCGTAAACACCAACACCGGGACCAGGGCGCAGCCCGCGGCCCGCTCCGACGTATCCCGCCGAGCCGCCGACGTGCCACTCGCGGGGCGCCGCAACCGCCAGGCGCGGGAGCGCGGCGACCAGCGTCGCCAGCGCCAACGGCACGACCGCTCGTTGCAACCAGGAGGGCCGCAGTCGCCGTCGAGCTCGAGGGGCATACCGGGTGCGAGGAGTGGGATTCATGGAAACCACCGTCGTCGATGGTAGCGGCTCGGAGCCGCGCGCGGGCCGATTCCGAGATGAGCGGAAGTCCACGCGCGCGGGACGGGTCGGCCAGGGGGCTGGTCAGACCATGCTCAGCGGATCCACGTCGATCGCCACGCGCGCGCGCCGGTCGAATGCGGCGCGCGCGATCGCCAGCAGGCTCGGGCGCAAGGCAGCCCGATCGGGAGCGCGCACCATCACGTGGAAGCGGTAGCGATTGCGCAGGCGCGCGATGGGCGCCGGAGAAGGCCCCAGCACGCGCACTTCCGCCGATGCCTTGCTGCGCGCGAGGGCACAGACCCGCTCCGCGGTGGTGCGCGCCACCGCTTCGACGATGGCGTCGCAGCGCACGAGCGCGAGCCGTGAGAACGGCGGGTAGCCGAGCTCGCGGCGTGTCTCGAGCTCGTGCTCGACGAAACCCGCGACGTCGTGCCGAGCGGCGCAGACCACCGCCGGATGCTCGGGCTTGCGGGTCTGGATCAAGACGCGCCCGGGAGCGCTGCCGCGACCGGCGCGGCCCGACACTTGAACGAGCAAGTGAAACGTCCGTTCGGCGGCGCGGAAGTCCGGCAGGGAGAGCGCCGCGTCGGCATTGAGCACGCCGACCAGGGTCACGTTCGGCAGGTCGTGTCCCTTGGTGACCATTTGCGTCCCGACGAGGACGTCCACTTCCCCCCGCCGCATGCGCTCGAGCACCTGGTTGCTCTTCAGGCCCGCAGCGACGTCCCGATCGAGGCGCGCGATGCGCGCGCCCGGCAGCCGCGCCGAAAGCTCGCTCTCGATACGCTCGGTTCCGGCGCCCTCCTCGACGAGCTCCCCCCCTGCACACGCGGCGCAGCCGCGAGGGGGCGGCACGACGTAGTCGCAGTAGTGGCACACGAGCCGTTCGCCCCGCGAGCGATGGAGGGTGAGCGCCACGGAGCAATGGGGGCACTCGAGGACCGTGCCGCACGAGTCGCAGAGCAAGCTCGGAGCGAACCCGCGCCGGTTCAGGAACAAGATCGCCTGCTCGCGGCGAGCGAGCGTCGCTTCGAGCTCGCGAAAGAGCCGCACGCTGATCAGCCGCTCTCCGCCGAAGGCGGGCCCCGTACGGCGGAGGTCCACGATTTCCACGGTCGGCAACACGGCTTGCGAGCGGGCGCGCGCCGGGAGCTCGAGCCGCTCGAGGCGTTTTTCCCGCACCAGCGACAAGCTCTGAATCGATGGCGTCGCCGAACCGAGGACGCACACCGCGCCCGCGCGATACGCGCGGAGCAGCGCCATGTCGCGAGCGTTGTAGCGGACTCCCTCCTCTTGCTTGAACGAGCCGTCGTGCTCTTCGTCGACGCACACGAGCCCCAGGTTCTCGACGGGTGCGAACAGCGCCGAGCGGGCTCCGACCGCGACACGCACGGCCCCCGTTCGCAGCGCCTTCCACATCGCGTGCCGGTCCGACTCGGAGAGCGCGCTGTGCAGCACCGCGATGCCGTCTCCGAGCCGCGCCCGGAAGCGCGTGACGAGCTGGGGCGTGAGGGCAATCTCCGGAACGAGCACGATGGCAGAGCGCCCGGCTTCGAGGCAGGCCGCGACCGCGCGCAGGTACACCTCGGTCTTGCCCGAGGCCGTGACGCCATCGAGGAGAAAGGCGTGCGCGCTCCGTGTCGCGAGACGCTCGGTGATCGCCGCGACCGCAGCCTTCTGGGCGGACGTGAGCTCCGGCGGGATATCGCGAGGCACCTCGCCGCCGAGGAACGGATCGCGCGCGCGCTCCTGCTCTTCGATCACCGCGGCGCCGAGCGCGACGAGCCGCCGCACGATGGCGCGCGCGTTCGGAAAT
>CAYYWA010000028.1:0-28605 GCA_964475255.1 uncultured Sorangium sp.
GGCGGTGCGAACGGCGGCTCGGCCGGCAACGGCGGAATTGGAGGCACGGCCGGCAACGGCGGCGCCGGGGGCGGTGGGAACGGCGGCGCGTCCGGCAGCGCATCCGGCGGTGACACCGGGTATCCGGCCACGTTCGATACGGTCAAGCTGGTGCTGACGGGCACGAATCCCGCGTGCGGCGCTTCCGACTGCCACGATGGACATGTCCGTCAACCAGCGCTGATCGATGGCGCGGAGCTTCACACCACGTTGACCACGTATATGGCCCCGCTTTGCGAAAATCTCCCGCTCGTCGATCCGGGCAATCCGGACGGGAGCGCGCTCGTCAAGGCGCTCCGAGGCGATTGCCCGCAAGCCGAGCAGATGCCCAAAGGGTGTAAGGACACGGGTACTTGCGTGGACGAGCTCTACATCCAAACGATCGAGCAGTGGATCGCCAACGGCGCACCCCAATAGCGGCGCTCCGTATCGAGAATTCGGCTGTGCGTTGCACGGCCGCCCCAACTGGCTCTGAACGAGCGGGTTCCATCTCCTTGGTCGTCGAAATCCATGAACCTTCGATTCGTGAGTTTCGTAGCGGGGAGCGTCGCCGGACTGGCATTCCTCGTCGGCTGTCCCGTCGATCGACGCGGGGCTCCATCTGCGGTTGTTCACTCATGTTTCGAAATGTGAGGACCTGCCGCTCGTCAATCCCGGAAATCCCGACGGGAGCGCTCTCGTCAAGGTGCTGGAGGGCGAGTGTGCAAAAGTGCCGCAGATGCCCCTCGATTGCATCCCCGGTGAATTCGGCACCTGCGTTCCCGAAGAGTACAGCCAGGCGATCACGCAGTGATCGCCAACGGCGCGCCCGAATAGCAGACGCTCAAACAACCACTGTGTCCGGGGAGCGGGAGTGGACCGAGCGAGGAGCTCGCGGGAGCTCGTGCGTCCCTGAAGCGGTCGATCCAGCAAAAAGCTCGCGAGAGCCATACGTCGAGCGGCGGCTCGGGGGCCATTCGCTCCATACGACCGAGCCGAAAATGTCGATGTGAGGCCTTCGATCAACCGTGCCGAAAGGTCGATGTGGCGAAGGTCTCGTGTGTCGCTGACGGTCGCGGGAAACTCGCGGGGACATGCGAGTGCAACTGACGGCGCGTTCGTCGCAAAAAGGCGCACAAAGACGAGAAGGCCCCTCCCCTTTCGGGGAGAGGCCTTCATCGTGTCGCGCTCGTAAGAGGTCTCGCTCAGCCGTTCGCCTTGAGCGCGTCGAACGGGCCCGGGTCGGAGATCATCGGGGGATTGGTGCCGCCTCCGAAGAAGTCCTCCGTCCGATCGTACATGCCGAACGCAGTGACCTCGCCGGTGCCATTCGGATCCGGCTGGCCGTCGGCGCCACCCTTCACGCCCATGGCATTCATGATGTTGACGAAGTACTTGTTGATCGGCGCATTGGCAATCTTCGCATCGGTGCCGGTGGAACCCGTCGTGCCGTTGACCTGGTTGCCGTTGCCGTTGCACACCGACTCGCTGTTGCCGGGGTGCAGGTCGGCCGAGCCGTCCCACACGTTCACGGCCTGGCCCGTCTTGAAGTAGCCGCCCATGCTGCCCGCCTGAATGATCGGTATGTTGTTCAGGTTGTGGGCATTGCCGTCCGACACCTCCTGGAACCAGATCGCCGCGCTGTTGTCGAGGACGGTCGTCCCGTTCCCCTCGGGGATCGTGTTGAGGGCGGTGACGAGACGGGCAAACTTCCGCGCGTAGAAGTCGTCGATCTTCAACAGCATGCCGATCACGCCATCGACGCACGTGCCCTGCATGCCGGCGTTGCCGATGCGGTGCGAGAGACCGTGTGCCTCGGCCGTGATGTCGAGGCCGCGGAACACGTAGCTGCCGGGGAACTTCAGGAAGATCACCGGATTCGCGTTGCAGGCAGCCGCCAGCGCCGCGAGGTTCATGTAGACGTCCGCGCCGTCCAGCGTGTCGTTGATCTTCGTCGACAGAACGTCGCTGCCCAGCTGACCCGTCTTCACCGCGGCAGCGTTCGCTTCCGTCGCTCCGATCAACGCGGCAGTCTCTTCGCTGCACGCCGCGCTCACGACCACCCCGGTCGTGTCGTCCAGGAGCGCCTTCCAGGCCTCGAGCTTCGTCCGGTCCTCGCCGCTCATGTCGAAGCGCTCGAGCGTCTCGAGGTCGTCCTTCACGAGGTCGAGGATGCTCTTGCCCCGAACGGCCGCGTAGGTGTCCGGGCTCATCGGAGCCCCACCGCCACCACCGAACAGGCCAGTGAGGCCACTCAGTATCTGCGTGGGCGTGCCGACGCCGGGGTACGCCTGCTCGGCGGCCGAGTAGGAGATGGCCGACTGCGGGTTGTCGTTCCCGTTGCCCACGCGGATGAAGAGCGGCGTGCCGCCCGGGCTCAGCTGCTTCGCGATGATGTGGTCCAGGGACGGGCCGATGGGCTTCGCTTGGAACTTCGCCGCGTTGTTGTTGAGATCGAACGGGTTGTCGGTGTTGGGAGTCACCGGCACGCAGGTGAAGTACGAGCCAACCACCTGCGTGTGCGGGTCGTTGCCCTGCCCGCGCTTCGCATTTGCCGTCCACTCGTTCATGGCGCGGATGCCGCGCGGCAAGAGGACCTTGTCCACGACGGGCGCGAGGTGCTTCAGCGTCGTGGGCTCGAGATCCGCCGCCGTGAGCGGGCCGTGCGAGTTCGCGGGGAAGAACTTGGTCGTGATGCAGCCGTAGTGCGTGAACATCACGAGCAAGCGCTTCGGCGGACCCGCCGCAGGCAGCCCCTGCGCCTTGGCTTGACGCTCCGCCACGGAGCTGAGGAACGGCGCAGCGACGACGGCTCCACCCAGACCACGGAGGAAGATTCTGCGGTTGATGTGCTTGGTCATTTTCGGCTTTCCTCAGTCTTCACGGAGTTTTGGCGACTCGCAAACGGAAGGAATCCGCCTGGGTGAGATCGGCGAGTACGTTGAGAACGGGGTAGGTGTCCTGAGCCAGCTTGGCGTTGAGCTGGTCGACCATGCAGGCGTCGTTCGGGTTCGCGTCACGCCCGTATGCGAAGGAGACCCACTTCGCCGCGTACTTCGCCTTCGCCTGCGGCAGCGTGGCGATGAGCTGCATGAGCTCCTGAGCGTTGCGCACCTCCCTCGGCGTGCCATCGAAGTTGACCTCGGTGACGGGGTTGATCGCTCCGCCCCTGGGATCGACATCCTGCCACTTGCCGATGGAGTCGTAGTTCTCGAGCACGTAGCCCGGTGCATTGAGACCGCCGACGATGTGGCAGCCCATGCAGTCGGCTTGCTGACTGGTCAGCGCCTCGACGTACTCGCGCTCCGTCTTGTAGTCTCCCGGCGGAGCCGGCACCTGGTCGGCGCCGGGCGGCGGCGGCGGCACGCTCGCGCCCGCCATGTTGACCACCATGAACACGCCGCGGAGGATCGGGCTCGTCGACGATTCGTGCGCGAACGAGCTCAAGAAGCCGACGCGCGTCATGAAGCCGGGCCGAGTCGCCGGATCGAGCTCCACCCGCGTGAGCTCGGGACCGAAACCGGCCGGATCGAGCCCGTAGATGGCGGCGGTGTCTTGGTTGACGTAGGCAACCGGGCTCAGGAAAAGGTCCTTGAAAGAGCCGCCCGAGAACGCCACGTCCTCGAAGAAGCGGTCGATCTCCGCCCTGTAGGTGGCCTTCGCGGTCTCCTGGTAGAGCGGATTGCCGTCGTGGCTGATCTTCCACCAGTGCGAGGTCGGCGTGCCGTCGTCGCCCGACCAGGCGACGCGGTGGAACGAGGCCAGCACGGGGCTGACCTTCTCGCGAACCGTCAGCATGCGCTGCGCCTGGGCCAGGATCTGGTCCTTCGTCGAGAGCATGCCCGCATCGGCGGCGTCGTTCAGCTCTTGATCCGGGATGGAACCCCAGAGCATGAAAGAGAGCCGAGCCGCGACCTCATGCTGCGAAAGCTTGATGGCGGTGCCTTCGACCTCGTTCGAGAGCTCCGGAATCAGGAGGAAGGAGGGCGACACGAGGAACGCGGCGAGGGTGGCCTGCGCGACCTCCTCCGGCGTGCCCGGAGGCGTCGTCTGGCCGAGCTTCTCGAAGCGCGCCACCTCCGCGTCGGTCAGCGGCCGACGGAAGGCCTTGCGCCCGAACGCGCGGATCGTGTCCGTCAAGCAGCCGGCGGCGGCCGGATCACACGCGATGAACTTGGACCGGTTCGGCCCCGTCATCACCTCTTCGGCGATCATCTCCGCGGCGGACTGGTACAGGCGCCAGGCATCGCCGTTCATCGGACCGTCGAAGTCGACGGTGAGAAGCGCCGACGGGGGCTGATTGCCATTGGCCGCCAGGCCCGTGATACCGACGAGGTCGCGAATTACGGCGTCGTACTGCCGGTTCTGAAGACGCGGGAGCTGCGTGGTGGCCGGAATGCCCGGAACGCAGTCCGAGCCGACAACCCCCGGATCGGAGCCACCGTTCGAGGGGCCCGCGCCTCCCTGGCCCGGGGTCGTCGTCCCGCCGCCCGCGCCGGTGCCGGGTTCGCCTCCGCCCTGCCCCGGGTTCGTGGTCGAGCCACCCGTCGCGCCGGGGTCGCCGGTGCCCGTTGCGCCGCCAGTACCGTTTGCGGGCGGGTTACTGCCAGTGTTGCCAGCAGAGGGCTCTCCCGGGGGGGCTCCGATTTCCGCCGGCCCGCACGCGGCGAGCGCCGCGGATAGTGCTCCTAGAGCAACCAAGAACCGCTTTTCTCTCATGACGACGATCGCTCCCTAGGGTGGATGTACTTTTTTTCCTTCACGAGAAGTACCCGTGGACCCGAATACGTGTACGCGCATCACCATATGCCCCCGACTGCGAGCGACGTATTTGATTGTGGGCGTGCGATTGCGAGCGAGTTTCTTTTGCCACCCATCCGAGTGGAATCTTGGATTCCAACGCGAATTCGGGGGCTCCCAACCGCTCCGGGAGACCGTTGCTACGCGAAAAGTTCAACACGAGCAGAGCGTCGCAGTTCGACGAGCAGAACGGCACGAGGCCGCTGCCAACGGAAGCTGACACCCTGAACGTAGCAGTGGGAACGCCCCTCGTTCTCGTGGTCTCGTCGACAGGGGGCCCTCGGCTCGGCGCGGACTCGAGGCCGATGGGCCCCAGGCACAGGGACGAGCAACGGGAGAGCGTCCCCCCAACGGCCTCCGAGAGAAGCGTTCGCGCGGCGTCCATGCCCGCCGAGAGGGGGCACGCGCGTCCCCTCTGCGAAGCGGGGTCGATCCGCTAGAACGCCGATCAGTTTTGGCTGATCGGCGTTCCAGCCCTTTCTCGCAGAGCCGGCTCGCGCCGCTTCTCTCCGCCGAAGCGAGCTCGGCGAGGGCTCTCTCCACGTGGGCACTCGGCTCGGCGCTATTTTCCGCATTTTTCGGCGCGTTCCGGACCGTTGGTCGCTCTCGAAGGCCAATCGGTGTGACAGAGCGCACTCTGGCCTCGTGTCGCAGTCCCGATTTCGGGTTGACGCCGGAGGGGACGGCCGGGACCGAGATTCCGACGCGGGTGCGCTGCTCGCCGCTGTTTTCCGCATGCTTCGGCGCGCTCCGAACCGTTCGTCGCTCTGGATGTGATCCGAAAACGAACGAGTGGGGATTCAGTCTCGAGCCGCTCTTGGGCGCGTGCGAGAGCACGCGCGCGCTCCTCGATCACACAGGGCGCGGAACGTATATGCCCGGACACCCAACGTTCGTATTTGTCTTTTTTCGGGCTCTGGAGAGCGCGATCAATCGACGTCCGAGCGCAAAAACGGGTGCGCCTGCTTCTGTGCATGCGTGGTACAGTCACGAAGTGCATGAGGCGCGTTCGTCGAACACTCGCTGCTCCGGACGCGCGCTTGCGAGTGCTCCCGCGCTCGCCGGGTAGGCAACGATGACTGATGCTCTGCCGCTCATCGAAGAAGGAGCGACTCCGTTCGAGATGGAGCTCCTGCTCGCGGGTCGCCGCGATGCGATGGCGCCGGGCGCACGACAGCGCATTTTGGCGGGGCTCGGCATCGGTGGCGGCGTCATCGCGGCGACGACGGTGGTTGCGGGAGTAAAAGCAACCAAGGCGGGCGGCCTGTTGTCGTCTTTCGGCTTCGGCGCCGCAGTGAGCACTTTGGGCGCCGTCGCGATCTGGGCGGGAGTGAGCGCGCTCTCACCGGACGCGCCAGAACCGCAAAAGCCACCGCAGGCGCCCGCGCCGCAGCTGGCGCAACGAACGGCACCCCTCGCGCCCGCGCCCGAGGCGATCCGGGAACAGGAAGAACCTGCGAAGGCGGAACCCGTAGCGCCCTCGAAGCGGGTGCTACCGCCGCGCGTGGCAGCGAGCGAAGCTGACTCGCTCGCGCTCGAGCTCGCGGCGATCGATCGCGCTCGCGACGCGCTGGCTCGTGGAAACGCCCCGCTCGCCGTGCGGCTCCTCGATGAGTACACGGCGCGCTTTCCCAAGCGGCACCTGAACAGCGAAGCCACCGTGCTCCGCATCGAGGCGCTCGCCAAGAAAGGCGACCGCGAGGCGGCCCTGCGCCTCGGTAAGAGCTTCCTGGCGCGCCCAGACAGCGGCCCGTACGCACGGCGTGTCCGCTCGTTGATCCGGGAAGCAGAGGCCGGCGCGGCCGCGCGCTGACGGCGCGCTCACGCCCGACTGTGCCGGCGCTCGTCGAGCGACATCAGCATAGAGCCGAGCGAACCCCGGAGCGGACCTTCGCTTTCGCAAGCAGCTCGGAAGCCTCGCTTCGGCTGTCGACGACTGGTGGTAGCTGTGCGCGCATCGACAGTTCGGGCAAAGCAGAAGCACCGGAACGCCCCGCAACCGCCGAGACGATGACCGCGCAAGAGGCGCGAACGAGACGGGGCACCGGCGAGCGGTAGGGGCGAACGGTGAGCAGCGAACAGGGCGAGCGCTGCTCCCATTCCGGGAATGGAGCGCCCACGCGCGGCGCCAGCCGCGCAGTGCGCCGCGACCTCAAGGCGACACGACGAGCTCGCCCATCATGCCGGCCTCGGCGTGATCGAGGATGTGACAGTGGAACATCCACGTCCCAGGGCGGTCGTCGTACGTGACGGCGAGCTCTTTGATACCGAGAGGCGGCACTTCGATGGTGTCCTTGAGCTGAATGGGATGCACCGGCACGCGCGCCGCATCGAGCTCCTGGAAGACGAAGCCGTGGAGATGGAAGGGGTGTGAGAAGGCGCTCTCGCTCTTCACGCGAAGCACCTGAGTTTCCCCCACGCGAGCATGGAGTGGCGTCGAGCTCTGATACGGGATGCCGTTGATGCCCATCTCCACGACGCCGTTGGTCTCGCCCATGGTGAGCCCGATCTCCACCGTCGCGGCGCCGCGGGCGTCGATCGGAACCAGGGAGCGCTTGAGATCCGGCAAGGGCGGCGAGGAACCGACACCCACGAAATCCACGTCGAGCAGCACGACCAGCTCGGACTGGGGCAGCGAGCTGCCGCGGGCGACGGGGAGCGCGCGTAGCTCGAGCGCCGTCCCGGGCTCGCCGCGCGGCTCGACGAGGAGATCGAGACGCTCTCCGGGCACGATCAGCGGCTCGGCGACCTCCATGGGGTACTCCATCCTCCCGCCGTCGCTGCCAATCTGGAGGAAGGTGTGCCCGGGCAAGCTCAGGCGAAAGTACCGGGAGCGCGCGCTGTTCACGATGCGCCAGCGTTGACGGCGGCCGCTCAATGCCTCGAGCCGCGGCCTCTCGCGACCGTTGACCAGCACGACGTTCCCGTCACGACCGGCCGCGACCGTGTCGCGATCGTTCGGGTGATGATAGAGCGCCCCGTTCTCGTCGAGGCTGATGTCCGAGAGGACGAGCACGACCTCGTCGCCGAGCTCCGGCGGGTCGTCGGGATCGTCGACCAGCAACGGACCGTAGAGCCCAGCGCCGATGGTCTCGAGCGAATAGTGGTGCGGGTGGTACCAGTAGAGGCCGGCGTCGAGGGCGATGTAGTCGTAAATGAAGCCGTTGCCGGGCTGAACGAGCAGCGGCCCGTGGTGCGGCACGCCATCCATGTCGTTCGGGACGCGCATCCCGTGCCAGTGAACCGTGGTCGGAATGCTCAGGCCGTTCTCGAACTCGATGTGGACGCGATCCCCGCGCTTGGCGCGGATCAGCGGCCCCGGCAAGCTGTTCGAGTACGCCAGGACCTCGGTCGTGATGCCGGGGAGGATTTCGATGGAGGCGGGCGCAGCACGGAGCTTCACGGAGGTGACGTGCGGGTCCGGATCGAGATCGACGGCTTCGGCGAGCCGCAGGTGTTTGCCGGGATCGAAGCGCGCCTCTTCCGCGGGCTGCGGTCCACACGCCACCAACCAGACCAGCCCCCCGAGCATCGAATACGCACGCGCCAACGCCATGCTCGCGCCGGGCTGCAATGCGCGTGCCTCGTGTTGCGCGTGTGTTTCGAGGCTCCAATCGACGCCGAACGGCGCCGCCTCGACGAGGAGCGCTCCAACCCCGAAGAGTGGCGCGCAAGCTTTGCGCTGGGAGGACGAAAGTTCGGCGTCGAGGCTCGGTGCTCGAATGAGCCTCCATTGCAACTTTCTGATCTACGCGATCCGAACGAATCGGGTTCGCGCGCGCGCGAACCAATGTTTCATCGGCCGAGCTTGGATCGGATCTTCTCCCAGCGCGCCGGTCCGATCGCTTCCTCGGCGACGAGGAGCACGTGCTGAATCCACGCCAAGAGATCGCCGTCGCCAGCCCAGTGTTCCTTCGCCAGCTCACCGTGGCCCGCGTTGATGAGCCCGTTCAGAACGTAGGCGGACAGCACGACGTCATCGAGGTAGCCGAGCGGCCCGACGAACGCCTCCGGGACGAGATCGATCGGCGAGAAGAAGTAGGCGATGGCCGTCGCGAGCCGCGCCTTTTGCGAGGCCGGCACACGCGGATCGAGGGCGAGTCGACACAAGAGATGGAACAGGTCGGGCGCCAAGAGGAGGATCTGCGCGTGCCGAAAGCCCTCCCCCTTTTCGTTCAGCCAGGCGGCGATGCGCCGCCGGATCTCTTGATAGAAGTCGCTGTGCTTGGAATCCATGCAGCCCTTTTTTGGCTTCGCGCTCGAGGACGCTTCCGGCCGCTCGAAGTGTAGCCGGCGTGCAGGGCGATGTCCGCTGCCGATGAAGGTGCACCCGAGCGGCTTTCCCACAAATCGAAGGGGAACACCGAGCGACCCCGGGCAAGGTTCCGGCGCGCCGCGCCGTAGAGTCACCTGGAGGCTCTTCGATGATCGGTTCTTCGTTGATGGTGAGGCTGCCCAAGACGGCGATGCTCGTGCTCGGCGCGCTGGCGCTCCTGATGCCGGCGTGCGCCGACGGGGAAGAGAATGGCCCCGGTGGAACGGAAGCGTGCGACGCGGTGTGTGACGCGCAGGAAGCCGGGATGTGCGGCCTCCTCTCGACCGACGACTGCAAACAGATCTGTGGGGCCTTCTCGCAGGCTCCAGCCAGCTGCCAGGCAGCGGTAGACGCCTACTACCAGTGCGTGCTCGACAACGAGATCGCCTGCGACGCCGCGAACGACGCGTGCGACAGCGAGCTTGCCACCTACCAGGCCGCCTGCGAGAGCTGATCCCGCGCCGCGCTCCGCGCGCGGCACCCCGCCCGCGAGAAAAGAAGACGGCCGCCCCCGACCTCCCGCTTCGAGCGGCGCTCGGCCGCGGCCGTCGGTTAGGGCGAGTACCCGAGGCGTTCGAGGGTTGGGCGGTCCCACCCGTGGAGTATCAGAGCGTCTTCAGGTACTCGACGAGGTCGCTCTTCTCGTTTTCGTCGAGACCGAGGCCGAGGAACGAGTCGTAGTGATCGACGACGTCGAGGAGCGTCGCCGCGCTCCCGTCGTGGAAGTACGGCGGGTGTTGCCACAGCGCGCGCAGGGGCGTCGTGCGGTAGAGGCCGGTCGCGCTGCGCGACGCGTACTCGGGATCCATGCCGGTGTCGCTCGGCGCGTGGAGTCGATGGTTGGCGTCGGTGAGCAGCTTGCCCTCGTGGCAGGTCGAGCAACGCCCCTCACCCCTGAACACCCCGCGGCCGCGCCGAGCCGCGTCGGGATCGAAGCTGCCGGGCGGCGGCTCGGGCGCCTCGAGGCTGAGCTGATAGGCGAGCAGCGCCGGCAACCTCGGCGTCACGCGGTCGGGAAACTGGATGACGCGGACGCCGATCCGCGGGTCGATGAACGTCCCGTGGCCGCCCATCTGCGTGACGGCGACGTAGGAGTTCCAGTACGAGATCGGGCCGTCGCCGGTGTAGGTCTCGAGCAACACGCCGGCCAGACCATAGGCGGGCGGAATCAGCACGGGACCGTTGATGCCGTCGATGTTGAACCGCGGATCGTAAAATCCTGGCTCCCACGACTCGTAGACGGCGCGTTGCTCGTCGGTGAGGGCCGGCGAGAGCGCGATGATCGCGCCGGGATCGAGGTCGCGGTTGGGCCAGCCGTCGAGGCGCCTTCCGATGCCCGGCAAGACCGAGTCGTCGACGGTCGAGTGGCAGAGCGCGCAGGTGATCCCCACGCTCCGGAGCTTTCCCGCCCGCGAGACCTCGCCGACGACGCCGACCACGGCGTTGAGCCCGATCAGCGCCACCGTGGTCGCGGGATCCGTGAGATCCGCGGTCTCGAGGATGCCGGGCGGCAGCGCCTCGGAGTCGACCTTCAAACCGACGGCCAACGCGAGCTCGGGGCTGACGGAGCTCGCGATCACCTCGTGCATCCGCAACACGTCGGTCCACAGCTGCTCGTCGCCGTACGTCTCGAATCGGAAGATCTTCTTGCCCTTTGCCACGAGCTTCGGGGGCAGCCCGTGGTCGAAACGCTTGGGTGGGTGCTTTCGCCCTTTGCCCCAGCGAAACTCCTCACCGAGCTCGTCTGCGCTCTCGTCGGGTGAGCCGACCTCGTCGGCGCTCGCGCACGCAGCCGCGCCCATGACAACGGCCATTGCGATCGGTAGTCGTTTCGTTCGCATGAGTCCGATGTCTCAGCAGCCGACATGCCAAGCGGCGCCCCACCGTATCGGGACGCCCCCGATTCGGAGACCGAAGCGGACTTGCCGACGCTCTTGCGGTCCGAGCGCGCCGCGACAGTGCTCTCGCGAGCACGACGCGCGCGAAGGCGGTGGACGCGAGGGCTCGCCTCGAGCGACAAACGGTGAGAGACGCGCCGAGCGTGCGGAAGGAGAACGACGAGGGATGCGAGGCGGATCGCGGCGGGCGCGTCACTCGCGCGCGCCTCGCTCGCGCGCCGAGCCGAAACGCTTCCGACGCGCTCTCTCGCGATCGCCTCGTCGATCTCCGTTCGGGAGACGACGGAACGAGCTCGCAGCGCGCCGAGGACGCCGACGCGCGCAGAGAAACGCGCGTCGACGGCAAAGGCGCTCCCCCCGATGGGATGATGGAGAGAGCCCGCCCTCCTCGAGCTCGTCTCGCGCAGAGCGAAGGTCGGACGATGTCCTCGACGCTCGCCCGCGGCTCTGCCTACGGCGCCGAGCCCGCGGGCGCGGCCGCGGCGGAGGCGGAGCCTGCGGGAGCCTCGGCGGGGGCCGGGCCGAAGCTCCGCACGATCTCGCGAAGACCCCGGACGACATCGGGCTTGCTCGCGAGATCCGGATTGCCGGGCATCCCGGGATCCTTGCCGACGGCTGCTCCGCCCTTGACGATGATCGCCTCGATGTCGGCGTCCGTGACCGACTGCTGCCACGCGGCATCGCTGTAGTTGCGGGGCTTCACTTTGAGAGCGGCCGCGCCGGGCCCGTCGCCGTGGCCCTTCTCTCCGTGGCACACCACGCAGCGCATCTTGAAGATCTTGTTGGCTTCGCTCCCACCCGGGAGCGCTGCTCCGGCGGCTGCCGCAGCCGTGGTCGCTGCGGGCGCTGCGGGCGCAGCCTGAGCGGCGACGGGGGCCTGTTCGGCCGCGGGCGGAGGCGCTTGTTCCTTGCTGCAGGCGGAGACGGCGAGCAGCGCCGAGATACAAGCCGAAATCGAAAGGGTGAAGCGTTTCTCGTTCATGGTTCTTCGTGGGCCTCTCTGGTGCGCGGCTCCGTCCACCGACGGAAGGCGCGCGGCTGAATTCACGGGACCTGGCTGGGGCGGCCGTCGGGGGCGCGGAGCTCGTGGCGGCGAATGCGTTGAGCCACCCACCACACGAAGGCGCCCACCAAGAGGAGCGGAAGCGCGGACATGAAGATCGTCGTCCCGACGAAGGCGTCCCGATTGTCGGCGCCTCGAGAGGCGAAACAGACGGGGCACGCCGCCGCGGCCCCGGCAACGGTCGAGAGAGCAACGGCGAGCAGCGCCGCGCGCGCGGCCGAACGACGCGCGATCACAAGTACACCCTCCAGTAGAGCACGGGCCAGAGCGCGACCACGAAGTACCAGAACACCTGAACCGTCGAGAACGCGCCCGCCGACAGCGCTCCGCGGCGCGCGCGCCTCACCGCCCAGAAGAGCCCACCGAGCGCCGCGAGCGCGTGGAGACCGTGCGCTCCGACGATGAGATAGAAGAATGCGCCGTGCGTCGAGGACTTCATCGTCAACCCTTCAGCCAGCAGCGCGACCCACTCCGCGCCCTGAAACACGATGAAGAACGTACCGAGCACGGCGCACGCCACGAGCTGGCGCACCGCGAGCACGCCATCGCGGACGAAGCGGCGATTGACGAAGAACAGCACCACGCCGCTCGCGAGGAGCGCGAGCGTGTTGACGGCGGTGCTCTCGATCGGCAAACGAGGCTGATTCGGCGGCGGCCACGGCGTGAGCGCGGTGGTCTTCACGATCGTGAAGGCGCTCACGAAGCCGGCGAAGAACATGGTCTCCGCTATCACGAACAGCGTCATGCCGATGACGCCGCTCGAGGCGATCGGGCGCCGCCGGGGCGGCACCGGAAACGCGACCACCTCGCCCGTTCCTCCCGGAATTGCCGCGGAGCCAGGCTCAGTGCTCATCGCTCGCCGCCTCGTGCAGAGCTCGCTCGACCTCCTTCGCCGCAGCGACGTTCTTCCAGTTTCGGCCGTGGTGCTCCATGACGTCCGGCGCCACCCCGGCGAAGAGGAGCACCATGAACGCCACGGACACGGCGAGCGCATAGGCGATGTACCGCCGCTCGGCGCCGAGGTGGAGGAAGTGCTTGGCGACGAGGTAGGCCTTCACGCCCGCGATGCCGAACGCCGTGATCAACGTCACGATCCGGATTTCGGCCATGGGCCCCACCACGCTCACCACCAACAGAACGCAGAGAATGGCCCAGACCTTCACGGGGTTCGCGTGCGCGTGCTCGTGCTCGGCCCCGTGCGCCTCCGCGGGGCGAGGTTCCTCGCCGGACGCGCGGGGCGCTTCTTCTTCGTGCCGTTCGGTGGGCAGAGTGGTCATTTCGCGATGTAGAGCAGAGGGAACAGGAAAATCCAGACGATGTCCACGAAGTGCCAGTAATTGCCGACGAGCTCCACGCGTTGGAGCTCGCGGTTGGCCAGCGCGCCGCGCGCCACGAACGCCATGGCGATCATCCCGGCGATGACGTGCAGCGCATGCAGCCCCGCGGCAGTGTAGTAGAACGACCAGAACATGTTCGTGGTGATCGTGAAGCCGTGACGGATCTCCGTCGTCCACTCGAAGCCCTTCACGACCAAGAACACCGCGCCGCCCAGAATGGTGAAGAGGAGCATTCGCGCCGCCCGCGGGCCGTCCCGCTTCTCCGCGGCCTCGTGCGCCAACACCGCCGAGAGGCTCGACGTGAGCAGGACGAGGGTGTTGAACGCCCCCGCCCACGTGTTCGTGTGCGCCGCGTAGTCGCCGAACTCCGCGTGCCCGATTCGATGCATCACGTAGGACGCGAGCAGCCCTCCGAAGATGACGATCTCGGACGCGATCAGCCACCAGACGGCCAATCTTCCGGTCGGGATCCCGGTAGCGCTGCGAGTGGTTGCGATCGGTTTCATGCGGGTTGATTCTGGGGCCAGTAGTCCTCGTCCCGACCGGGGACGCTGTACTCGTACGGTCCGCGGTACACCACGGGCATCGTCTCGAAGTTACCGTGCGGCGGCGGGGAAGCGGCGACCCACTCGAGCGTATTCGCCTTCCACGGATTGCGCTCGGCGGTTCGCCCGCGGAGCATACTCCTCACGAAGTTGAAGAGGAACACGAGCTGGAACGACAGCATCACGATCAGGCTGACCGTCGCGATGATGCGGAGCTGCTGCAGCTCGGGCCGCGCGAGCTCCGGGAAGCCCTCGTAGCTGTAGATTCGCCGGTGCTGGCCCGCGAGACCCAAAAGGAAGAGCGGGATGAAGATGCCGTTGAACGGGATGATCGTTCCCCAGAAGTGGATTTTGCCGAGCGTCTCGTTCATGTGGCGCCCGAACATCTTCGGGAACCAGTAGGTGATCCCGGCGAAGACGGAGATGATCGCGATGGGCACGAACGTGTAGTGGAAGTGCGCCAGCACGAAGTACGTGTCGTGCAGGTAGATGTCCGAGCCGCTCGCGCCGAGGAACAGGCCCGTCACCCCGCCGATGATGAACTCCGCGATGAACGCGAGCGCCCACAGCATCGGCGTCGTGAGCCGGATCGAGCCGCCGTAGAGCGTCGCCACGTAGACGAAGATCATCTCCGCCACCGGGAGCGAGATGATCACGGTCGTCGCCGTGAACACGTTGGCCATGCGCGGATCGATGCCGGCGACGAACTGGTGGTGCGCCCACACGAAGAAGCTGACGATCCCCGTGGCGAACGCCGTGTAGAGCACCGTCTTGTAGCCGAACAGCTTCTTCCGCGAAAAGGCGGTGATCACCTCGGCCACGATGCCGCACGCCGGCAGGAGCACGACGTAGACCTCGGGGTGCCCGAAGAACCAGAACAAGTGCTGCCAGAGCAGCGGATCGCCGCCGCGCGTCGGGTCGTAGAACGCGGTGCCCAGGAGTTGGTCGAAGAGCAGCATCACGGCGCCCGCGACCAGCGGCCCGACCGAGGCCATGAACACCAGCGTCGCGATGACGATCATCCAGACCACGATCGGGATGTCGTAGAGCTTCATCCCGGGCGCGCGCGAGTTCATCGTCGTGGTGACGAAGTTGATCCCGCCGATCAGGAAGGCGACGAACTCGAGGATGACGGCGCAAAGCCAAAGCGTCGAGCCGAGCGGCGTGAGGCTGTATTCGGCCTTCGACGAGAGCGGCGGATAGGCCGTCCAGGCGCCCCCGAAGCCGCCGCCCGGGACGAAGAGCGAGATCAACAGCACGACCACGCTCAAGAAGAACACCTGGTACGACAGGCGATTCAGGCGCGGAAACGCCATGTCGTCGCAGCCGAGCATCAGCGGGATCAGGTAGTTGCCGAACGCCGCGATCAGCACCGGCATCGCCACCCAGAACACCATGATGGAGCCGTGATTGGTGACGAGCGCGTTGTACTCGTTCGGACCGACGACGCCGAAGCCGGGCACGTGGCTGCCCGGGAACGCGAGCTGTACCCGGAAGGCGTAGACCATGAAGGCGCCGATGAGCGCCATGAACATGCCCGTGAAGAGGTACTGCTTCGCGATCATCTTGTGATCCGTCGAAAACAGGTACTTCTTGACGAACCCCTCGTGCTCGCCGTGCCCGGCGGGCGGCGCGGACGTCTCCTCGGCGTGCCGCGTGCCGGAGCCGGGCGTCTCTTCGATTGCAGGTTGAGCCATGATGGTTTTAGACGACTAAGGGGCGCGCAAACGCGGCGCGGCGGCGAGCGCTCCCCGGCCGGCCTCCTCCATCCATCGAGCGTGCTCGGCGGGGGACTCGACCTTCACGATCGCGGGCATCAAGCCGTGACCGATGCCGCAGATCTCGGCACACTGAACGTCGAACGTTCCTTCCTGGATGGGGCGGAACCAGCCGCGGATGGTCCGCCCGGGCACCGCGTCCTGCTTCAGACGGAACGCGGGGACCGAGAAGCTGTGGACCACGTCCTTCGACTCGAGCTCGTAGTGGTACGTCTTGCCGAGCTCGAGGTGGAGATCGTCCACGGTGGTGATGTCGTCGGCGGTGTCCAGCGCGCCGTCGGGACCCGGATGCACGAAGGTCCAGGCCCATTGCTGGGAGATGACGCGCACGGTGGCGTCGGGCTTGGGCAGGGTCTGCTTGACGTCGGCCCAGACGCGCACGGCGGCGATGATGATGAAGACGTCGCAGACGAAGACGAGCGCGTGCGGGATGGAGATCCAGCGCTTCTGTCGCTTGTCTTCGCCCGTCACGTACTGGGCCTTCTGCCCCTTCTTCTCGCGGAACTTGAAGATGAAACCGAAGAAGATGAGCTCGACGAGGATGCCCCAGAAGAAGACCAGAACGGCGATGAACAGGATCAGGCCGTCGATGTCGCCCGCGTACGACGACGCCGCGCTCGGGTAGCCGCTCATCACGGCGCCTGCTCCGTGTTGGGCGGCGACGCGGTGCTCGAGTTCCCTCGGAGCACGAAGGCGTAGACGCACAGGGCGTAGATCAGAGTGCCTACGATGGTGAGGACGAACGCGCGCTTGGCGAGGGAGTCGGAGTCGTCGTTGGCCGTCATGGCGAGTCGCTTCGAATACGAGGAGGACGGGCGTGGCCGCATCAGCGCAGCGTTCCCACGTAGGCGAGCACGTCCTTCATGGCCTGCTCGTCGGTGAGGCTCATCGCCCAGGGCAGCATCAGCGCGGCTTCCGCGTCCTCCGGGCTCGCTCCGCGGACGCGCCCCTTGAACTTGTGGAGCTGCGAGAGCAGATACCAGTCGTTCGTGCGCACGAGCGCCGGAGCCTTCATCTCGGCGTTGCCGGCGCCGTCCGGGCCGTGGCACGTGGCGCAGGCCGTGTACAAGGCCTTGCCCTTCTCGGCGCTTCCGCTCGGGAGCGTTCGGGACGGCGGCGTCACGGGCAGGCTCGCGACGTAGTCGGCGACCGCCGCGATGTCGGCGTCGCTCTTCAGCGCGAGCGCCATCGGGCGCATCCGCAGGCCGGCCGCATCGTCGGGATGCTTGCCACGGATCCCTTGCTTGAATTTCTGGAGCTGCGCCGCGACATACCAGGCGTGCTGCCCGGCGATCGCGGGGGCCTGGAGCGACTCATTTCCCTGCCCGAGCGGCCCGTGGCACTGCGAGCAGAGCTGGTAGATCTCCTGGCCCCGCGCCATCGGGGCTGCGCTCGGAGCGTCTCGACAAGCGACGCCCGCGATGAGCGCCAAGGCAGCAATCGAGGCGAGTCGGGCGCAAGCCGCGGCGGAGGCACGAAGCGAAAGCATTCGTGCGCCCGCGCAAGCACGAACGGTGCCACCTCGTTTTGCGCACGAAACGGCTCGAAGGCCGCCGCAAGGGCGGCTCAAGTTGTCGAGTGCACAACTTTCCGCGTTGTAGTAATGGCAACGCGTTGTCGGAAACGCAGCACTCCCTCAGGCTCGACGTCCTGCGCGACATCGGGCGCGATCTGACGGCGCCGCTCTCGCCCGAGGATCGCTACGCGCGTCTGCTCGACGCCGTTTCCCGCGCCGTGGCGGCAGACGCGATGTGCTTGCTGCGCCGCGAGGGAGACGTGCTCGTACCGCTCGCCGCGCGCGGGCTGCGCTCGTCCGCGCTGACGCGGAGCTACCCGCGGGCGGCACACGCCCGCCTCGACGTCGTCCTGCGGTCGACGGAGCCCGTGCAGTTTCCGGTCGACTCACCGCTGCCGGAGCCGTTCGACGGTGAGCTCCTCGCGCAGACGACACCGTTCGTCGCGGTGCACTCCTGCATCGGTTGTCCCCTGACCGAGGGGAACGAGGTGGTCGGGGCGCTCACGCTGGACGCCCTCGCGCTCGATGCGTTCGACGACATCGAGGCGCCGTTTCTCGGTGCGCTCGCGGCCCTCGCGGGCGCCGCGCTCCGCACGAGCACCCTCGTCGACGCGCTCGAGCGTCGAGCGGCGCTTCGCCGCGACGCGCTTCGCGATCCGTCCGCGAGCGAGCTCGCGGCCAACGCGCGCATCCTCGGAACCAGCGCGGCGATGCGCGCCTTGCTCCAGGAGATCCGGATCGTCGGCGCGTCGGACCTCGCGACGCTCATCACCGGCGAGACGGGCGTGGGCAAGGAGCTCGTGGCGCGCGCCGTTCACGCGGCTTCGTCGCGTCGCGACGCGCCGCTCGTTCACGTCAACTGCGCGGCGTTGCCCGAGGCGATCGCCGAGAGCGAGCTGTTCGGTCACCTCGCGGGCGCCTTCACCGGCGCTCACCGCGATCGTCCCGGACGCTTCGAAGCGGCAGACGGCGGCACGCTGTTCCTCGACGAAATCGGCGAGATGCCGCTGTCCGTGCAGCCAAAGATCTTGCGCGCGATCCAGCACGGAGAGATTCAGCGGGTCGGCTCCGACCGGTTGCGTCGAGTGAACGTGCGCATCGTCGCCGCGACGAACCGGGATCTCCAACGCGAGGTCGAGCGCGGACGCTTCCGTGCGGATCTCTTTCACCGCCTCGCGGCGTTTCCGCTGCGGGTGCCGGCGCTCCGGGAACGCCGCGAGGA
Source organism: uncultured Sorangium sp. (assembly GCA_964475255.1). Classification (GTDB taxonomy): domain Bacteria; phylum Myxococcota_A; class Polyangia; order Polyangiales; family Polyangiaceae; genus PMG-095. Next base: position 18,493 of record CAYYWA010000028.1, read on the forward strand.
CATCCCGCTGCTCACGGCCCACTTCGCCGACGTCGCGCGGCGCCGCCTGGGCACGGGTCCCGTGCGGTTCACGGAGCGAGCAACCGAGCACCTGCTGCGCGCGAGCTGGCCCGGGAACGTCCGCGAGCTCGAGAACGCCATCGGCCGCGCCGTGCTGCGGGCCGGGCACACAGGGAGCCCGGACGTTCCCCTGTGGATCGGCGTCGAGCACCTCGACGGCTCGCCCGTCGCCGTCGACAGCACGCCGCCTTCGAGCCCTCCGGCTTCCCAGCCGTTCGAGGAGGGAACGCTCCGGGAGCGCACGGCTCAGTTTCAGCTCGCCGCGATTCGCGAAGCCCTCGCGCGGCGTGGCGGCGTGTGGGCCGCCGCTGCCCGCGATCTCGGCATGCACCGCAGCAATCTCTATCACCTCGCCACGCGGCTCGGCCTCACGCCGACGGCGTCAACGCCGCCCTCCGAGCGCCGGAGCGCGCCGCGCCGCCGCTCCTCCCCGCCGAAGTGAGCTCGGCGGGGCCCCTCCCCACGCGGCACTCCGTTCGACACGGACCGCAGCCCGGGCACTCCGTCGAGGAACAGAGTGCCCGTCGCTTGGCGGATCAGGCCTTCGCGGCCTGGATCTCGCCGCCGCCGCTCGAGCCGAAGTTCGGGGAGGAGTTCCCCGTCGCGGCCGTGATGACCATGTTCAAGAGCTTGCCGTTCTGGACGCCCCCGGCGTCGACGTACTGGCCTTGCTTGAAGTAGCCGCCGCCGTTGCCCCAGATGATGTGGGGAACGTTGCGCATGACGTGGTTGCCCTCGGCGACGTGGTTGGTCCAGAGCACCACGCACTTGTCGGCGAGGCCGCGGTCGCGGAAGTGATTCAACCCGCGAGCGAGCGTCTGCATCCGCACCGCGTCGATTTCGGCATGGGCGGCCTCGGCCGTCGCGTTCTGGCCGATTGCCGCGTCGGACGCGACGCGGTGACTGATGAAGTGCAGACCCCAATTGCCCAAGGTCTTGTTCGACGGCACCTCGTAAATCGTCGCATCGGTCCCGTCGCCCCACTGCAGGGTCGCCGTGCGGTTGTAGTTGCAGGCGAACGCGAGCGCGACGAGCTGCATGTGCAGCTCGACGATGTTCTCCATCCCGCCGCTCGCGACGTTGGTCTTGTTGTACCGGTACGACTTGACCGCCTCGAGCCCGGCCGTATCGAGCCCGTCCGTCGTGCAGCCCGCGATCGCCACCGGGCTCGTCGGATCGCTCATCTTGATCTCGACCTCGCGGATCGCCTCGAAGTGCTGCTGGAGACGCTGCTTGTCGTCGGAGCTGAGCTTCGGGCTCTGCATCAGCGAGTTGAGCTCCGCGCGGATCTGATCGTTCGCGCTCTTGCGCCGGCGAAGCAGCTCGTCGGTCATCGAGGGCGGCGCCGTGCCGCCTCCCGTGCTCCCGCCGCCGGTGCTCCCGCTGCCCGGCGTCGCCACGCCGACCAGGCTCTGATAGAGCTTGTACGGGCTGTCCGTCGCGGCGCGCACGTTGCCGTTGCTATCGAACGAGATGCGCTCCTCGATGTACCCGTTGTTGAGATTGCCGGCATAGAGCGTGAGCGGGTCCGTCCCCTGGGGGTTGACCGCCCGCGAGATGACGAAGTCCACCGAGGGGCCGGCGCCGCGCGCCGTGCTTCCCCTGCCGTTTGCCGGTTGCGCGGTGAGCGATTGCGACAACCCCTCGGCGTGCCCGCAGCCGCCCGGAGTCTGCTGGGGGTAGTTGATGCCGCGGATGATGAGCAGGTTCTCGGCGTGGTCCTTGAGGTGATTGACCGCCTTGTCGCCGGAGGCGAGCACGCTGCTGAGCGCGCCGGTCTGTCCCGGCCAGAAGCGCTTCGGCTCCACACCGCACGCCGCGACCAGGAAGAAGGTGAACACCGGCGCGGCATCCTGGGCCCACGCGGAGCGCTCCGGTAGGCCCTCGAGGAACGGCAAACCGATGGCGATGCCGCCCGCGCCGTACAAGAAAGCACGCCGGTTGATGGTGTGCCGCCCACGCACGAACCTGCGACTCATTGGACACCTCCAACACGCGTCCGGAACGCGTCCGCCTTCACCAGCGCCAACATGACTTGCTTGAAGGAAGCTCCCGACGCCTGGCTGACGGCGCCGAGGGCCTCGACCAGCGGCCGATCCTCCTCCACGAGGTCCCGTTGCATCGCGTAACTCGCCATCTTCTTCGCCCAACACTGGTGGGCCTGCGTTCCGTTTGCCATGTGCCCCATCAGCTCGGGCGCGCCGGAGAACGACAGATTTCCCTCCTGGAACGGGTAGATTCCGGTCGTATCGACGGGCTGCCCGTTGTCCGTGTCGCGGAAACGGCCGAGTCCGTCGAAATTCTCGAAAGCGAAACCGATGGGGTTGATGATCTCGCCGTGGCAGACCGTCGCGCAGCCCGAAGTGAGCTTCGTGACCACCATGCGGTTCGTCTCGTTCTCCCCGGGCGGCGGCACGGCGGGCAAATCGACGTTCGGGATCCCGGGGTCGGCGCACAGCACGTCGAGGTTCAGGCGCGCACCGCGATGGATCGAGTCCGGCTCGTTGTTGCGCGCCCACAGCGCCAAGAAGGGTGCTTGTGAGAAGTAGCCGACGCGATCGGGCAGCTCGACCTGCGTCATCCCGCTGCCCGATCGGGGCAACCCGTAGATGCTCGCCATGTTCGGGCCGACGAAGGCCGTCGTGGAAGTGAGCATCTCGCGGACGCCGAGGTTCTGCGTGAAGAGGCGATCGAAGAACAGATACGACGCCTCCTTGAACTCCGCGTTCATCGCCTCCGTGTATTCGGCGACTCCCGTCTTCGCGATCGAGTCGTACAGGGCGAACTTGTAGAGCGCCGCGTGGAACTTGCGCATCACCGCGATCGCCGCGGGATCCTCCAGCATCTGGGCGGCTTGGGCCGCGGCGCCCTCGGCGGTGGCGAAGGTGTTCGCCGCGTCGAGCATCGCGTCCGTCGGCGTGGTGTCGCGGATCCAGAACGAGAGCTTGGCCGCCATCTCGTACCCGCTGAGCGGCGCGCCCGGATCGGCCATCTCCGTGCGGTACAGGAAATGGGGCGACTGGAGCATCGTCGAGATCACGTAGCGAGCGCCCTTGGTGAACGCGCTCTGCGTGCCCTCGCTCGTCATCGAGCCTTCGCTGTGGATGGCCAGGTAGGCACTGACCTCCGCGTCGGTGAGGTCGCGACGGAAGGCGCGACGCCCGAACGTCTTGATGAACGTCGTCGCGTCCGTGGTGGCGACCACGTTTTGGAGCGCGGCGTCGGTCGCCGTCACCTTGTCCGCGACGGTCTCCGCCGCGAGCTGGAAATCGGCCCACGAGGTGTTGTCGACGAACACGACGCGCTCGTTGTTGTCGAAATCCGTCGTGCCCGCGACGGCGTCGAGGAAACCCTCGGAGACGCCGGTGGGCCCGTCGAGCCGCAGGATGTCGCGGACGGTGTTCTCCCACTGGTCATTCGTGAGGCGGAAGAACCGCGTGTAAATCGGCTTGCCGTGGAGGTTCACCGGGGCCGGGCCGGACGTCGGCATGCCGGTCGTCGGATCCGAGCCACCCACACCGGGGTTCGACGTGCCACCGGTTCCGGTCCCGCTCCCGGTGCTGCCACCGGTTCCCGGAGTCGTTGGCGGCGTGGTGATGCTGCTGCCCCCCGTGCCGCTGCCGCCAGGGTTTCCACTACCGCCCTGGGCGCCAATGGGGCCCCCGCCCCCCGTGAACTCGCCCCCGTCGGGGGCTTCGATGGTTCCCGTACATCCAGCGGTCCCTGCGAGCAGGACGGCGAGGACCGCGGCGAGACGGGTAGAGCCGGGGTGAGCTTGGAATCTGAGCACGGGCGTGCCTCCGTTCGAGTCGCGGATCGTCCGCTAACGCTTCGCCAACATCTGGCAGTGGCGGAAGAACGTCACTTCCTTCTAATGAGACCTGAGAACCCGCGCGGGCGCAAGCGGCAGATCGCTCGTTTCCGCACGGGCTCAACCTTACGAGTGTTCCACATCGGTACACCGAACCCAGAAATTCGATGCGCCGACGAATCCTTCGTTAATACCGGAACTGGTCCCGCACGGTTCGCTGAATCGTGCGAAGGTGCATTCCGGCGAGAGCCGAGCGACGAATCGTCTCGCGATGAGCCTCGCGGCGCGGCGCACGGGATCCGGCGCCACCCGCGTGCGTTGGCTTCGCGCACCGAGGGGCGGGTGCCGCACTCGAGCCGTCGGCTCGACGAGCGCCCGTTTTGGCGGAGAAGAACACGCAGCGCCTGCATCAGTCGCGCACCAATCGCAAGAGCCCGAGTCGATAGGGAAGCTGCGAGTACTCCCCGCCGCTCGCCGGGTCGCGCCCTTGATACAGGAGCTCGAGGCGGCACGGGTCGAGCGTCATCGTCTCGTCGTAGCCGTCGCGGATCAGCTCGCCGTGGCTCACGTCGTTCGTCCAATCGGGGGCTCCCGGCTCGTAGGTGACGTTGGCCGCGCCCGCGAAGGGGTTCGATTCCATACCGGAGAGCGGCGTCCACTCGCCGTCGAGGCGGTCGGAGGTCCACGCCCGATAGTAGCGGCCGTTCGTGCCGATGGCCTCGATGATCGTGAGATACTGATTCGTGCCCTTGATCTTGTAGGTGGCGCTCCCCTCGAACAGATTGTTGCGGTTCGAGTCTTGGAGCACGACCGTGATCGGACCGAAGCCGTTCGGGAAATCGTCGATCGTGGTCTGGCTTCGATAGAGGCGCCCGTCGTCGCCCGTGAAGAACAGGTAGCAGTTCGCGTCGTCGCAGATGATCCAGTAGTCGATGGGCAGCTCGGGCATCCCGGGCGGCGTCGACGCGAAGAAATTCTTCGGCTGCGTCCACGTCTCCGGCCGACTGATGTCGTCGGTCGTCGAGTACTGCGGGGGCTGCGACTGCTGGATCAAATACCACTTCTGGTGCGGGCGGAAGTAGAACACCTGCGGGGCGCAGTGGTATCCGTTGAACCCCGGCGTCTGGTCCATGTAGTAGTGCGGCGCGTCCGCCGCGGAGGACCAGTCGGTGAAGTTGAAATACACCATGTTCCAGTTGCCCGCGGTGTTCGCGGTCGTCGCGTACACGTGGTAGCGCGAGTCGAAGAACACGATGGTCGGGTCTTTGACCGACACGAGGTTGTGACTGGCGTTGGACTTCGGGCTCACGAGGATCCCGCTCGAGCGCCAGCGGAACGTGCTCGGCAGTGAACAGCTCATCGAGCTACCACCCATACCACCGTCGCCGCCCGCCCCGGCCTGGTTGCCTCCACCACCCATCGGCGCTTCACCGCCGTTCGCCATTCCGCTGCCCGCCATTCCACCGCTGGTCGCGGGAGCACCGCCCGACGTTCCGGTCGCGTCGCCGCCCGCTCCACCCGTTGCTCCTCCGGTTCCAGGAGGCATTCCGCCGCTCGCGGGCACGACACCGCCCGAGCCTTCGCCCGCTGTCGCCGATCCCGAAGCGCCGCCATTCTGGAGCGATCCACCGCTGCCCGACACGCCCCCGGCGCTCGTGCCGGCTTTGCCCGCCGTGCCGCCGGAAGGGATCGCGGGCGCGCCACCAGAACCTTCGCCATGGCCACCCGACGAAGCCGACGAAGGCGCGCCGCTCGAACCACCGAGCGCGCTGCTGGCGCCACCGTTTGCCCCCTTCTCGGAAGGAGGCGATTCCGAGGCGTCCGCACAACCGACGGCCGCGACGAGCAGCGCGACCACCGTCGAAATCAGCGGAACGGAGCGCAAGTCCATCGCCCGAGCCACCCGAGGCTGCCGACGATCGGAGGCGCGCGAGCCGCGCGGAGCCAATGAGACCACGAAGCGCAGTGGCGGGACCCGCGCGATTCCGTCGACTGCGGTGGGGAATCGCGCCTTTTGACCCCGAATACCGTTCTTCCGAGTCAGGGAAGGCAGAAACTAATCGGGAAGACAGAAATCTAGACTCAGACTGAATTTTTCTCGAGCTGATGCCCAGGAGAAGGTCGAGTCCGAAGCGAACGCCTGAGGAATTCGCGCTCGGCGCGCGCAACGAGCGATGAACGAGCGATAGGAGCGCGCTCAGCGGACGGAGCGTTCTCCGCACGCCGCGCGTGCCCGCTCGGCGTGGAGCGAGCCCGGCGAAAGCCGCGCGAGCTCGGCGTCGGCCTCCGCGACGCGCCCCAAACCGCAGAGCGCTCCAACTTTCGCGGCGCGACGCTCCGGCGTGAGCGTGCCCCCCGGGAACCGTCGCTCGTGCTCGCCGAGAATCCGAAGCGCGTCGGCGAAACGCCCCGCGTGGAGCTCGGCCTGTGCGCGCGAGAGAATCGCCACCTCCTCCGCCAAGTGATCCGACGAACGCCGCGGAGCCGGTTCCTCGATAACTCCCGCGGGAGGGCTCGCCAGCGCTGGAGCAGGAGGGCTTGGCGACGCTTCGGAGGGAACGACCGGTGCTTTCGGCGCGGTGACCCCGACGGGCGCCGAGGCGGAAGGAGCCGCGCTTTCCGCGGGCTCGGCGCGCAACGCTTGCCCGAGCAGACCCCCGCCGATCGCGAGCCCCACGATCACTGCCGTCGCAATCTTGGCCGCGCCAATGCCGCTCGCCGCGGGCGCCGCAGCGGGAGGCGCCGGCGCCTCGGGCTCGAACGCCCCTTCGCTCCCGAGACGCGCACGCAGCGCCTCTCGGATGCGCTCGCGATCCGCCGTCGTGGGCCGCAGCACGTCGCGAGCCGCGTCGACGAGCCCTTGCGCTTCGGGACCGAGCTTCGACATGACTAGCGCTCCCCCTCCCCCGTTCGTCGTGCGAGCGCTTCCTCGAACGCGATGCGCGCCGCTCGCAGCCGCGAGTACGCCGTATTCAACGGAATCTGAAGAATCTCCGCGATCTCGGGCACGGTCATTTGCTCGACTTCCGCGAGCAGGAACACCTCGCGTTTGGCAGGATCCAGCGTCTGCAACAAGCTCCACAGGAGCTCGACTCGATCGTTGCGCTCGGCCAGCGCGAAGGGCGTCGGCGGTGCGGGCGGCGGCTCCGTGGCGAGCACGGCTCCCGACGCCGCACGCGTGCGCTGAGATCGGTGGTGATCGCTGACGGTTCGCCGCACGATGCCGTAGATCCAGCTGCGGAGCGCGCTCGGCTCTTTTAGTGTGTGGATCTTGGCGTGAATCACGATGAAGACGTCCTGGACGATGTCATCCATACTGGCCGGGCTCACGCCCAATCGCCGGGCCGATGCCCACACGAAGTCGAAATACTGCTCGTAGATGGAAGCAAACGGCGGCACTCGCTCGGTCGCCACAGGGCGCTGCTCCATCTGGTCCGGTGACCCCGCCGCGCGGGCGGCCGAGTCGTGTCTCGTCATCGTGCTTCCTCGGAGCAGTGGCGGCAGGGGGTCGTGTCCGTCAAAAAATCCACTCAGGACCCAGTGAAAAGGAGACCTGGGCGGGGCCGAAACGGGCAACCTCACCGAGGCCGTCGATGACGAGGCGGGGTCGCGAGCTCTCGACCCGAACCAACGCGGTGCCCGTGAGGGCAACCCACTCGAGCGGAAACCATTGTACGACCGCGCCGCCACCGAGTGCCAGGGACAGGGCTCGCGCGGAGCGACCGACGACTTCGGGACCGACGCCGCGCGCGGTTCGATGCTCGAGCGCCGCGCTGAGACACGGCCCGAGCTCGAGCGGCCCGGCGCGCCACCCGCGGCAGACCCAGAGCTCCGCGCCGAGACGTTCGATTTCGACGTCGACGTCCGGGAAATCGCGCGCGCTCAGCGTCGTTCGTCGGGGAAGCCGCCCCAGGGCAATGACGCGCCACGCATCGAGGCGGAGCCCGAGGCCGCCACCGTAGGTCAACGCCGAATCCGAAATCGGGCCCAGATCGAGCAAGGCCACGGGAACCGTGAGCAGCGCGTGCCAGCGTCGTCGTTCGCCAAAGTCCGGTGATTGCGTCTCGGGGCGAGACGGACGCGGCGCGGGGCTGGGCGCCGGCTCCGTTCGAGGCTCTGCCGGAGGCTCGTCGGTGCTCGGAGGCTCGGCGTCCATCGCGTCGTCGCGCTCCGCGTCGGGCGACGCGGGTGGTTCCGCGGACGGCTCCCGACGCGCTCCCGGAGCCTCGCGCCGCGAGCCCGAACGCGATCGCGGCGTGGCATCCGTCATGGCCGGGTTCTGCTCGAAGAAGAGACCGAGCACGACCGCGGCGGCGCCGGCGAGATCCGCGCACGAGTCGGAGTCCATCGTCCGTTTCCATACGGAGCCGCCCTCGTGCACGGTGAGCGTCAGCCGATAACGCCCCGCGTGCGGAACGATGCGCCCCGCGACGCGCACGCGACGCGTCATGCTCGCCGAATCGCCCGCGAGCGAGCGAATCCGACGCTGGACGGCCTCGGCCTGTGGGCACCCCGCGGGTGCGCTCCAGGAGAGCTCGACGCGTTCGCGCGCCGATGCCGTGGCGGGAAACGCCGCGAGCAACGCGCCGAGGGCGAGGCGAATGGCGCGCGTCCTTCGGCGACGCGCTCCCCGATCAGAGTGCGGTCCGGATCGTGATGTCATCCACGTACACGGTGGAGGCCTGGGGCGACAGCGCATCCGCGAGATTCCCGACATACCACTGGCCCCAGTCCGAGTCGTCCGTGACGAGGTCCGTCGCCTCCCAGAGCAGCTCGCCATCTTGATAGAGCGCGACGGCGCCGGTCGCATCGGCGGAGCGCCGCAGGTAGAACACGATCTGAAACCACGACTCGATCGGGACGGGCCTGGGCGAAGCGGGCCTTCGGAATTCGCGGCGAATGAAGTCGTAGACGTAGAGCGAGAGCTCGCCGTCGTCGGTGGTGTCGAGCGAGACGTCCCACAGCCCGTGCAAGTCGTCGCCGCCCTGGAAATGTATGAGGTTCCAGTTCCCCTCGTTCGTCGCGCTGGCCGGGAGGTAATACCACGCACCATAGTATGCGGCCGCGGGCAACGCGCCCTCACGCACGCAGCGCGCCTGCTCCCCATCGAGGTCGGGGTCGGTCGTCACCGAGAACGCTGCCGCTCGCTGCCCGGAACGAACCGGCGACGTCACGAGCTCGTAGGCAGCATCCGGGCTCGCGTAGCAGAACCCTCCGCGCGCGAAACGGAAGTCGCAGAAACCGTTCTCGAAGTCCGTCTCCCACGCGTCCACGGGATCCCGCGACGAGACCGGATCGCTCGCGTCCTCGGGAATTCGGAGCGGCGCGGAGCCGATGCACGCCGCCGTCCCCACGCCGAGCTCGGGGGCGCACGCGCTCGCGATCCACGCGAAGACGAGCAGGGAGAGGAACGGTCGCGTCACGGCGGTGAGTTTTGATGCTGTTAGATCTGGGCGCAAACGCGGATGACCGTTTTGATCGCGTCGGCGGGCGCCCGCAGCGCTCGACGCGCAGCGAGCGGCGCGCAGAGAGCAGATGCGGCGAGCGTCGAGCCATCGTGCGGGAGCGGGCTCCCCGGACCAACGGTCGCTGCACACCGCAGCCGAGCGCACGCGCGCCTTTCGCAGAACCCTGTGCAGCGGAGCCGACACGAGCCGAGCATCGAGTCACGCCGAGCGGGCATCCCGAGCCGGCAAGCCGGCCCGAGCACGCGCGCACCCGCGGCCAGCGATGGAAATGACGCGACGCTAGTTCTCAAGATGATGCGAGCATCATCGATTGCTCATCGACAGTTCCCAACTCGCGAACGCTCGGATATTGATTCGTGGTGCGGTCGACGCCGCACCCAGTGGAGTGCTCGCCCTCCTGGAGGAGGGAGACTCGTCCAAAACTTTCCTGGAGCACCGTTCTCGCTCGATCGCTATCCGAGCACGGAGTCTTCAATCGAGCTTGCCTATCACCGTGGATCGCGCAGATTAGCGTGCTGTCCAGCGCGCGCTCTAAAGCAGAATCTCACCCTCCGACATGAGTTGCCCATGAACCGCCTCACCGCTTCCAGCCTGTTCGCAGTTTTTCTCTTCGGTTGTAGTGGTCAGATCAACCCGATCGACTCGGGGCCCGTTGGCGGTGCCGGCGGTGCGCCGCCGGGCACGAGCGGCGCCGGTGGGGCTCCGCCCACGGGCAGCGGCGGCATGGGGCTCGGCACCGGCGGAATCGCCAAGGGCGGGGCGCCGGGCGTTGGC
>CAYYWA010000029.1:0-6255 GCA_964475255.1 uncultured Sorangium sp.
ACGATCGACAAGGACGGCTGGCTGCACACCGGCGACATCGGCGTGATCGACAGCGACGGCTATCTCACGATCACCGGCCGCAAGAAGGACATCATCATCACCGCGGGCGGCAAGAACCTGTCGCCCGAGAAGATCGAGAACGCGCTGAAGACGAGCCCGTACATCAAGGAGGCGGTCAGCATCGGCGACCGCCGCAAGTTCGTCTCGGCGCTCGTCCAGATCGAGTACGACAACGTCGGCAACTGGGCCACGCGCCGCGGCCTGCCATACTCGTCGTATCATGATCTCGACGCCAAGCCCGAGGTGATCGATCTCGTCGCGAAGGATATCGATCGCGCGAACGAGCTGCTCGCGCCGGTGCCGACCCTGCTCGCCACCGGCGCCGTCCATCACCACTTGATGCGCAACGGCACGCGCATGCGCGTCGGCATCATCGTGGAGACCGGCGAAGCGCGCGAGGTCCACCACTTCTGCCTGCTCATCGGCTACGGCGCGGGCGCGGTGAACCCGTACGTCGCGTTCGAGACCCTCGACGCGATGGTGCGCGACGGCGTGCACCCGAACTTGAAAGACGCCGAGACGGCCAAGAAGAAGTACATCAAGGCCATCAACAAAGGCTTGCTCAAGGTCATGAGCAAGATGGGGATCAGCACGCTCCAGAGCTATCAGGGCGCGCAGATCTTCGAGGCGATTGGGCTCTCGCCGGACCTCGTGGACCGGTACTTCACGGGCACCGCGAGCCGAATCTCCGGCATCGATCTCGACGTGCTCGCCGAGGAGTGTCGCAGGCGGCACGAGCGCGCCTTCCCCAAGGTGAAGGCGTCCGCGACGATGCTCGACCTGGGCGGCCAGTACCACTACCGGGCGCAGGGCGAGAAACACCTCTGGAACCCGACCACTGTGGCCCGGCTGCAGCACGCCGTGCGCCTGGAGGACGTGAAGAGCTACCTGGAGTACTCGGCGCTCATCAACGAGCAGGGCAACTATCCGCTCACGCTCCGCGGCTTGTGGGAGCTCGTGCCCCGCGGCGAACCGGTTCCGCTCGAGGAGGTCGAGTCCGCGAGCGAGATCGTGAAGCGCTTCGCGACCGGCGCGATGAGCTTCGGCTCGATCAGCGCCGAAGCCCACGAGAATCTCGCCATCGCGATGAACCGCATCGGCGGGCGGAGCAACACCGGCGAGGGTGGCGAGCGCGAGGAGCGCTTCCGCCCCGATCCGAACGGCGATTCACGGCGGAGCTCGATCAAGCAGGTCGCCTCGGGGCGCTTCGGCGTCACGACGCACTACCTCGTCAACGCCGACGAGCTCCAAATCAAGATCTCGCAGGGCGCGAAGCCCGGTGAAGGCGGTCAGCTCCCGGGACACAAGGTGGACGCGATCATCGCGAAGACGCGCCACTCGACGCCGGGCGTGACGCTGATCTCCCCGCCTCCCCATCACGACATCTACTCGATCGAGGATCTCGCGCAGCTCATCTTCGATCTCAAGATGGTGAATCCGCGCGCGCGGATCAGCGTCAAGCTCGTCGCCGAGGCCGGCGTCGGCACCGTCGCGGCCGGCGTGGCCAAGGCGCACGCCGACGTCATACTGATCTCCGGCCACGACGGCGGAACCGGCGCGTCGCCGCTCACCTCGATCAAGCACGCGGGCGTGCCCTGGGAAATGGGCATCGCCGAGACCCATCAGGTGCTGGTCAAGAACGACCTCAGGAGCCGGGTGATCCTGCAGACGGACGGGCAGATGCGCACCGGCCGCGACGTCGTGGTCGCCGCGCTGCTCGGGGCCGAGGAGTTCGGGTTCGCGACCGCGCCGCTCGTCGCCTCGGGCTGCATCTTGATGCGCAAGTGCCACCTCAACACCTGCCCGGTCGGCATCGCCACGCAAGACCCGGTGCTTCGCGCCAAGTTCGAAGGCAAGCCCGAGCACGTGGTCCGCTTCATGTTCTACGTGGCCGAGGAGGCGCGCGAGATGCTGGCAGCGCTCGGCTTCCGTTCGATCCGCGAAGCGGTCGGCCACGTGGAGTGCATCCGCGTGCGGACGAATCTCGAGCACTGGAAGGCGACGAAGCTCGACTTCAGCGACGTGCTCGCTCCGGCCGAGGCGCGGCCCGGCGTGCGCGTCATCAAGTCCGTCGAGCAGGATCACGGGCTCGAGAAGGCGCTCGACAACGAGCTGATTCGCCTGTGCGCGCCCGCGCTCGAGAAGCGTGAGCCGGTGAGCCTCGAGCTCTCCGTGCGCAACGTGGATCGCACGGTGGGCGCCATGCTCGCCGGCGAGGTGGCCCGCCGCTACGGAAAGGAAGGCCTGCCCGAAGGCACGATCAAGCTGTCGTTCTCCGGCTCTGCGGGCCAGAGCTTCGGCGCCTTCGTCTGCGAAGGCATGGAGCTCTCGCTCGAGGGCGACGCGAACGACTACATCGGCAAAGGGCTCTCCGGCGGCGTCCTCTGCGTGCGTCCCCCGCGGGGCGCGGCCTTCCGGGCGGACGAGAACATCGTCATCGGCAACGTCGCGCTGTACGGCGCCACGGGCGGACGGGCGTTCTTCAATGGACGCGCCGGCGAGCGCTTCGCGGTGCGGAACAGCGGAGCGACGGCGGTCGTGGAGGGTGTCGGCGATCACGGCTGCGAGTACATGACCGGCGGTCGCGTGGTCGTGCTCGGCAAGACCGGACGGAACTTCGCCGCCGGCATGAGCGGCGGGTTCGCCTACGTGCTCGACGAGGACGGCGGGTTCGAGAAGCGCTGCAATCGGGGCATGGTGGAGCTCGAGGCGCTGAGCTCCGAAGACGCCGCGTTCGTCGCGACCCTCATCGAAGAGCACGGGCGTCGCACCGGCAGCCCGAAGGCAACCGAGCTGCTCGCCCATTGGGAGATGACGCTCGCGCGCTTCGTGAAGGTCGTCCCCGTCGAGTATCGGCGCGTGCTCGAAGAGATGCAGCGCCGCGAAAAGGCCGCGGGATCGAACCGCGTCGTGCTACACCCCTAACCTCCCGGAGCTAGAGTCGTCGCCAGTCGAGGGCCGAGCGGAAGAGCAACTCATCGTGGGAAAAGTCACCGGATTTCTCGAGTTCGAGCGCGTGGATCCCTCCAAGCGCCCGGTTGAAGAGCGGGTCAAGGACTACCGAGAGTTCGAGCTGCCCGTGATCAACGAAACGCTGCAGACGCAGGGGGCGCGCTGCATGGATTGCGGCATTCCGTTTTGCAACAGCGGCTGTCCGCTCGGGAACCTGATCCCGGACTGGAACGATCACGTCTATCGCGACGATCCGAAGCTGGCGATCGCGGCGCTGCACGCGACCAACAACTTCCCGGAGTTCACGGGTCGGGTGTGCCCCGCCCCGTGCGAGGCCGCGTGCGTGCTCGGCATCAACGACGACCCGGTCTCGATCAAGCTGATCGAGAAATCGATCGCGGAACGAGCCTTCCAGGAACGACTGATCGCACCCGAGCCGGCGCGCCTCCGCACCGGCAAGAAGGTGGCCGTCATCGGCTCGGGGCCGGCGGGGCTCGCCGCTGCCCAGGAGCTCGCGCGCGCCGGACACGACGTCACGGTCTTCGAGCGCGACGATCGCATCGGGGGTCTCCTCACCTACGGCATCCCCGACTTCAAGCTCGAAAAGTGGGTGGTCGAGCGGCGCCTCGATCAGATGCGGGCCGAGGGCGTGACGTTCCGTACGGGAGTGCACGTCGGGTCCGAGCTCGGCGTGGAGGAGCTCCGCGCGACGCACGATGCGGTCGTGCTCGCGATTGGCTCGCGCAAACCCCGTGACCTGCCGATCCCGGGGCGGGAGCTCGCCGGAATCCATTTCGCGATGGACTTCCTCACGCAGCAAAATCGGCGCGTCGCCGGCGACGGGATCCCCGACGAGATCGCGATCCTGGCGACCGGCAAGCGCGTGGTCGTGATCGGCGGCGGCGACACGGGGAGCGACTGCATCGGGACGTCGCACCGCCAGGGCGCGAAGAGCGTCACCAATTTCGAGATCATGCCCCGCCCTCCCGATGATCGCTCGCCGACGACGCCCTGGCCGATGTGGCCGCTGATGCTGCGCACCTCGACCTCGCACGAGGAGGGCGGCACGCGGGACTTCAGCGTGATGACCGAGCGCTTCAGCGGCGACGGCAAGGTCGAGAAGCTCCACTGCGTGCGCGTGGAGCCGAAGAACGGGCGCTTCGAGGCGGTGCCGGGGACGCAGTTCGAGATCGAGGCCGACCTCGTGCTGCTCGCCATGGGCTTCGTGCACCCGGAGCACCCGGGTCTCGTGAAGGATCTCGGTGTGGAGCTCGACCCGCGCGGCAACGTGCGCGTGGACGCCTCCTTCATGACGAGCGTTCCCGGAGTGTTCGCCGCGGGCGACTGCCAACGCGGCCAGTCGCTCGTCGTGTGGGCGATCGCCGAGGGCCGGAAAGCGGCGCGCGGCGTGGATCGCTATCTCATGGGCAAGACCGAGCTGTCCTGATCGGGCACGGGCGGCCCTGGCACGGTGCCCTGAGTCGGATCGAGAGCGCTCTCTATCGCCGCGCGGACGGCCGCGACGAGCTCCGCGCGGCGCTCGCTCCCGTACGCCGCGGTGTCGATGGGCGGGTGCACCGTCACGCGCACCGTCACGCCGTTTCGAACGCGCCTTCCGTGTGAGGGCAGGACCGCGCGCGTCCCCGAGATCGTCAACGGGAGGATGCGGGCTCCCGTGTCGATCGCGAGGTGAAACCCGCCTTGCTTGAACTCACCGAGCCTGCCGGTCTCGCTGCGCGTCCCCTCCGGGGCGATCCAGATCGAGGTGCCGCGCGCGAGCTCGCCCCGCGCCGCGGCCAGGCTCGCTATCGCCGCCGACCGGTCGCTCCTGTCGACGCAAATGAATCCGGCGCGCCGCATCGCGGCGCCCCAGAGCGGCACGCGAAAGAGCTCGCGCTTGGCCACCATGCGGAGGCGCCGCCGGAGCGACTGGTACACGACCGGGATGTCGTACAGCGATTGGTGGTTCGACATCACGATGAACGCCTCACCGGGCGGAGCGTTCTCGACGCCGCTGGTCACGAGCTCCACCCGGGCCCGCTCGAGGAGCCGTTGCGACCAGCGATCGAGCCGGGCGTCGCAGATTTCGGGAGTGAGGCGCCCGAGCGCCGCGTCGAGGACGGTCGGCGCACTGATGCGCACCGTCTCGCGCACGGCGTGGAGCAGATGCGGAAGCGTCATCCCCATGGATCACAGCACCACTCCGAGCCCGGGCAAGCGACGGGTTTTTGGCAGGCGCGCCCCCAGCGGCGACCGCCCCCGGACTCCCCCGGCCCGTAGGGCGCCGAAATCCGCGGGTTTGGGGCCGGCCCATCAGCTTGGCGCGCGCCAGTCGACCGTGTTACTTGTCCGAAAGCCCGCCTCGGGCACGCATGAACGTCTCCTGCACCGCCTGCCCCGCCAAGTACGCCGTCCCCGATGACCGGGTGCGCGGGAAGAAAGCCCGCATCACCTGCAAGCGCTGTGGAACGGTGATCGTCATCGATGGCACGACGGAGGAAGGCCGCGGGGCGGAGTCCGCGCCCGCGCCTTCGCTCCCGACACCGTCGATTCCTGCGGCATCGCTGACGCCGACCTCGACGGCACCCGCCGCCGAGTGGCTCGTGGCGATCAACGACGAGCACCAGGAGCCCGCCACGCTCGAGCGCATCGTCGAGCTCTACGCCGAGGGCAGCATCGACGCGGAGACGTTCGTTTGGCGCGAAGGCATGCCGGAGTGGCGAACGCCGTTCGAGATCCCGGAGGTGGCTGCGGCGCTTCGCGCGCGCGGACTCGAACACAACCTCTTCGAGTCGGGACCCGCGTCGAGCCCGAAGGAGCTCTATCCCGACGACGAGGCGACGAACGTCGCGCGTCCCGCGATGCAGGCGGCCGCATTCCGCGACAGCGCGCCTCGGCCCGCGGACGAGCCGAGCGACGAGGATCGCACCGTGTTCCGTCGATCCGAGCCCGCCGCCAGCTCGTCGCCCCTCCCGAGTCCGCGGCCCGCCGAGGACGAGTCGCTCGGCGTGCCCCTCCCCACCGCGCTCGACCTGGGGTTCCCGCCCCCAGTCGACGAAGAACCGACGATCGCACGCAGCTCGGCGTTCGCCGACCTCGAAGGGTTTCCCTCGATCGAGACCGGTGAGTCGGCAGGCTCGAAGCCGCCCTCCCTCTCGCCGCGCGCGGAGAGCACCTCCGTCAGCGAGCTCGCCGCGCGCGCCCGCGCTAGCCCGACCACGGAGCCCCCCCCCCACACAAGAA
>CAYYWA010000029.1:6265-11294 GCA_964475255.1 uncultured Sorangium sp.
GGCGCCCCCGCCCGACTCTCGACCTTCCCTGCTCGGACGCTCGCGAGCCTCGGCTCCCGGCGAAGCAGGGCCGTCGAGTCGACGCCGCGCCGTCCGTTCGTCACAGACGCTGAGCGCGCGGCTCGGCGGCACCAGCGAGCTGGGCCCGCTGCCCGCCGGGGGTCGCGCCGAACGCCGCCCGAAGACTGGTGACCTGTTCGCGCGGCAGGCCGAAGCCGGCGGCGAGAACGACCCCGCGCTCCGCCCCAGCCGTCCGCCGAGCAGTCACCCACCAAGCAGCCAGCCCACGAACGAAGAAGGCGATCCGGGGCAAGCGGGCCGACTCACGGGCGCGCGCAACGAGACCTCGGTGCTGTTCACCCTCGATGCGCTGATCCAGTCGGAGAACGCGCCCAGCGCCAAGGCGCGCTCCCCGCGCGAAGCCGAGGCGGAGCTCTTGATTGGCGCGGCGACGCCGCCTTCCGCGATCGCGAACCTCGGAACCACGGGCGTGGCGACGCTGGTCGCGCCCGATCTGACGGCTCCGGTGCGCGCGGTGCCGGACCCCGTGATGTTCCCGGGCGAGTACGCCCTCACGGGGGCCCCCCGTCGACGCCGGCCGCTCCTCATCGGTGGGCTCTTGATCGCCGCGGCAGGCGTCGGCGCCGGAGCGGCCATGGTGCTGCCGAACCTGCTCTCGTCGGAGCCCCCGGCCGCGGCCACCACGGCTTCGGCGCCGAGCGCCCCGGCCGCCACACCGTCGGAGCCGGAGAAAGCGGCGGCCCCCACTCCGAGCGCGTCGGCGAGCGATGCCCCGACGAGCGCGGCTTCCGCAGCCACGGCCTCCGCCGCTCCCGAACGGGCCACGCCTCCCGCCGCCGCTGCGCCACCGGCGGCCAGGCCTACGCCGTCGGAGCCCGCCGATAGGCCGAAAGCCACGCCCACGCCGACACCGCAAGCGAACGCACCGAAGCCGGAAGAGCCCGCGGCGTCCGCGGCGCCGCCGTTCGATCAAGTCGCGGCCAAGACCGCCCTCGTCGCGGCCGCCAACACCGCGGCGAACTGCAAACAACCCGGTGGACCAACGGGCACGGGCCGTGCCCTCGTCACGTTCGCGCCGAGCGGTCGGGTGACGAAAACAGAAGTGACGGGAGACTTCGCGGGGACGGCCGTCGGCAGCTGTGTCGCCCGCGTCTTCCGGAATGCGAAGGTTCCGGCTTTCTCGGGCGACGCCATCACGGTCGCAAAGAGCTTCTCGATCGAGTGACGGGACGCTGAGCCTCGCTGTCGGCCTTCCGCGCCGGGGAACGCCGATTCCTCGGCATCAGCCAGAAAGCTAGAACGCCGATCCGTTTGCCTGCTCGGCGTCCTGGCCCGTTCTCGCAGGGGCGGCTCGCGCCGCCCCTCCCGGCGAAGTGAATTCGACGGGCGCCCCTCCCCACGCGGGCACTCTGTTCGACGCTGTTTCCGCATATTTCGGCGCATTCCCAGCCGTTCGTCACTCTGGGCCGAGGCGCTCCCGGGACTGCCGGGGAAGCGTCTCGAGCGGACCCGCCGATGGGTCCCCCTTGGCGCCGCGACAGAAAAGTTGCGCATCGATCGAACGCCGGCGCGCTCCGTGCGACCGGTGCGCGCCGTACTTGACCCACTCCTCGGCTTCTGCGACGCGAAGGCCGATGAAGCGGAAACTCACCGGGATCGACAGGGCTCTGGATCGTTTCGTCGCCGACATCACGGCGATCATTCGCGAGCACGCCGAGCGCGCCGTCGCCGAGACCCTCGCGCGGCGCGGTCTCAAGGACCCAGACGCGCGCTCGCGGCGCGGGCGAGGAGCTCGGGGAGCTCGGGCCGCCGACCGCGCCGCGAAGCAACGCTCGGGAGCCCGCGCCTCGGCATCGCGCGGACGACGCAAGCGTGGCGCTGCGACCGCGAGCCCGGAACAGCTCAGCTTGTTCTGATTGCGGCCGCTCCGAGCGGCACGTGTCAGCGCCGCACGAAGGCGGAGAGGTTCGCGACCGCCGAGATCAAGTCATCGGGATTGACGGGCTTGCCGACGTGGGTGGTGAAGCCCGCCGCCAGCGCTTTGGTCCTGTCTTCCGCCCGCGTGTACGCGGTGAGCGCGATCGACGGAATTCCGCCGCCCTGCGACGGCGCGAGCGCGCGCGCACGCGTGATGAAGGAATAGCCGTCTTCTTCCGGCATCCCGATGTCGCTGACGAGCACGTGAGGGCGGAATCGTTGCAGGGCCAAGAGCCCTTCCGACGCGCTGCCCGCCGTCTCGACCTCCGCGCCCGCGTGCGTGAGCACCATCTTCAGGAGCTCGCGCGCGTCCGGGTCGTCGTCGACGACGAGGAGACGCAAGCCGTTCAGTGACGCCCGCTGGCGCCGTTCGGACGGCGGTAGCGAGCTCGGCGCCGTGGGCTCGACGGCGACGCGGGGCAAGAGAGCGCGCACCGGAAGGCGCACGATGAACGTCGCCCCCTTGCCGGGCCCCTCGCTCTCGGCGCTCACGTCGCCGCCGTGCAGCTCGACGATGTGCCGGACGAGCGCGAGCCCGAGACCGAGGCCACCGACCCGTCGCGTGGTCGAGCTGTCCGCCTGCTTGAAGCGATCGAACACGTGCGGGAGAAAGCTCGGATCGATGCCGGCGCCGGTATCGGACACGCGGAGGACGACGTTCGACCGCTCCTGCCGGATCTCGACCCGAACGCGACCGTTCGGCCCGGTGAATTTCACCGCGTTCGAGAGCAGGTTCCAGACCACCTGCTGCAAGCGCTCGGGATCCGCAACGAGCGGGCAGAACTCGCCCCGCGCATCGAGCTCGAGCTCGATGCGTTTGGCTTGTGCCGAGGGACGAACGACGTCCATGGCGTCGCGCGCGATGGCGACGAGATCGGCGGGTTTGCTCTCGAGCTTGAGCTTGCCCGTGATGATCCGGGAGACATCGAGGATGTCTTCGATGATCTTCGCCTGCGCCTGGGCATTTCGGTAAATGACGTCGATCCCCTTCGCGATGCCCGCGTCCACGCTGCGACCCTGGAGCAGAGTCGCCCAGCCCAAGATCGCGTTGAGCGGCGTGCGAAGCTCGTGCGACACGGTCGCCAAGAACTCGTCCTTGACGCGCCCGGCCTCGAGCGCGCGCTCGGCGGATTCCTGAGCCGACCGATAGAGCCGCGCTTGCTCGATGGCGTGGCCCGCGCGGCGACCGAGCTCTTCGAGCAGCCGCAGATCGCGCTCGTCGTAGCGCCGCTTCGACTCGGCGGCGACGATGCTGAGCGTCCCGAGGATGGTGTCGCGCACACGAATCGGCGCGATCATCATCGAGGTGAGCCCGAGCTTCTCGAGGATGGCGAGGCGCTCCGGGTCTCGAATCTTCTCGGCGAGCATCGACAGGGACAGGTCGGCGTGGAGCTCCGACTGGCCCGTGCGCAAGACGCTCCAGATGCCGTGATCCTGCGTCGGGTCCGGCGAATACTTCTGTTGAAGCGCGCGCGCCATCGCGACCTTCTCCGGGTCCACGTGGGCCACGCTCACGTCGCGGAGCTCTCCGCCCTCCAGCACGTGCACCACGCACCAGTCGCCGAACGCGGGGACCAGCATCCGCGCGAGGGTGGTGAGGGTCTGCTCGTAGTCGAGAGACGCCGAGAGCGCGGCCGTCGCGTCTGCCACGAGCTTCTCGTGCTGCCGCAGCCGCCGACCCTCGGTCACGTCGCGCAGGATGTTGACGACGAGCTCCACGCGGCCGTCGCTGCCCAACACCGGTGACGCGCGGACGAGGGACCACCACGTCTTCCCCGAGCTCTTCTCGCGCACGTGAACGAGCAAATCCTCCGGGGCCTCTCCCGCGAGCACCCGGGACCCCGGGAGCGCCTTCTCATCGACGGGGTTCCCCAGCTCATCCCGCATCTCGAAGCGGGCGATGATCTCGGCGAAGGGCGTCCTCAAGAGCTCTTCCGACCTCGCGAAGCCACAGAGCCGGGCCGCTGCGGTGTTGGCGAAGAGCAGCTCGCCGCGCGCATCCTGCACCGTGATGGCGTCGCCCACGCCCTCGATGATCACCTCGAGGCGTCGGCTCAAGCTGCGATATCGCTCCTCGCCCTCCCGAACACGCGCCGCGGCCGCCGCGGCGGCGGCGCGGGCGGCCTGCTCGCTAACGAGCTTTCGTGCGAGGTCCTCGGCCCGCATCCGCGCCGTGAGATCCCGGGTGACCTTGCCGAAGCCGCGGAGGTTTCCCGCGGAGTCCCGGAGGGCGGTGATGACGACGTTCGCCCAGAACCGCGAGCCGTCCTTGCGCACGCGCCAACCTTCGTCCTCGACCCGACCGAGCTCGAGCGCGAGCTCGAGCTCGCGCCACGGTTTGCGCGCGGCGACTTCCTCCGGCGGGTAGAAGGTCGAGATGTGCTTCCCGATCACCTCGCTCGCGGAGTAGCCCTTGATGCGCTCCGCACCGATGTTCCACGTGGCGACGCGGCCCTCCGTATCGAGCATGAAAATCGCGTAGTCGACGACACTCTCGACGAGCAGTCGACAGTCGTCCCAAGTCAGTCCCTGAACGCTGCGTGCCAGGCTGAGTGCGCGAGGGCTCATCGGTTTCTCATCCGAGGGGCGCAAGATTCCTGCATGGATCAGTACAGCATTCCCAGCGTTCCGCGTCGAAAAAACTCGCTTCGCCGACGCGAGAGTCCGTAGGTTGGTGCCTACCGCGCGGGGAGCCCGTGTGCACGATCCTTTTCTCTCGGTCGCACCCTCGGGAGTCGACTCGCGCCGCTTGGATCGCTCGCGCCCCCGACACGTTCCCGATTCGGCTCGCGCGCCATCCTGTCGTAGCGTTTTGCCCCTCAGCCTGGATCTCGGAGTCCTTCGATCGGGGAAGGCCGACCGTCGCCATCTCTCCACAACCTTCTCAGCCGAGTCGAAGTCGCGGGTCGCGCGCGGGTCGCGCGCAGGAGGGCGCTCCGCCAGGATGGCTGATGACCGTGGTCCACGTCCGCCGGCCCCCCCCGGGGCCCTGGGGCTGATCCCAGCCAGTCCGCCAAGGGCCGTGGGCAAG
>CAYYWA010000029.1:11304-28567 GCA_964475255.1 uncultured Sorangium sp.
CTGTAGTTGCGAGGATCCCTGCCTGGCGCCCAGGGTCCGTGCGCTAGCGCCCCGAGCCCGAGCCCGACCGCGAGGTGCTCCGAGGCTCCCGTCGTGCCTCCGGGGTCCCCCTTCTGGAACTACGGAGAGGGCGTGAACCATTCTCCCTACATCGCAAGGGATGCAACGGTCTGCATTGTTTGCGATCGGGGCCAGCGGCACGCGCGCCGCCAACCGAGCGAACTCTCCGGTGATGCAGAGCGGGTGGTGGAAGGGCCTTCCCGGCATGTAACTTGCTGACGTGCGGGCGATATCCATGCCACCACGTCTTGCGCTCGATGGCTCGCTGCGGGCGGCCCTCTGTGTGCTGCTGTTGGGCGCCGTCGCACTCGGGTGCAGCGACGACCCACGCCCCCCGACCGCGGGCGGAGCCGACGGTCGGATCCCGATACCTCCCGGGGATCCGTGTGCGATACCCGCTCCGGGCTGCCCCTGCGAGACCGAGGGCGAAGAGGTCGAGTGCGGCAAGACGGAGGAGCGCCACGGCGATTACCTGACGTGTTCCATCGGAAAACGGACGTGTACCGACGGCAAATGGAGCGCCTGTGTCGGCGAGCGCAGAACCCAAGTCTCGTCTGCCGTGCAACCGTCCGGGCGCCGAGCGCACGCATTGGGGGCTCCCGCCGAGTGCCCCGATGGCTTCGATCCGTGTGATCCCTACTGCAACCTCGTCAGCGACACGCCGGACGACGAGCTCGAGATCCCGGAAGGGTTCGACAGCTCGCCGACGGGGCTGACGCTGGTTCCGACCGTCGTCCCCGAGTGCGACTCGCTCGAGCTCACGCCGTCGACGGACACGGTCACCCTCCAGGGTGAGTCGCTCGTGTCGCTGTCGGCTCCGCCGGTAACCTTCACGCTGACGGCGTTGCCCGAGGATTGCATCCCGGAGCCGTTCGCCGTCACCTGGACGATCGATCGCTTCGATCGCGCGACGATCACCGGCACGAACAACACCGATGGCTCGCTCTCCGTAGCGCTGCCCATCGCGGGCACGATCAAGGTGACGGCGTTCGCGGCGGGCGTGAGCGCGAGCACGACCGTCAGCGTCAAGGTGAACGTGCTCCAGAAGCCGACCAGCGACTCGGAGTTCCGACCGAACCTCGCGGCGAGCTCCTCGCAGCGCAACGCGTTCGGCAGCGTGAGCTCCCCGAACCTCGGCAGCGGGTCGAGCTCCGCCACTTGGCTGTACCCGTACGAGGATACGTACTTTCCGCTCGGTCTCCCGGCCCCCGTCGCTCAGTATCGGTACGAGCGCCAAAGCGGCGACTCGACGAGCGGTCCGTCGGCCGTGAAGCTCTCGCTCCGCTATCCCGTGGACACGACGCCCACCGAGGCGGACTACAACTACTCAATCGTCGTCGAGGAGAGCAACGCCGTCGTCTGCGATTTCGACGACGACCAGTGCAACTTCCTCGACCCTCAGGTCGTGATCCCCGAGCTCGCGTGGACCTACCTGGAACAAACGGCGCGCGGTCAGGACGCCGAGCTCACCGTGCAGCGCTTGCGTCGGCGCTCGAGCGGTGGGGACGTGCTCGAGAGGGAGGCGCGACGGCGCATCCATTTCGTCGACGGCCAGCTCAAGGGCACCGTCTACTACAACTCGTACACGTCCCCTCAGGGCGGCAACACGGGGGCGATCCTCGCGATCCGTCCGGGCGCCACGACGCCCACCCTCGCGGTTCAGCCGAACGGCACGTGCTCGACCTGCCACAGCATCAACCTCGACGGCACGCGCCTCATCACGAACGGCGGCGCAGACCTCGGTTGGTACGACTACGACACCTCGAAGCAGTACGACATGACGACGGCCGGCCCCTCGCCGACCGTGCTCAACACCTACAAGAACAACCGCTTCACGTTCGGGGGACCGTGGGTGGACGGTAGCTTCTACATGTCTCACGGCGGCTCGGCCGACCCGGCGTGGCACGCGCCAACCGGCGCGTCTCGCCTCTACCGCCCCGAAGCCCCGGACACCGCCCTCCCCACCTCGGGCTGGCCCACCAACGTCCAGGCCGTCACTCCGCGGTTCTCACCGGACGGCACCAAGCTCGCCTTCGGGTTCTGGGACGGCAATAGCCTCTCGCGCTCGCCCTCGGGCAGCCTCTCTTCGAATTCGTCCGGCACACGGCTCGTGGTCGTGGATTTCACGTGCAGCTCGCCGCCGTGCACGGGCTCCTCCACCGGTTGGCGCGTGTCGAACGCGCGGGATCTCACGCCCGGCGTGGGCCAACGCGTCGCGTGGCCGTCCTTCACGCCCGACGGGAGCTCCGTCGTTTATCAGCGGCAGTACCGGTCGTCTCAGGACATCCTGAGCTGGACACCCTCGCACATCGGAACGATCGGCGGCGCGCTCGCCGAGCTCTGGATCTCCAACGTCCCCGCGAATGGAAGCACGAGCGCGACGCCCACACGGCTCTCGGCGCTCAACGGTCTCGACGGCAGCAGCTCCTACCTTCCCGAGAGGGCGCGCACGCTCGTCGAAGACTCCGACCCCCTCTACGTCTTCAAGATGGCGAGACACGAAATGTGGCGCTCCGGCGGGAGCGGGCCGAGCATCGTGCTCACCGGAACACCGACGGGAGGGCCGTGGGACCTCCACATCGACATCATAAATAGCGGCAACCGCGGATCGGCCACCTTCCGGTACTCGACGAACGGCGGCGGGAGCTGGAGCCAAACCATGACGACGGGGTCGAGCGTCACGCTCGGCTCGACGGGGCTCCGAGCGGAGTTCGGCAGCGGGTCTTCCTACAGCTCGAGCGGCTACTACCGCGCGCTCGTCGGCCACGTGGGCGTTCGTGGCACCCCGCAAGGCGGGCCGTGGGATTTCCGCATCCGGATTTCGAGCACCGGCAATCGGGGCACCGCGAGGTTTCAGTACTCCACGAACGGCGGCTCGAGCTGGAGCTCCAACCTGACCACCGCCGCCAGCGTCTCGCTCGGCTCGACCGGGCTCGTCGCGACTTTTCAGAGCGTCAACTACGGCTCGACGTCGCTCGGGTGGGGCTCGTACGTCACCCACTACCACCAGGAGGGGGCGCGCTTCAGCATCAACCGGGCGGACGACTGCTCGAACAACGCCACCGTGAGCGACGTCTACGACTACCGCATGAACTACTTGCCCTCGGTCGCCCCCGCGACGGCCGGCGGCAAGTCCTGGGTCGTGTTCACGTCGCGGCGGATGTACGGCAACATCGCGTACGAAGATCCGTGGGACGCCGAGCCCGGCTACTACTGCTACTCGGGCAAGATCCCGTCGAAGAAGCTCTGGGTCGCCGCCATCGACGAGGACTGGACTCCGGGCACCGATCCCAGCCACCCAGCGTTCTATCTCCCCGGGCAGGAGCTCGCGGCCGGCAACTCCGACGGCTACTGGGTGAGCGAGCCGTGCGCCGAGATCGGCGACTCTTGCGAGTTCAACGACGATTGCTGCGGCGGTACCGGCGATTCCCCGACCACCCAATGCCGCGTGATCTCGACCGCGTCGTTCCCGCCCACGCGCACCTGCGCGAGCCGGAACGCGTGCGGCACGGAGGGGGAGTCGTGCGCGACGACGAGCGAGTGCTGCGCCGGGCTCGTCTGCCCGGATGGCGGCGGTCTGTGTGTGCGCGAGCCCCCCAAGCTCTTCGAATCGCTGACCTACTCCCGCGAGTACGTCGCCGAGTGCCCCGAGGGAACCGCCGTGGCGTGGCGCTTCTTCGAGTGGCAAGCGACGCTGCCCGCCGGCACGTCGATCCAGTTCTTCGTCGAGACGAAGCTCGACGCGGACGACTCGTACCGTCCCGGCGCCCCGCTGCTCGCCGCCACGGCGACGAGCTCGACGCCGAGCGGTTCGTGGGAGCGCGGCGAAACGACCGTCGACGAGCTCCTCAAGGACGAAGGGCTCGCGTCGTTGCCCTACCTGCGCGTCACGATGACGTTCAACCCCAACGAGGCGGCGACCCTCGCGCCCACACTCAACGCTTGGCGGCAAATCTACGACTGCGTGCCGGCGGAGTAGCCCCGTTCGAGGGGCGCACCGCTGCGCCTGCTCGAGAATTGTGCTCGTCCCTTCGGTCCGGCTAGAGTGAAGCGATGACGCGTTTCGCGCTGGCGATCGTCGCTGGCTTCGGCGTGATCGCTTCCTGTGGGGACAGTGACGATCGGCCGCCGCCGCCCTTTCCGAGCGGCGGGCGCGGCGGCTCGACCGCGCTTTCCGGAGGCACCGGCGCCCTCCCCGAGAGCGGCGGCACCGCCGGCATGGGCGACTCGAGCGGTGGCGAGGGCGGCGCCGCGGGAGACGGCTCGACGGGCGGTGCTCCCGCGGCGGCCGGCGCGGGTGGCGCGCCAGCGGCGAGCGCCGGCGCCGGCGGAGAGCCCGATACGGGCCCCGCCTTCCCCTGCCCCTCCGACGACGCGACCGAACCGCCCTCGCTCACCAGCCTCTGTGACGTCACGCTCGCGCTCGGCGAGGGAGAGAAACTCCGGGTGGAGGCCGGGAACGCGGACTCGTTCATCGGCGTCACTCCGGACGAGCTCACCCTCGTCTGGTCGAGCCTCGGGAGCTCGAGCATTCAGTACTTCGTCGCCGACCGCGCGAGCGCCGACGAGGATTTCGACGTCCCACTCTCGATCGCGACGGACGGCGTCGTGGTCGGTCTGAGCCCGGACGGTCTGCGCGTCGTCGTCAATGCTTTGGACGGGAGCGGCTACACGGAGCTCGTCCGCGCCGAGCGCGGCCTGCCCTTCGACTCGGTCGCGGTCGAAGCCTTCGAGGTGCTCAACGAAGCCGCCGCGGACCACGGCTGGCGGTACGTGGGCGGAGCGATCTCGGGGGACGATCGTCTGTTCGTCTACCAGGTCTTCACGGGTGAGGATGACCAGTATCCCGTGCACATCTCGACGCGGGACGGGGTCGACGAGCCCTGGCCGCTCGGGCAACCTCAGGAGATCTGCGAGCTCGAGGCGCACGAGGCGCTGGTCAAACGCCCCGTGGCGCTCTCCGCCGACGGCCTCACGCTGTTCTTCTACGATCCCGATCGGGGCGTCGCGCGGGCTGCATTTCGGCAGGAGTTGGATGAGCCCTACGAGTGGTTCGTGAACCTCGGGGCGTTCGGAACCGTGATGCCGAACGAGGATTGCACGCGCCTCTATTACACGACCGCCGTGCACGCCTCCCCCATCCACGTGGCCTCAGCCGAGTGACCCCGACGAGAAGCGCCCCGTCCCGAGGGGGTGCCTCGGGCGGGGCGCCCGGCGTCAGCGGAGGGCGAGATCCCGAGGAGGGAGCCCCACGCGCGTTTCCACCGTGATCGGGTCGATTGCCTCGGGCATCCCGCTCTCCGGAACGCGCACGCGCGCGAGCACGCCGCGATCCGCGTCCGCGAGCAGGCACGTGTCGGAGCATCCGGGAGCGCACACCATGGCGCCGTAGACGCCCCCCTTTCCGGCACCGTCCGCGTCGGGGCTCGCTTCGAGGAGCTCCTCCGTCTCCCCGGTTTCGAGGTCGAGCGCGAGCCAGCGGTTGTTCGTGTCGCCGCCCCACGCCGACTGCGTGTTCAGCAGCACGAGATCGTCGCGCGCGAACACGACGTCGCTCTGGAGCGGCTCGCCGGTGATGTCCGCCGCGGGGATCCGCTGGATCTCCTTCGGCGGGCTCGCCGTGGCGTCGAAGAGCACGAGCGCGCTCTGGTCGAGATCTTCGGCCCCGCCCGTTTCGTCGAGCTCTCCCGTGCACGCGAGCGCGAGGCGGGTCCCGTCGGGCGACGTCGCGAGTCGTCCACAGGCCTTCAGTCCGTCGATTCGCTCCTGCCAAACGACTTCGAGGTCCTCGATCGAAATCCCCACCACCATCGCTTCGCCGGTGGTCGAATAGTCGAGCGCGACGCGATCGAGCGTGACCCAGACCTCGTCGCCCACGCGGGTGAGCGCGGACGGCCGCGGCGGCAGGTCGTCGATGACGTCGAGCTCGATGCTCCCCGTGATCGCGGGCTCCTCCGTGTCTAGGATCAGCACATCCCCCCCGGTGTCGTGGTCCTCGCGACCGGGCTCCGCGTTCTGGCCCCAGCGGCTGAGCAGCGCCGTGCGCTCGTCGATCTCGAGGTAGTCGCTCGGGTTGGACTCGAATCCCGTCGCGACCGACAGCTGCGCGAGCACCTCCGCCGTCTCCGGATCGACCCAGCTGACGACGTTGGTTCCGAATCGATCGAGCAGCACGACGAGCCCCGACTCGGGTCGAGTCCCGGGCAACGCGACGTCACCGGAGAGCGGAAACGCCAGGCCGTCCGTCTCCGTCGAGCCCGTGGAGAGGAACGATTCACTCTGCGTCTCCCCGTCGAGCTCCGAGAGCGCGATCTGCGTGGAGAGATAGTCGCTCATCAACACCACGAGACCATCCGGGCACTCCGAGGACGTTCCTTTGGGCACGCCCCCCGTGTCCTTCCCCGTGCTCTCCACGTTGCATCCGAGGGCCAAGAACCCGAGCAGCCAGCCGAGGTTCCTCACGTCTTTCCTGAATCCAGTCACCATGTTGCCTCCAACGAACCGAACACGCTGCGCCCTGGCAGCGGAAAGCCGACGATGTCGAAGCGCCGAGCGTCGAGCGCGTTCGCGACGCGCACCCGCGCCGTGAGGCGTCGAGCGATCGCGCGCGCGCGAAGCTCGAGAGCGAGCCCTGCCTGCTCCGGAATCGCGCCGAGCCCAGCGGGATCCGCGTAGCGGCTCGACTGGTAGACGAGCTCCGCGGCGAGCGCCGCCTCGTCGAGCGGCCCCGGCGGCTGCCCGTGCAGCTCGAGCCGAGCGGACGCGATCAAGCGGCTATGGAGCGGCAACAGGTCGTTCGGCGTCGTGCGATCCGGGCTCGTGTCGCGTGGGTCGAGGAAGCTCGCCGCGACGCGCGTGTCGACGAACGGAGCCGGCGCGGCACCGAGCGCGACCTCCGCGCCGAGCGTCCGCGCGCGCTTGCGATTGACGGGATGCACGTATCCCTGCGCCGTGACGACCCGCGAAACGAGATCCTCGGACTTGCGCGCGAACGCGGCGGCATCGATCCAAAACCGGCGCCAACCCGTCGCATCGACGTGCTGGTAACGGACACCGAGCTCGACCGTGCTGCCACGCTCGGGCAACAGCCCGGGATTGCCGCGCTCGAGGATCGAAGCGCCATAGAGCTCGCTCAGCGTCGGAGGTCGGCGGTACGTCCCAGCGTTCGCGTAGAGCTCCGACGTCGCGCCGCGAACCGACACACCGATTCGCCCGCTCGGAGTGTGCTCGCGGCAAGCGAAACCGCCCGTGCCGCCGCGCGTGCCGAGGCATCCCGTCGCGACGAGGACGCTGGCAAAGACGGGCCGAGCGAGCTCGAGCTCGGCCGCGAGCGCCGCCCGCGCCGCCACGCGGAGGGCGGTGAGCTCCCGGGTGAAGCGCGCGCCGCTCATCTGATCGCGGCGCAGGCGCTCGAAGGACAGCGAGAGCTGCTCGGTGACCGAAAGCCGCTCGCCGAAGCGTTGTCGAGCCCGCACCGTGTGTTGGATGCGTTCACCGGGCGTGCGCATCCCCGGCGTGAGGAGCCCGAGCTCTCGGAGCGGGTCGGAGATCTCGGTCGTGGCGAGCGTGGCGGCGCTCGAAAGCTCGAGGGCTCCGTTCCACGAGGCGATGGGCAGGACGGCGCCGAGGGCGAGCAACTGTCGCGCGTAGGCGACCCGCGCCTCCTCCGTGCGCATCTGCGCGAGCTTCGGGGCCCCCTGCTCGTGCGCCACGTGGGCGACCAGGAGCCCGACCTGGGCGCTGCCGACGCGTTCGCGCCCGACGAGCCAAACGCTGTGGGTCGTCGCGTCGGCGTTCTCGAGACGCACCGACCGGTCGTCGCGGCTTTCGTACAGCGACCCGCGCGTGTCGTCGAAGGTGTAGTCGTTCTCGGCGCCGGAGAGCTCGAAGCCAGCGATGAACCCCGAGCTCCCATCGCCGCGGCTCACGAATCCCGAAGCGCCGCGAGCTTGGTGACTCCCGACGAGCCCGGAGAGCACGAGCGCATCGCCGTCCGGCTTGCGCGGCTCGAGGAACACCGCCCCCCCGACGCCGAACTCGTCGGCGAACAGAGGCGCGTGGCTCCGATAGACCTCGATGCGCTCGACGAGAAAGAGCGGCAGCTCGGCCAGGTTCGCCGCGCCCCCCACCTCGTCGTTGATCCGAATGCCCCCGAAGTAGACGGGCGTTTGGGCGGCCGTCGCGCCCCGGAGGGACGCCGTGGCCGGTGCGCCCAGGCCGCCGACTTCGACGACCTGTACCCCAGGGGCGGAACGCAGCGCGTCCGCAGCGCCGACCCCGGGCTGACGCAGCGCCTCGCCGGAGATCACGGAGCCGGAAACGTGAGGGTCCTTGGGAGCGGCGAGCGGCTGCGGTGCCTCGCCGACGATGACGATCTCGGCGTGCGCCTCGGGTTGGGCGTCGGGAGGCAGCGGCTCGGCCGCCCCGAGCCGTACGGTGACGAACACCCCGAAACACGCCGCGCGCGCGACCCTGCGGCGCGACGCTTGGAGGATGAGAGGAGAGCGAGCCGACACCATCGCGGTCTCGCCGTGCCGGCGGTCGCCTCACCGCACGGGGCGGCAGCGCGAGCCATCGGGGCACGGCTCCTCCGACGCGCCTTCCCACGAGGAAGCGTCGGAACGGCGCCGGGGCTTCCGGCGCATCGCACGTCAGGTCTTCGGACTCCGGGCTCGGCTCGAGGCCGCCTACTTTCCACCGCTTCCCAGTCCAAAGGACCAGTGCTTCGGGGTGGATTTCGTTCCCGATACCGCTGCGGGGCAGCTCCGGATTCTCACCGGATTCCCTCGTGCCAGCCCCAGGGACTGGCGACGGCGACGGGGGGCTACCTACTCGCGCCGGGTGTCTTTTGCAATGGGTCATCGGCGCCCCGCCTCGCCATTTGGCGGCCCCGTGCTACGGCTTGCGTCGCGCTCGGGTCTACTGCGGGCGGAAAGGGTCAAAAAAATGTTTCAGTCGAGGTTCGGGCGCGCCCGCCACATCGGGCTGGCGGGGGTCCTGGCGGTGTTCGCCGCCGCGGGTTGCAAGCAGAGCGCAACGGGAAAGACGGCGGGGGCTGCGCCGTCGACGTCGGGGTCCACGGCAGCGGCGCCCGGCGGCCCGTGCAAGGAGTACGCGGCCAAAGTCTGCGCGAAGGCCGGCGAGGAATCTCCGACGTGCGAGGCCTTCAAGACCAGCGTGGAGCTGATGGCGCCGAGCGCCTGCACCGCGGGGATGAAGGAGCTCGCTTATACGGAAAAGCAGATCGCGGGGATGCGCGCGAGCTGCGACGACCTCGTGAAGACGCTCTGCGACAAGATGGGCAAGGACAGCACGAGCTGCGAGCTCGTGACCACGCAGACGAAGCAGTTCCCGCCGGAGCGCTGCAAGATGATGCTGCAGCACATCCCGGAAATCGTGAAGGACCTCGAGCGGATGGAGGCCGCGAACCGGCCGCTGACCGCCGAGCAGCAAGCGGCGATCGCCGCGGGCCCGGCGCCGGGGTTCGGTCCCGAAGACGCGAAGGTCAAGATCGTCGAGTTCTCCGACTTCGAGTGCCCGTTCTGCTCGCGGGCGGCGGCCGTGGTGCACCAAATCCGCGAGAAGTACGGCAAAGAGGTGCGCTTCGTCTTCCGCCAGTTCCCGCTGTCGATGCACCCGAACGCGAACGCCGCGGCGCAGGCCGCGCTCGCAGCCGACGCACAGGGCAAGTTCTGGGAGCTCCACGATGCGCTGTTCCAGAACCAGCGCGCGCTCGCCCCGGCCGAGCTCGAGAAGCACGCGCAGCAGGCGGGCCTCGACATGGGGCGCTTCAAGCAAGCCATGCAGTCGAAGGCGCACGCAGCCGCCGTCGAGCGGGACCTGAAGCTCGGCGAGTCCGTGAGTGTTCAGGGCACGCCGACCATGTTCATCAACGGCAAGCGCGTCGACAATCCAACCGACTTCGCCCAGGTCGCGCGCCTGATCGACGCCGCCCTGGAAGAAGCGAAGTCCCCGGGCTGATCCCGGAGGTTCTTCGGACCCCGCCGCCCTCACCGAGGGGTGACGGCGGGGTCGCGCGTGAGAGCGAGGCAGGTGCGGGCCCCTGCCTCGCGCCGTCGAACCGCGTCGAGCGAACGGTTTTCGCTCCGCCCCTAGGCCCGCGCTCGCGATGAGCTACAATTCCCTGGATTTCGGCCTGTCCCGATCAGGAAGCCGAAATCCAGGAATATTCCGGCGCCGCATGGTGCCGCGAAACACTGCGGCTCCCGCCGACGCGGGCGTGCCCCGACACGCCGGCGTGAGCCGCGCGCTCGGAGACGCCGTGGAGCGGCCTCGGCCACTGGCCCAGAAAAACACCGCGGCGCTCCGAGGACTTGCGACGCGGAGTGGTTCGGGAAAGTATCCCGGCACCACTTCTCGCCCCGGCGGAACGATGCCCAAGGAAACTGTCACCATCACCGATCACCGTACAGGCAAGTCCTACGAGCTCCCGATCACGGACGGAACGATCCGTGCAACCGACCTGCGTCAAATCAAAGTCGACGATCAGGACTTCGGGCTCATGACCTACGACCCGGGGTTCATGAACACGTCCTCGTGCCGATCGGCGATCACGTACATCGACGGCGACAAGGGCGTGCTCCGCTATCGCGGCTACCCGGTCGATCAGCTCGCCGAGAACGCCACGTATCTCGAGGTGGCATACCTCCTGATCAACGGCGAGCTGCCGACGCAGTCGGAGCTCGACGAGTTCACGCACAACATCACGCACCACACCTTCGTGCACGAGAACGTGCGCACGTTCATCGACGGCTTCCGCTACGACGCGCACCCGATGGGGATGTTGGTCGCGACAGTGGGTGCGCTCAGCACGTTCTACCCCGAGGCGAAGCACGTGATGGATCACGAGATCCGCCGGACGCAGATGATCCGGTTGATCGCGAAGATGCCCACGCTCGCCGCGTGGAGCTACCGGCACAGCATGGGCATGCCGTTCGTGTATCCGAGCAACGAGCTCAGCTACACCGAGAACTTCCTCTACATGATGAAGCGCATCGCGGAGCCGAAGTTCGAGGTGCATCCCGAGATCGTGCGCGCGCTCGACGTGCTGTTCATCCTCCACGCCGATCACGAACAGAACTGCTCCACCAACGTGATGCGCGGCGTGGGCAGCTCGCGCGCCGATCCGTACGTCGCGGTGGCCGCGGCGGCCGCGGCGCTCTACGGCCCGCTCCACGGCGGCGCCAACGAAGCCGTGCTGCGCATGCTGCGTGAGATCGGCAGCGTGAACAACGTCCCCGCCTTCATCAAGGAAGTGAAGAGCGGCGTCGGCGGCCGCCTGATGGGCTTCGGGCACCGCGTGTACAAGAACTACGACCCGCGCGCGCGCGTCATCAAGCGCTTGGCCGATCAGGTGTTCGACATCGTCGGCAAGAAGAGCCCCTTGC
The DNA here is from genome assembly GCA_964475255.1 of uncultured Sorangium sp. Classification (GTDB taxonomy): domain Bacteria; phylum Myxococcota_A; class Polyangia; order Polyangiales; family Polyangiaceae; genus PMG-095. Next base: position 22,773 of record CAYYWA010000029.1, read on the forward strand.
TCGGGGTGGCGCTGGAGCTCGAGCGCATCGCGCTGTCGGACGACTACTTCGTGTCGCGCAAGCTGTACCCGAACGTCGATTTCTATTCCGGGCTCATCTACGAGGCGCTCCGCATCCCCGTGGACATGTTCCCGGTGCTGTTCGCCATCCCGCGCACGTCGGGTTGGCTCGCACAGTGGGAGGAGCTTCTGCTCGACAAGGAGCAGAAGATCGCGCGGCCGCGGCAGATCTACACGGGCTACGGAGAGCGCAAGCTCGTCCCGATGTCCGAGCGCAAGCGGTCGAGCATCACGGCGGAAGCCGTGAAGAGCTCGCCGAGGGAAACCGATTGACCCTGCGCGGGGCAGCCGAGACCGGCAAGGCGGCCGACGGGGACGCGTCGCAAACGACGCCCGTCCCGGCGAGCGGCCTTGCCGTCCCTGCCCCGGTATCGGACCTTCAAGGGATCGCGCCCGAGCTCCCCGAGGGGCTCGTTTCGGGGCGCTATCGCATTCGGAGCTACCTGAACCAGGGCGCGACCTCGCACGTCTACCTCGCCGACGACCTCGAGGCAGAGACGAGCGTCGTCCTCAAGGTGCTGAAGACCGAAGCCGCTGGGCGCCCGGAGCTCCGGCAGTGCATCGAGCGGGAGACGCGGGCGGCCGGCGCGCTCCGACACCCGAACATCGTGCGCGTGCTGTCGGGCGGCGAAACCGCCGAAGGGCTTCCTTACGTGGTGATGGAAGCGGAGGAAGCGGAGCCGCTCGACAGCGTGCTGCGTCGTTGTGGGAAGGTTGCGCCGGAGCTCGTTCTGCTCGTCGCACGACAAGCGGGTGCCGCGCTCGCCGCGGCGCACGCGGCCGGCATCGTGCATAGAGACGTCAAGCCGGGCAACCTCCTCGTGCTCGGCGCCGCCGAAGCTCCGCGGGGGATCAAGCTGCTCGACTTCGGGATGGCCAAGCTGGCGGACGAAGAGGAAGACCCCGAGGCCTCCACGGTGCTCGGGACCGTCGAGTACATGGCTCCCGAGCAGATCGTGGTCGAGTCCGTCGACGCGCGTGCGGACATCTACGCGCTCGGCGTGCTGCTCTTCCGGCTCGCGACCGGCCATTTGCCGTTCGACACGGAGGCGGGCCCCATCGTGCTGCGGCATCAGCTCTTTTCGCCGCTGCCGCCGCCCTCGTGGCTCGACGAGCAGATCGATCCGCGGCTCGAGGCCATCATCCTGAATGCCACCCGCAAGCACCCGGACAACCGCTATCCGTCGATGGAGGCGCTGCTCGAGGATCTCGCGGCCCTGCTCGAGGACTCCGATCGCCCCGTGACGACACGGACGCTCTGTCGCGTGCCGGATGCCTACGAGCCGCGCACCGAACGCGGGCGCGAGGCGCTCGAGATCTTGTCGCGCAAGTTCGGTCCGTACGCGTCCGTGCCCAGCGCGCTCGTCGCCCCCGAAGAATGACGTTCTCGGAAGCGCGCGATGCAGCGTCGAAGAACGCGCGCTGCGCACGCCGTGTCCGAGGCACGAGGACGCTGCTCCTCGCCGGGCTCACGATGGGTCTGGCCACGTGCGCCGCTCCCCCGGCGCAACGGCGAGCCGGAGTGCCCGGCGCCGACACCTCCGGACTTCGCCCGGCGAAGGTGCTGGTAGAATCGTGGCCGGTGACCCTGCCGCGCATCGAGACCCGCCGAGAGCCCGTGGTCGAAACCATTTTCGGCGCGAGCGTCGCCGATCCGTACCGCTGGCTCGAGGACGCCGAAAATCCGGAGGTCTCGGCCTGGATCGACGCGCAGAACGAGCTCACCGAGCGCACGCTGAGCCGCGTCGCGGCGCGGTCGGCGATTCGGGATCGCATCGCGGAGCTCCTCGAGATCGGCACGATCTCCCTGCCCCGGGTGCGGCGCACCGAAGGAGGCGAGCTCTGCTTCTTTTACACCCGGCGCGAAGGCAAGCAGAACCATCCAGTGCTGTACGTCCGCCATGGGCTCACGGGCGCCGACGAAGTCCTCGTGGATCCGAACACTCTCGGCGGCGACGAGTCGACGACGGCGCTCGACTGGTTCGTTCCGAGTGAGCACGGTGAGCTGCTCGCTTACGGCCTGAGCGAGCGCGGCACCGAGGACAGCACACTCCACGTGCTCGACGTCCGACGCGGGCGACGGCTCCCCGACGTGATCCCGCACACGCGGCACGCCTCGATCGCATGGCTGCCGGACGGCAGCGGCTTCCTCTACTCGAGGTACCCCGAGCCCGGGACGGTTCCCGAGGGAGAGGAGCGCTACCACCGCAAGATCTTCGAGCACCGCCTCGGCGACCCGCCCGAGCGCGATCGGCTGGTATTCGGCGAAGGACTCGAACGCACGGATTTCCCGAACGTGAGTCTGTCGCCCGACGGACGGTGGGTGGCCATCACCGTGAATCGCGGTTTCAGTGAAAACGCGATCTACCTCGCGGATCGCTCCGCGGACCGGCTCGATTTCCGCCTCGTCACGCCTCCCGGCCGGCATCTCTACTACGCCGTTTTGCGGAAGGGCGCTCTGTACGTGATGACCAACGAGGGGGCCCCTCGTTACCGCCTGTTCGCGGTCGACCCCGAGCGCCCCGCGCGCGACCGCTGGCGGCTGCTCGTCGCCGAGCACCCCGAGGACACGCTCGATCACTTCAGCGTCATCGGCGGCGAGCTCCTCGTTGGCTATCTGCACGCGGCGACGTCGCGCCTCGAGCGGTTCGACCTCACCGGGAAGAGCCGCGGACCGATCGCGCTGCCCGTGCTCGGCTCGAGCGGCGGCTTCTCGGGCGTACACGACGGTTCGGACGTCTTCTACGGATTCGAGTCGTTCGCGGTGCCGCCCGAGATCCGTCACCTCGATCTCACGACCGGTCGCGACACGCGCTGGCAGGCCGTTTCGGCGCCGCGCTTCGACGGCGAGTTTCGAGTCGAGGCCCGCTCGGCGCGCTCGAAGGACGGCACGCGGATCCCCTACAAGCTCGTGTATCGGGGCGATCTCGATCTCGAGTCGGGAGATAACCCGACGCTGCTTTACGGCTACGGCGGCTTCAACGTCAATCTTCTCCCGTCCTTCACGCGCTCGACCTACGCGCTCCTCGAACGCGGCGGTGTGTACGTGCAAGCGAACCTTCGCGGCGGGGGCGAGCTCGGGGAAGAGTGGCACCGCGAAGGTCAGCTCGAGAAGAAGCAAAACACCTTCGACGACTTCATCGCCGTGGCCGAAGATCTCGTCCGAACGCGGGTCACCCGCCCGGAGCGGCTCGCGATTCACGGGCGTTCGAACGGAGGACTGCTGGTCGCGGCCGCCGTCACACAGCGCCCGGATCTGTTCCGCGCGGCCGTAGCCGGCGTGCCCCTCACGGACATGATCCGGTATCCCCGCTTCTTGATCGCGAAGCTCTGGGTACCGGAGTACGGCTCCCCCGACGAGCCCGATGCCTTTCGCGCGTTGCTCGCGTACTCGCCCTACCACAACATCCGACCGAACACGGCCTATCCGGCCGTGCTCGTCACCACGGCCGAGAGCGATACCCGCGTGGATCCGCTGCACGCGCGCAAACTCGTGGCTGCGCTCCAGCACGCGACGAGCTCCGAAAAGGCGATCTTGCTCCGCACCGAACGGGCAGCGGGCCACGGCGCCGGCACTCCCGTAAAAAAGCTAGTCGAGGAACTCGCGGATACATTCACCTTCATCCTCGCAGAGCTCGGCGTCGAGCGCTGAGCCTAGATTTCGCCGGAGGGGAAGGCTGAGACCGAGGCGAATTTCCAGCCGAATTCGCGTTCGGCGCGCGCAGCGATAGCAGCGCTATCGCGAGCACGCTCGGCCTTCCCCGACTAGGAAGCCCGAAGTCTAGGCTGAGGGTGCTCGCGTTTTCCCGTTGATTCCCCGCGCCAACGGGCGCTAGCGTGCTTGTGCTCGCCAGGGCCCACTTCGAACGAACGATTGGGGCCCCGCTTGTCGTCGGTCGAGCGAGGAGAAGACCATGAGGACGGTGACCAAATGGATCGAGCGCAGCGCGCTCATCATGCTCGTTGGGTCGGCTGTCGTGAGCTGCGGCGACGACAGCGATGACGGCGGGGTCGCTTCGGGCGGCACGAGCTCGGGTGGCGTGAGCTCGGGCGGAAAGGTCGGCAGCGGCGGCACGGATCCAAAGGGTGGCAGCGGTGGCGCCCTCCCGAGCGGAGGGAGCTCCGCGACCGGCGGCAAGAGTGCTGGCGGCCAAGGCGGCAGCGCTGGAGTCCCCGACCCGGGCGCGGGAGGCGCGCCGGACGCCGGCGCAGGCGGCGAGCCCGAGCCCGGAAGCGGCGGTGTGCCCTCCGAAGCGGGGAGCGACGCGGGCGGCGCCGCGGGCGAGATCGGGATGGCGGGCGCCGGAGGCGCGATCGATGCCGGAGGCGCTGCCGGCGCAGGCGGCGGTCCCGAGCCGGTCGAAGGCATCCACATCTACGTGGGCTGCGACAGTTCCTCGGGCAACATCCGCTCGTTCGCGTTCGACCGCGACGTCGGCGAGATGACGCCGCTCGGCTCGATCAACGTGGGTTCGCCGCTGTCCGCGGCGGTGCTCCATCCCGACGAGGACTGGCTCTACGTGAGCCACGCCACTCAGGGACGCATCACGACGTTCGCGCGCGATCCCGTCACGGGCTCGCTCGACGAGCAGGACAGCGTGACGGTTCCGTACGATCCGGCGCTCGGCGCGGGTGGCGCTGGCGGCGAAGACGACAACCCGGAGACCCGGGCGCTCGCCGTCGACAGCACGGGAAGCTACCTCGCGGCGGCGAACACGGCCGCCGACACCGTGGTCGCGTTCGAGCTCGACGACGACGGGCTCATTGGCGCGCTCGCTGGCTTCGACAGCGCGGGAACGGCGCCGCGGGACGTGCTGTTCAACACGACGGACGAGTTCGTCGTCGTCCCGTACTCGGGCTCCGACGAAGTGGTCGTGCACGCTTTCGACGCGGGAGACCTCGACACCGAGGTCGAGGTGAGCCAGCCGGCGGACTCCGGCCCGAACGCCGCGGCCATGCACCAGAATGGCGATTGGCTGTACGTCCTGAACGAGACCGAAGGGAGCGTCAGCTTCTTCGCCTTCGACGAGAACTCGGGCGAGCTCGACCTCGTCGACACCTACGAGGTGCCGCCGCCCGCGGAGTTCGCCGGAACGGAGCGCAACAGCTCGGCCATCGGCATCGGGCCCAACGGGAAGTTCCTCTACGTGACGAGCCAGCTCGACAGCGAAGCGAACGGCACGCTCGCGACCTTCGCGATCTCCGTGTCGAACGGCGAGCTCGAGCTCATCGATCCGAACGGCGTGGTGGACAGCCGCGGCGTCGGTCCCTCGAGCTTCGCGATCTCGGAGGACGGCACCCTGTTGGTCCTCGCCAACGAGGAGTCGAATACGATCGCCGCGTTCAGCCTGAACAGCGCAACCGGGGCTCCCGTCTTCATCGAGACGCGCACCGTCTGCGCCGGCCCGCAGTTCGTGGTGCTCGCGAACCCCTGACCGCGCTTCGGGCTCGACCGTCCCCGCGGCGGCAGCCCGAAACCTCGCCCGGGTTTTGGGGCCATCCGCCCCAAACCGGTTGTTCCTCTCGAGACGCGGCTGTAGACCGCCGATCCGCCGTGACGTATGGGCGGTCTCGCCGCACTATCGGCCTCAGGGAGCGGCTCGCGCCGCCCAACGCCATGTCCCGCCCTCTTGACTGGATCGCCCCCCTCTCTCTGCTCGTCATGACGAGCTGCGTCGTGATCACGGAACGGCCGGCGAGCACGCTGCCCGCGCAGCCTCCCCCGCCGTCCAGGCT
>CAYYWA010000030.1:0-27098 GCA_964475255.1 uncultured Sorangium sp.
CACCGCATGCGCCCGGGCGCGACGGGGTTGCCCTTCTTCGGCTGCGTTCCCGAGGTGGTGACGAAAGCCGGTCAGCCCGTGTCCGCCGGCAAGGGCGGCTTGCTCGTGTTGAAGCAGACGTGGCCGAGCATGCTGCGCACCATCTGGGGGGACGACGAGCGTTTCCGGGCGCAGTACTTCTCGGAGGTCGAGGGCGCCTACTTCACCGGCGACGGGGCGCGCCGCGACACGGACGGCTACTTCCACGTGGTCGGCCGGATCGATGACGTGTTGAACGTCTCGGGCCATCGCATCGGAACCGCGGAGATCGAGAGCGCGCTCGTCGCGCATCCCGCCGTGGCCGAGGCGGCTGCCGTGGGGCGCCCGGACGAGCTCAAGGGTCAGGCGCTCGTGGTGTTCGTGACCCTGAAGCCGCCGCATGCGCCCTCGGACGCGATGAAGCGGACCTTGGCCGAGCACGTCGCCGAGGAAATCGGGCGCTTCGCGCGGCCCGACGTGGTGCGCTTCGCCGAGAGCCTGCCGAAGACGCGCAGCGGCAAGATCATGCGTCGATTGCTGAAGGACATCGCCGCGGGACGCGCGTCGGACGGCGACGTCTCCACCCTGGAGGACTTCAGCGTCCTCGCGAAGCTCCGGGAGGAGGAATGACGGCGTGAAGGCGATCGTGATCGGGGCGGGGCGCGGGAGCCGCCTGGAGCACCGGACGAACGAGGTGCCGAAGACGCTGGTCGAGGTGCTCGGCCGGCCGATGCTCGACTGGATCTTGGACGCGCTGTCCGCGGCCGGCTTCGGACGGAAGGACATCGTCTTCGTGTGCGGCTACGCGGAAGACGTGGTGCGAGCGCGCTATCCGGACCTCACGTTCGTGCGGAACGAGGACTGGGAGCGAAACAACATCCTGGCCTCTCTGCTCTGCGCCCGCGATCACTTCGCCGACGGATTCGTCTCCACCTACGCGGACATCGTCTACGAGCCCGCGATCGTCGAGCGTCTCGTGCGAGCTCCCGAGGATTTCGTGCTCGGCTGTGACACCGAATGGCGGCGGCGCTACGCGGGGCGCTCCCGCCATCCGGAGTCCGATGCCGAGAAGCTCACGGCCCAGGGGCGGCGCGTCACCGCCGTATCGCGCCGGATCCCGAGCGAGCGCGCGGACGGCGAGTTCATCGGCGTGATGAAGGTCTCACCCGAAGGGGCGCGCGCCCTCGTGGACGGCTTCGAGGGCGCGCGTGCCCGCTCGAACGGCGGGGTGTTCCGAGAGGGGAGGGCCTTCGCGAAGGCGTACCTGATCGACCTCTTGGCGGAGCTCCTCGAGTCCGGAACCCCGATGTTTCGTGAGGATACGCCCGGCGGCTACATGGAAATCGATACGCTCGAAGATCTCGAGCTCGCGGAGAGCTGGTGGCGAACGTGGACGTGAGCCGCGCTGCACGCGTGATCGACGTCGCCGATCTCGCGCGGTGGCTCGAGGAGCTCCTCGCCGCGACGCCCGATGCCGTGCTCGCGTTCGATGGCGATGGAACCCTCTGGTCCGGGGACGTCGGGGAGGACACGTTCCACGCCGCGGTGCACGCGGAGCTGCTCCACGAGGAAGCGCGCGAGCCGCTCGAACGGGAGGCGCGCGCTTACGGCGTGCCGTGCGGCAGGACGCCGAGCGAGACGGCGCGATCCTTGTTCGACGCGTGGGAGGCTGGCGTTTATCCGGAGCGCGACGTCTGCGCGATGATGGCGTGGTGCTACGGCGGGCTTTCGGTGGCCGAGCTCACCGAGCATACGCGGTGCACGCTCGAACGCGCGGCGCTCGGCGAACGCCTGCATCGCGAGCTCGAGGGTGTGTTCGAGCTCGCGCGGAGCGCGGGGGCTCGCACTCTCGTGGTCTCGGCGTCGCCGCAGGTCTCCGTCGAGCACGGAGCGAGCCTCTGGGGCATTCCCTCCCAAGACGTGATCGCCGCGTGTCCGAAGACAGAAGGGGGGCGTGTGCTCCCGGAGCTTCTGGCACCGGTTCCATACGGGGAGGACAAGCCGCGGGCGCTCGTCGAGCGGGCGGGCGGGCGACCGCTGCTCGCGAGCTTCGGGGACAACGTCTTCGACATCGAGCTCCTGCAGGCGGCGCGGGTCGCGATCGCCGTCCGCCCGAAATCCGCGTTGCGCCGGCGGCTCGCCGAGTTGCCGGGCGTGCTCGTGCTCGAGTGAGCGCGAGCCGTGCTGCGTCGGGCCTTGAGGACGGTCGCGCGCTGTATTACCCGTCTGCGGTGAAATGACTCGATCCGTCGCGCGCTCCATTCCCGCCCTCGCGCTCCTCGCCAGCTCGCTTCTCCTCGGCTGTGGCGGGGAAGCTGGCGGCACCAACGCCCAGGTCGCCGAGTCCACGCCGGTGGAAGAGGCCGGTCGCGGGCGGGGGATGCAGGCCCAAAGCGAGATTGGCGGATTGAACGCGGAGGACGTGGACAAGGTGTTCGCGCGCTCCCTCGGCGCCCTGCAGGCGTGCCTGGAGGAGGGCGCCTCGCGCGTCGAGCTCCTCGGCGGTGCCGTCGATTTCTTCCTGAAGATCGACGCCGACGGTCGGATCGCGCATGCGCACCTCGAGCGTTCGACGCTCGGGGATCGCGACACGGAGCGCTGCATGCTCGCTGCGCTGCGCGCGAAGACGTGGCCGAAGCCCATTGGCGGAACCACGGGGCTTGCCCGCAAGGGGTTCGAGTTCGACCCGCCGAAAGACGTTCGTCCGCCGACGGACTGGGACCCCGCCGAGGTGCAGGAGACCGTGAGCCAGCTCGAGGAGGCGCTCACGGCGTGCAAGGACGGGGCGTCGGGCAGCTTCGAGGCCACGGCGTACGTCGACACGGACGGCAGCGTGCTCGCCGCCGGCGTCACGCCCCCGGACGAGGCGGGAGAGGCGAGCGTGGACTGCCTGGTCGGGGTGCTGAAGGAGGCGAAGTTCCCCACGCCCGGAAGCTGGCCAGCCAAGGTAACCTTTTCGCTGTGACGGGCCCGCTCGAGCTCGCGGGGCGATCGGCCCTGGTCACTGGCGCCGGGCGACGCGTCGGGCGTGCGATCGCGGTGCGCCTGGCCGGCGCCGGCATGCGCGTCGGCATTCACTACAACGCGAGCGCACGCGGCGCCGAGGAGACCCTGGCCGTGGTGCGTGCCCTCGGCAGCGACGGCGTGACCTTGGCCGCGGATCTTTCCGACCGAGCGGCGGCACGCGGGCTCGTCGAGCGCGCGGTCGACGCGCTGGGTAGCCTCGATCTCCTCGTGGCGAGCGCGGCGAGCTTCGAGCGCGTCCCGCTCGACGCCGTCGACGACGCGGCCTGGGATCGCTCGCTCGGCTTGAACCTCGCGTCGCAGTTCGCGCTGGCGCAAGCCGCCATTCCGGAGCTTCGTAGAACGCGCGGGTCGATCGTGTTCATCACGTGCTCGAGCGCGACCACGCCCTTCCGCAACTACCTCCCGTACGTCGTGGCCAAGGGTGGCCTCCGGCAGCTCATGCGCGTGCTCGCGCTCGAGGTCGCTCCGGACGTGCGCGTGAACGCCGTCGCGCCGGGAACCGTGCTGCCGCCTCCGGAGTTCCCGGAGCAGAGCCTCGGGCGGATCACGGCGCGGATTCCGCTCGCTCGCACGGGGACGGCCGAGGACGTTGCCGAGGCCGTGGTCTATCTCGCCCGGGCGCCGTTCGTGACGGGTCACGAAATCGTCGTCGATGGCGGGCGCAGCGTCGCTGCCGTCGAGTCTTACGGCTGAGCTCCGCGTCGCGATGCCCGAGTCCGGAGGGCGCCTGCAACTCGGCGCGAGGCGTGGCATACGCCCTCGATGCACCGGGAAGAGCGCGACTTCTCCATCGTCCTCCACGTGGCCGCGGAGTTCGACGACGACTACGACGGCGACGAGGACGGCTTCGCGTGGTTCGAGAGCTTCGAACGCGAGCTCAAGCCTCGGTTGGTTGCGGCGGTGTTCGACGTGCTGCGCTCCGATCCGCGCTTCACGACGGTGGCGGCACCGCGCGGACGAGACCCCGAGCGCGCGCTCGAAATCGCCGTCACTCGCGTGATCGAGTAGCGGTCGCGCTCACGCCCCGGGGCGAATCGCGATTTCGTACGCCGTCGGAGCGCCTTCCACGGGCTCGGGCAGCGGCTCGAGGACGACGCGGCCGTCGAGGCCATGCTGCTGGAGAGCCCGGGCGAGGCGACCCCAGCGCTCCTCGGCCAAGGTCGGGGAGAGCTCGCGATCGTGGCGGGCCTCGCGGAGGCTCGCCGCGAGGCGCGGATCGGTCTCGGCCAGGCTGGCGATCGCCTTCAGCACGACGGAGAGCGCCGGGCGGAGCTCCGCGCTGTCCTCCTCGAACAGGGTCTCCGTGGGCACCATGAGCAACAGCGCGCCCTGTCGCGCTTTCACCGAGATCTTCTTCTCGAGTCCGCCTGCCGCGAGCGCCTGCCGGATCTGCCGCGCGACCGCACCGAGATCGGCGGCATTGCTCGGGGGCGTCGGGTCGGTGGCCGGCGGCGTCAGGGGCGCGGCCGGGATGCCCATCGCGGCGTCGATTTCGGCGCCTTTCGCGTCAGGTGCGCCATACCCCGCGGGTGGCGGCGTCGCGTCCGGCATGCTCGCCGCGTCCCCATCTGCCGGCGGCTCGGTGTCGGCGAGCTCACGCTCGAGCTCCGCCTTCTGCTCGGAGTAGGCGCGGAGGTGATCGCCCGCTCGGGAAAGCTCGCCGCGAAGCTGCTCGACCAGGACGGCCGATTCGTCGCGTTCCTTCTCGGTGATGCTGGTTGCGAGCCGCTGCTCGTCGAGCAGGCGCTGTTGCTCCTGGAGAGCCGCCTCGCGCTCGGCGAGGCTCGCCTCCAGCTTGGCCGCGCGCTCGCGCTCGGCAGCGAGCGCGATGGCGGCGCGCCGACGGCTCTCCGCCTCCACCTCGGCAACGGACTGCGCTTCTTCGAGGCGGGTTACGGGCACGCAGCCGGCGAGGCTCGCCAGGAGAAGCGCTCCGAGAGCACGGACTGCGGCCGGCCGGGCGACGAGGCGTAGGCGGGTCATGGACGCGGCTCGGAGGGTACGCCTTTCGGTCGATCGCTGGCCAACTTCCGGAGCCTCTCCGAGGGCTTCCGGGGCGTGCTTCGTGAAGTGCTTCAGTGAGGAGCGTCGCACGCCTCGAGCGAAGCACTTCTCCGGGACCTTGTCGACCGGCCAGCATGCCGGAAGCTGCCCGAAACTTGTCCGGACCGCGGGCCCTCGGCTAGCTCGCCACCGTGGGAGCACGCGCCGCGAGAGCCGCCCTCTTCGTCGCGCTCGGCGCCGCCTGTCTCTTTGCCGTCGCCCGCGCTGGGGGCACCAGCGAGCACCCGGCGCCGCGTGTGCGCCTCGAGCGCGCAAGCGTCCGGGGAGACAAGGTGGTTGCACCGACTACCCACGGTCGCGCTCTCGCCGAGCTGACGCTCGACCCGACGCTTCAGGCGGCGGCGAAGCGACTGATCGTGCAAGCGCGCCCGGAGGAGGGGGCGATCGTCGTCGTGGACGTGCGCACCGGTGCCTTGCTCGCTTGGGCCGAGCGGCGCGACCGTGCCGTGCGCGACGTCGCCGGCGCGGCGCGCGCGCCAGCGGCGAGCGTCTTCAAGCTCGTCACGACCGCCGCGCTGTTCGAGCACGGACGAGCCACTCCGAAAGACGTCGTGTGCACGCTCGGCGGCGATCGCGGCGTGGAACGCGAGCACCTCGATCCGCCGCGGGATCCGCGCGCGCGCTGCGGCACGCTGTTCCAGGCGCTCGGACACAGCCGAAACGCAGTGTTCGCACAGCTTGCCACGCGCCACCTGCTCCGCACCGATCTGCTCGCCACTGCCGAGAGCCTGGGCTTCAATGGGCCCGTCCCGTTCGATTGGCCCGTGCCCCTGGGCCAGCTCAGCGTCCCGTACAACGACCTCGAGTTCGCGCGCGCGGCCACCGGCTTTCGCGGCAGCACCCTCTCGCCGCTCGGGGGCGCCTTCCTCGCCACCATCGTTGCGCGTGGCGGACAGAAGATTCGCCTCCACGTCGTGCGCCGCGCTCCCGGCTACGAAGCGCCCGAGACGTTCGCGCCGCTCGGACGCGTGCTGGGCGAAACGACGGCGCGTCGCCTGTCGCGCATGATGGAGGTCACGGTCCAGAGCGGCACTGCCAGCCGTTCGTTCAGCGATGCGCGTGGCCGGAGCCTCTTGCCCGGCGTGCGCGTCGCCGGCAAGACGGGGACGCTGCGGGCGGCCGGGCGCGACACGACGACGAGCTGGTTCGTCGGCTTCGCGCCGAGCCGGCGTCCCGAGGTTGCTTTGAGCGTTCTGCTTCAAAACGGGCGCGTGTGGCATCGGCGCGCCGCCGAGGTCGCCCGCGACGTGCTGCGCGCGTACTTCCACGCGCGCGGCCGTCCGAGCATCCGCGATCCGTTCGAGGCCGTCGTGCTCAAGGAGTGACGTCGGCCATTGCGATCGGCGGCACGCGCAGGAGCGTGACGTCGAGCGAGCGCGCTTCCCCGTTCTTGGCGCGGTAGAGCGCCTCTTCCATGGAGTTCGCGGTCTCGTAGCCGAGGAGCTTGGGGATGTACTCGTTGTCCGCTCCGACCACGATCACGCGCCCGGCATGCTGCCGCCCGTTTTCGCCCCAGTACCACATGTAGAAGGGATGAATCGGATGGTACGCGTGGCCCGTCCGGTACATCTGCACGAAGGCCGGATCGCGCGAGAACTTCTCCTCGAATCGATGCTCGAGCTCCAGGGCATCGCGGGTCTCCGGCAGGAGCCGGTGCACGAACTCCGCGTAGCAAGCGTGCTGCTCGTGATCGAACTTGTCCGTGCAGGGATGGGTGATGATCAGGGTGCCGCCCTTCTTCAAGAGGGGCGCGCCGCGGTGGAAGTTGAAGAGGTAGCCCTGCGCGAGCACCTGAACGAGCAGGGGATTCAAGAAGGCGTGGACGTTGTACGGACTGATGTACGGAATCGGCAGCACCAACACGTCCGACTGCCCACTCACGGGGATCATGTACTGCTCGTTCGAGCGCTGCACGGTGCGCACGTGCACGGCCTCGGTCTCGCCCGCGACGACGCCCGTCACCCCGTACGGCGCCGGGAACTTGTCGAAGATGGCGTGACGCGCCCCTTGCGGCAGGCGAGCCGTGGTCGCGACCAGGGCGCGCAAGAGCAGGCGCTCGCGCGACGAGAGCTCGTCCTCGTTCCGCGCGAGGAAATCGAGGCTCCGGTCGAACATGCGGTTGTTGAGCGTGGTCTCGATCGTGAACACGTCGACGTGGCGGTTCACGACCCGGCCGAGCCGAGCGATGCGCCGGGCGAGCTCGGAGTTCCCGGGGTCCATGTAGCTCCCCGTGCTCCTGATGGTCGCCGGGTTGTGGTGGTGGCGCAGGCTGCGCACGCCCGCGAGCCCGACCGCCACGGACTTGTGGCCGCCGTTCATCGGCACGAAGTTGACGTTGACGTAAATGACGAGGTCGCTCTCCATCGCGCGACGGTTCAGCTCGACGACCTCGCCGTGCTCCGTCTTGCCGATCTCGACCATGTTGGCGGCGTCTTCGGCGTCATGGTTGTAGAGCCGCTCGGGCCAGTAGCGGTCGAAGATGCGGTCACCGACGATCCAGCGCACCTCGGCCGGTTTCATTTTCCGGTGTACGCCCGTGGCGATCACGATCTCCACGTCGTCCACACCGTGCTGGGCCAGGAGGTCGAGCACGATGGTGAGCACGCGCTCCCGGATGTCCGGCCGCCGCATGGGGGGCAGGGGAAGCGAGATGTCGTCGATCGCGATCGTCACTCGCATCCCGGGTCGCAGCTTCGCGTAGAGCGGATCGCTGTTCTCCGGATGGGTCAGGGCGTAGCGGATCGCGGCATCCACGTCCTTCAGCGGCTCGAGGGGCGGCTTGGGATAGATGCAGCGCGTGCCCGGCGGGAGCGAGTGCTCCACGAGCTGGTCGCCATGAAAGAGCACCCGCGGGGCGGCGTCGCGGTCCAGGGTGACGATGCAGGGATGGGTCATTGGGGGCAATCCGTCGATCAGGGGCCGCGCATAGTAGTATTTCGCCCGGAAAATGCGGCTCCGATTCGTTCGCGGCCGTTTCGCAAGGGGAACCGAAGCTCACCGCGTCCAAACCCCGTGGTGCCATGGTGGAAAATTATAGTAGTAGCGCATGGCGTTTGGAGCGGTGAGCGCGAGCTGGGCTCCTGTCGCGAGCAGGTGCCGCCCCCGTTCCAAGGGAGACAATCCCGAGGGCGCTCGCCGGGGCTCCGACCCCCAACGTGGACGTCACTGAGAGGCCGAGCGGGTGACGACTCGAGAATGGACCGGGTCCATTCGAACGCGATCTCGTTGCAGAGCATCGCGCGCACCCATGTCGAAGCGCGTCGACGTGTCATTGGATCCCACCGAGCAGAGTGAGTGGGAGATTTGGGGAATCGAGCGCTGTCGGAGCGAGGCAAGGAGATCGGGAGAGAACGAATCCACGGCTTCGTGTGCAACGTGGGGATTTTGACGCTCATTGCCGCTCACGCACTTCGGCGCTAATCGAAATTCCGGCGTTGCGCCGAGGGATCCGCGACCGCGCGCATGCTTCTGATTTCACTGCTCGTCACGTTCGGGTGGGCCATCGTGGTGCCCTTCTTGTGGCGCATCTGGGGGCGGCGCGGCGGACGGATGGGGGTGCTGCTACCGAGCGCGCTCTTCGTCTTTTATGCGTGGCGGCTTTCGTCCGGGGAGACGGCGACGGAGTGCTACGTGTGGGCGCCCAGTCTCGGCATCGAAATGGCGCTCCATTTCGACGGTCTTTCCGGCACCTACCTCTTGCTGATCACCGGAATCGGAGCGCTCATCGCGCTCTTCGCCGTTCCGTACGAGATACCGGCCCGTCACGTCGGGGGCTTCGACTCGCTCATGATCTTGTTCATGGGCGCGATGCAGGGAGCCGTCCTGGCGGACGACCTGATGACGCTGTTCGTCTTCTGGGAGCTCACCAGCATCACGTCGTACCTCTTGATCGGCTTCGAGTCGGAGAAGCGCGAGGCGCGCTCCGCCGCGCGGCAAGCGCTCCTCGTCACGTCCGGCGCGGGCATGGCCATGCTGTTCGGCTTCCTCGTGCTCGGCGAGCTCGCCGGGACGCGGCGGATCTCCGAGCTGCACCAGCACGCGGACGCGATCGTCGGGAGCCCGAGCTACGCCCCGATCCTGGTGCTGATCGCGATCGGTGCCTTCGCGAAATCGGCGATCGTTCCCTTCCATTTCTGGCTCCCGAACGCGATGACGGCGCCGACGCCGGTCAGCGCTTACCTGCACTCCGCGACCATGGTCAAGGCGGGGATCTACCTGCTCGCGCGTCTGCGGCCCACGTTGAGTGGAACCGATCTCTGGTTCCTCCTCCTCGGGGCGGCCGGCGCGGCAACGCTGGTCGTCGGGGCGTTGCGGGTCGTGAACGAGTTCGATCTCAAGCGGGTGCTGGCCGAGACGACCGTCATCGGGCTCGGGGCGCTCTTGCTCACGCTCGCCATCCCGACGCCTTTCGGCGTGCAGGCGTTCGCCGTCTTC
Organism: uncultured Sorangium sp.; assembly: GCA_964475255.1. Lineage (GTDB taxonomy): Bacteria > Myxococcota_A > Polyangia > Polyangiales > Polyangiaceae > PMG-095. The sequence goes on from CAYYWA010000030.1 coordinate 9,544, forward strand.
CTCGTGGTGCACGCGCTCTACAAGGCGGCGCTCTTCATGATCGCGGGTGCGGTCCAACATTCGACTCACACGCGCAACCTTCGAGAGCTCAGCGGCCTGTGGCGGGCGATGCCGGTGACGAGCATCGCGGCGGTGCTCTCCGGGGTGGCCATGATGGGCATGCCGCCGATGCTCGGGTTCATCGGTAAGGAGCTCATTTACGAGGCCACGCTCGATGCCCCGAAATTCGCGCCCCTCTGGGTGGCGGCAGCGTTCACCGGGAATTCGGCCATGGTCATTGGCGCGCTCCTGGCCGTTCACCACGTCTTCTTCGGCAGAGGGCTCCCAGCTACGGAAATCGCGCGCGAGCCGCCGCCAGGGATGCTCGTCGGCCCGTGCGTGCTCGGGCTGCTCAGCCTCGCGTTCGGTATTTTCCACGACGCGATCCAGAGTGTCGTCGTCCAGCCGAGCCTGCGCGCAGTGACGGGAGCCGAGGTCGGGCACGAGCTCGAGCTCTGGGGAGGGCTCTCGAGCTCGCTCGTGCTCAGCGTCTTCACCGTGGCTGCGGGCATCACCGGTTACCACCAGCGATACCGGCTGATACGCCTGGCCCGCCTCATCCCGGGCGTGCTTCGGCCGCGGTTCGAGAACGGGTATCGATTCGTGCTCGAGGCGATCGCCTGGAGCGCCACGACGCAGACGCGAGTCATCCAGAACGGCCGCCTCCCGGTCTATGCAGCGGTGCTCGTGGCGGTGGGCGCCTCGGCGCTCGCGATCTCTGCCATCCGCGGCCCGAGGGTGGCGTGGGCGGGCACTTTCGACACCACGGTCGCCGACATCGTGAGCGGGGCGGCCATCTTCCTCGGCGTCGGCGTTGCGGTCTCGGCGCGAGGTCGTTTCGCGGCTGCGCTCGGTGTCTCGCTCTCCGGTTTCGGATTGGGGATCCTGGTGGCGCTGCTCGGGGCGACGGACGTCGCGCTCGCGCAGTTCTGCGCGGAATCCCTGCTCTTGGTCGCCGTCGTGCTCGCCACGAGACGGACCGCGGCTCGGTACGGGCCCTCGCAAAGGTCGGCTGGCGCGTTCCTCGCGCTTCGTGCCGCGGTCAGCGCGGCTTTCGGGGCCGCGGCCGCCCTGGCACTGCTTCGAGCGACGAGCGCCCCGTTCGAGGACGAGCTCTCGAGCCATTTCATCGAGAACGCCGTCGAGGTCGCGCGCGGGCACAACGTGGTTGACACGATTCTCGTCGATTTCCGCGTGCTCGACACGCTGGGAGAGATCACCGTCATTCTGATCCTGGCGCTCGCCCTCTGGCCCCTGCATCGCGGGCGTGCGGGGCGGGTTGCGGGCAGCGAAACGAGGAGCCCGCCATGACGTCGCTCTTGCTGCGTCTCGCGAGCGGGGTGCTCTTGCCGCTGTTCCTGGTCCTGTCGGCGTGGTTCTTGGAGCGTGGGCACGACGAGCCGGGAGGCGGATTCACGGGCGGTCTGGTCGCCGTCGGCGGGTTGGTCTACTTCGCGCTCGTCAGGGGACCGGGCGCTTTCGAAGAACGCCTCCGTGCAGCGTCGGAGAGTGTGGCGGCGCTCGGGATCCTGGTCGCCGTCTCGAGCGGCTTCGTCGGCCCGCTCTTCGGAAGGCCGTTCCTCACCGGAATCTGGTGGGCACCCGGCTTCGGCACGCCGACCCTCTTCGAGCTGGGCGTGTACCTCCTCGTCGTCGGCGGAGCGGGGACGGCGCTGCTCGCGCTGCTGTCGGAGGAAACCTGATGCAGCTCCTCCTCGCGTTCTTGGTGGGCGTTCTGGTCGCGGGGGGCGCATCGCTGCTGCTTTCCCGCGACTTCTATCGGGTCGTTCTCGGAGTGATGGTGATGAGCAACGGAGTGAATTTGTTTCTCCTGGCCTGCGGCAGGCTCCGGGGCGAGCGCACTCCGCCCATCGTCGAAGCGCGTGGGGTCGGTGAGGCCGCGGACTTCGCGGTCAATCCCTTGCCCCAGGCGCTCGTCCTCACGGCCATCGTCATCACCTTCGGAATCGCCGCGTTTCTCCTCACCCTGGTCGGTGCTGCCGAGCGCGATATCGGCACGCTCGACGTGGAGGCCATGCGCCTGGCCGAGCCGCCCGAAGAGGAGAGGCCGGGGCACGAATGATCGATACGCTGCTGTCGTTGCCGATCGCCGGCCCGATTCTGCTCGCGGCGCTCGCGTTCCTCTTCCGCGCGCGGCGCTCGGCGCAGCGGGCGTGCTCGCTGCTCGGGGCGATCCTCGTCGGAGTTTCGGGAGCCCTTCTGCTCGACGCGAACTTCCGCGAGGGCATCCAGGTCACCGAGGTCGCTCACCATCCCGCCCCGTTCGGGATCGTCCTCGTGGCCGATGCGTTGTCTTCCGTGATGACGCTCGTCAACGGCATCGTGGGCTTCGCGGTGGCTCTCTACCGCGACGAAGAGGCCGAGCGATCCCCCGTGTTCCACCCGCTGTTGCTCGCGCTCTTGGCGGGCACGAGCGGCGCGTTCCTCACCGGCGATCTGTTCAACTTCTACGTATGGTTCGAGATCGCGGTCGCGTCCTCGCTTGGCCTGCTCGTGCTCGGCGGTCGAGCGGAGCAGATCGACGCGGGGATCAAGTATGCCGTGTTGAACGTCTTTGCGGCGTCGGTCCTGCTCCTCGGGATCGGGCTCGTGTATGCGAGCGCCGGGACGCTCAATTTCGCGGATCTCGCGCGCACGCTCCCCGAGCTCTCCAATTCTTCGCTCGTCCTCGGGATGGCGCTGACGCTCCTCGTCGCGCTGGGCTGCAAGGCGGCCATCTTCCCTCTCTATTTCTGGTTGCCGGCGTCGTATCACACCGGAGCCTTCGCGGTGGGCGCGCTCCTCTCCGGGGTGCTCACGAAAGTCGGGGTCTACGCGCTGTATCGCGTCTTCTTGACCGTTCTCCCGGCGCAGCTCAACGAGCTCCGCGTCGTCTTTTTCTCGATCGCCGCCCTCACGATGGTCACCGGGGTGCTCGGGGCGGCAGCCCAAGACGAGGTCCGGCGCATCCTCGCGTTCCACGTCATCAGTCAGGTCGGATATCTCGTCATGGGGCTCGCATTGTTGACCCCATCCGGCGTCGCCGGCGGCGTCTTCTACATGGTGCACGTCATCGTGGTGAAGACGAACTTGTTCCTGGTGGGCGGACTCGCGTACAGACTCCTCGGGACGAGCGAGCTGTCGCGCATGGGGGGCCTCGTGCGGAATGCGCCCGGCGCTGCGCTCTTGTTCGCGCTGTCCGCTGCAGCGATTGCGGGGATTCCGCCGCTCTCCGGGTTCTGGGCGAAGCTCTTCGTCGTCTACGCCGGGATTCAGGTGGAGGTGTATTGGCTCTCCGCTCTGGCCCTCGGCGTGGGGGTGCTCACGCTCTATTCCATGACGAAGATCTGGCAGTTCGTCTTTTGGGGGGCCTCGCCGGAGGCGGGAATGCGGGAGTCGGTGCAGAGCGTTCGCCCCGCGTACTTGCCCGCGGCCCTCCTGGCGCTCGGGATCCTGGCCGTCGGCATCTATCCGCGTGGGCTCCTCCGCGTCGCGGAGCTCGCAGCCGTACAAATGATCGAGCGCACCGGATACGTCGATGCGGTCCTGCGGGGGGGCCGGTGAACGGACGAGCGATCGCGGTGCTCGCGGCCTCGTGGATCGTCCTCGAAGGTCGGCTCGGGATGCGCGAGGTCGTCTTGGCGGTCGTCGTTGCCGTATCGTCGCTCGCCGTCTCGGGCGATTGGGCTTGGCGAGCGAAGGGCCCGCTTCGCGTGGGGGCGTTCCTCGAGGTTGGCTGGGTGTTCGTCTCCGAGACCGTGGTTGGCACCTATCAGGTGGGCCGCCTCGTCGTCTCCCCCGGAATGCGCTTCCGCCCGGCGGTCATCGAGGTGCCGCTCCGCGTTCGCCGGGACTCGGCCATCGCGCTGTTCGCCGGAATGGTGGCCGTGATTCCCGGCACGCTCGTGCTCGGGATCGCGCGCGACAGGACGCGGATGTACGTGCACGTGCTCGACGCGAGAAACCTGGATGACGTGCGCCGCTCGCTTGCTCGAATCGAGGACGCCGTTCACGGAGCCTTGCCATGATCCTCCTGATCGATCTCACGCTGGTCCTGCTCTCCCTGTCCGCCGCGCTCTCGGTGGTGCGCGTCGCGCTCGGCCCCACCGTCTTCGACAGAGCGGTCGCTCTCGATCTCTTGTCGGGGATCGGGATCTCGTGGATTGCGTGCTACGCGGCCCGACGCGGGGACGAGGTGCTCGCGGACGCGACCATCCCCTTGGCGGCGCTCGCCGCGATAGGAACCGCGGCCATCGGCCTGTTCATCGCGCGGAGGCCCAACGGGGAGCAACGGACATGGAAGTGATCGGCGCGGGGATGCTGGTCCTCGGCGCGTTCATTTGCCTGCTCGCGAGCATCGGCCTGCTTCGCTTTCCGGATGCGTTCACGAGGCTCCAGGCGTCGGCGAAGGTCGCCGCCTTCGCGAGCGGTCTGGTCCTCGTCGGGACTGCGCTCGTGCTGGAGCATCCCGCCCTGCTCGGCCGCTTTCTCGTGCTGGTCGTGTTCGTGCTCGTGACGGCATCCGTCGCGTCGCACCTCCTCGTGCGCGGGGCCTATGTCGATTCGCGCACGCCCCTGTGGGAACGAACGCAGTCGGACGCGCTCCGGGCGCGTCTCGAGCCCGGTTGCGAGGCGGAAGGCTTGCGCGAAGAGCTCGGCGGCTGACGCTGCCCGATCCGGCTCTGTCCGAGTTTCGGACGGGTTCGGGAGGGGAAAGCGATACCGAGGCGGACTTCCCGTCGAACGAGCGCACCGTTCAGTGCTTGTCGGAGATCGGGCGCCGGGAGCCTGGGCGGCCGCTCGCCAGCGTCTCGCCCTTCTGCTCTTGGCGCAGGCCGGGGGCGCTGGAGAGCCGCGTGCGCGCGTGAGGATCGCTGGATCGCGCGACGGAGTGCCGGTGCGCTGGCGGACTGTCCGTCGCCGCGAGGGATCGTTCCGCGCCGGGTCGACCCTCGGCGAGGTCGGACGGGGCTTCGAGGTTCGAGGAGGCTGGCGGCGGGACCCGCTCCGGCTCCTCGCGAGGCTCGAACAGGGTCCTCAGGTTCGGGATTTCCTCGAGCAGTCGCTCTCGGGTAGGACGCGCCAGCACGTCGCCGAGCACGCTGCACGCAATTTCTGCGTGCTCGATGGCGCGCCCAGGCGCAATGTCCTCACGCTCCGCCACGCGTCGAGCAAAGGCCTCGACGCTCGGCGCGGGCTTACGGTGTTGCCGAACGACCAGGCCTCCGAGCTCGCGCGGCAGCTCCTCCGCGATGAGCCGCCGCTCGTCTTCGTGGAGTTGCTCGCCGAGGACGGCCAGGGTGGCCCGAAGGGCGCCCCGCGCCTCTTCCTCGTTTCGGAAGGGGGCGAGCTCTCTGAGCCGCCCCACTAGCTCGTTCTCCGACAACATGCTGTGGCCGCGAAGCAACGGTCGTGCCACGGGGCCGACGCCTCGCGAAGGCGTGATCCCGGCCGGAGTGCCGCGCGGGCCCACGCCCCCCGGGACGCAGTAGTCGTGAGGGCGTCCCCCGTGATACTCGTTGCTCGGTGGTGTTTCGTTTCGGTGGTGGTGTTTGGGCGGCCCGTGCCTGGGCCAGCATCCGAGGACGCCCGGCGCGGTCGGTCGTTGCCGCCGGGGCGCGTCCGCGACACAAGAGGGCAGCATGAGCTTTTTGGGCATTCGCAACGTCGTTTTCCAGAGCGCGGTCGACACGTCGCTGCTCTTCTACTCGATGACCGCGCGCGAGACGCTCGGCAGGCCTTTCACCTACGAGCTCGAGCTCTTGAGCAATGACGAGAAGCTCGACCTCTCGGGCCTCCTGGGGCAGCCGGCGTCCGTGCTGCTCGAGCGCAACGACTTCTCGTGGCGCGAGTTCAACGGGATCGTGACGCACTTCTCGCTCGCTGGAGAGCACGCGACCTACGTGCGGTACCGAGCCCGCCTGCGCCCGTGGTTGTGGCTCATGAGCTACACGACGAACTCGCGGATTTTTCAGAAGAAGACGGTCCCCGAAGTTCTGAAGGAGCTCTTTCGTGAGCACGGCTTCACCGACTTCGAGGAGCGGCTCTCCTCGGAATACCGGACCTGGGAATACCTGGTTCAGTACCGCGAGTCCGACTTCAACTTCGTGAGCCGCCTCATGGAGCAGGAGGGGATCTACTACTACTTCAAACACGGTGACGGGAAACACACGCTCGTGCTCGCCGACTCCTACAGCGCGCACGAGGCGAGCCCGGGCAACGAGGTGCTGCGCTACTACCCACCGCTCGAGCGGGAGCGGCGAGACGAGGAGCACGTGAATGGCTGGCTCGTCACGCGCCAAATCCGTCCCGGGGCCTACGCGTCGGCGGACTTCAACTTCGAGCGGCCGGCGGCGCGACTACTCAGTCAGCTCGCGCAGCCGAACGAGCACCCGCGCGGGGACTACGAGGTGTTCGACTACCCCGGCGAGTTCCAGGATCTGGAGGAGGCGGACGTGCAGGTTCGGCTTCGGCTCGAAGAGCAGAAGGCCGACCACGAGATCATCCAGGGCACCGCCACGGCCCGGAGCTTGATGGCGGGAAGTTTGTTTTCGTTGATCGATTTCCCGAGGGACGATCAGAACAAGGAGTACCTCGTCGTCGACGCCCTCTACGAGGTGCAGGCGAGCGAGTACGAGTCCGGCATGGTGCGCGACGTCGAAGCCGACTATCGCCTCCGCTTTCAGGCGATCGACGCGAAGAAGCCGTACCGAGCGCCGCGCGTCACCAAGAAACCCGTGGTGGAAGGGCCGCAGACCGCCGTCGTCGTGGGCCAGTCGGATCAGGAGATTTGGACGGACCAGTACGGCCGGGTGAAGGTCCAGTTTCACTGGGACCGCTATGGCAACTACGACGAGAACAGCTCCTGCTGGGTGCGTGTGGCCCAGATCTGGGCGGGCAGCGGGTTCGGAGGCATCCACCTGCCGCGGATCGGCCAGGAGGTGATCGTCGATTTCCTCGAAGGGGATCCCGACCGTCCGATCATCACGGGTCGCGTCTACAACGCGGACAACATGCCGCCCTACACGCTCCCCGAGAACCAGACGCAGAGCGGGATCAAGAGTCGGAGCAGCAAGGGCGGAACTCCCGAGAACTTCAACGAGATCCGCTTCGAGGACAAGAAGGGCGAAGAGGAGCTGTTCATTCAGGCCGAGCGAAACCAGACCACGAACGTCAAGGCCAATCAGAGCGTCTCGGTGGGGGGCAATCAGAGCATCTCCGTCCAGGGAGAGCGCTCGATCAGCGTGACGAAGAAGGACAGCGAGACCTTCCAGAATACCCGGGACGTGACGGTGACCTTGGCCGACACGTTGACGCTCAAGAACACGCACCTCGGCAAGTACGAGGGGGGGCGCGAGGTCATCGTCCAGAAGTACGACAAGACGACGGTCAATGGCGCCGACAAGACGACGACGGTCAACGGAAAATACGGGATTACTGCCCAGACCGAGTACAAGGTCACCCACAAATCGAACGAGATCCTGCTCAAGGACAGCAAGGTCACCGTCAAGAACGGGAGCTGCGAGGTCAGCCTCGACTCGGGAAAGCTCTCCATCACGGCTGCTGACGAGCTGACGCTCACCTGCGGCGCAGCCAGCATTGCCTTGAAGAAGGACGGAACCGTGAGCATCAGCGGCACGAACAAGGTGTCGGCGGCGGTGAGCTCGAGCATCCTGGAGCTCGGCCAGGCGGGGGCGACGATGAGCGGACAGAAAGCCGCGGTCGCGGGCACGGCCATGACGGAGATCACCGGTGGGATGGTGAAGATCAATTGAGGCGTTTCGTCGCGCTGTCGGCGGCTCTGCTGCTCCTCGGCGCCTGCAGGTCGAAGGGGAGCTCGGAGGCGCCGCCCATCGAAGCGCGCGAGCTCGCCGATCAGGCGACAGAGAGCGCGGTGCCGCAGGGACACGCGCTCGTGGCGGCCGCTGCACCGGGGAGCGCGCTAGCAGCCGGGGGTGCGCTGGCGAACGCGGAGCCGGCCGACCGCGAGGCGAACGCGTGGACGGCCGGGATCGTGAAGCTCGCGGGAGCGGAGCGCGGCGTCTCCGTGCTCACCGAGCTCCGGGCGGCGCGCCACGACGGGTTCGATCGCGTGGTGTTCGAGTTCTCCGGAGAGGGCCGGCCGAGTGCTCATTTCGAGTACGTGGACCGACCGGTGAGGAGGTGCGGCTCCGGGGAGCCCACTGAAATCGCGGGCGACGGTTGGCTCAGTGTGACGTTCGAGCCGGCGGCTGCTCACACGGAAGCAGGCGCCCCCACCGTTGCGCCGCGTGAACGGCAGCTCGAGCTGCCCCTCGTGCGCGAGCTCGAGCTGACGTGCGATTTCGAGGCGAAGGTCACGGTCGTGCTCGGCACCGCTGCGCCGAATCGTTACCGGGTCCTCGAGCTCGACGCTCCGCCGCGCATCGCCTTGGACGTGCGCCACCGCTGATCCGCGAGCGTGTCAGCGGGCGCGGTGAGCTTCCGCGGCGTCCGCGGCGGGCCCGCTCGGGCGGGAAACCGACGAAAGCGACGGCCGGGGGCCTCCCCGCATGGCAGATTCGCGGAGTGAGCGAGGAGCGGCGCCATCGGTTCGAGGACCACACGGGTGAGGTGCGTCTGGTCCTCTCCGCGCCCACGCTCCCCGAGCTGTTCCTCGCCGCAGCCGAAGGCCTCGCCGAGCTGATTTCGGAGGACGACCGGCGTGAGGTCTCCTCGGACGAGTACGAAACCCGCGTTCTTCGCGCTCGGGATCGGGAGCTCCTCCTCGTCGATTTTCTGAACGAGCTCATTTACCTCACGGAGACCCGCCACCGCGTGCTCACGGACGTCCAGATCGACGAGCTTTCACCAGGGATCTTGCGCTTCCGAGTGCGCGGGGTCCCCATTCGGAGGCCGCGAACGGCGGTGAAGGCGGCGACGCTGCACGGGCTCACGATCGAGCAGAGCGCGGCTGGCCTGAGCGCCTCGGTCGTCTTGGATGTCTGAGTTTTACATTCCGTGAGGTCGTGACCAGGGAGGAATCATGGAGTCGATGACACGGGTCGCCGACGCGATCTACGAAACCTCCGGGGCTCGCCCGGACGTTCCCGTGCGGCTCATCGCCGACGAGGAGCTCCTCGGGCAGGTGCAGAAGGACCGGAGCCTCGAGCAGCTCCGGAACGTGAGCACGCTCCCAGGGGTTGCCCATTTCGTCGTGGGCATGCCCGACATGCACGAGGGCTACGGTTTCCCGGTCGGCGGCGTCGCCGCGACCCGGCCGCCGAACGGCGTAATTTCTCCGGGGGGGATCGGGTTCGACATCAACTGCGGGGTACGGCTCCTCGCCTCGGATTTGCGCCGGAGCTCCATCGAGCCGCTGCCGCTCGTTCACGAGCTCTCGCGGAGCATTCCGAGCGGGTACGGGCGGACCGGGCGGATCGAGCTGTCGTCGGGTGAGCTCGATGCGGTGCTGCGCGAGGGGTGTTCCTATCTCGTCACCGAGAAGGGGATGGGGCGCGCCGAGGATCTCGAGACCATCGAATCAGGAGGCAGCCTGAGGGCCGCCGATCCGTCGAAGGTCTCCGAGCGCGCCAAGCACCGAGGGCGCGAGCAGCTCGGCACCTTGGGGGGCGGCAACCACTTCCTGGAAGTCGACGTGGTGGAGGAGTTGTTCGACGAAGCCGCCGCGCGCGCGCTGGGCCTCTTCCCCGGCCAAGTCACGGTGTTGATCCACTCCGGATCTCGAGGGCTCGGGCATCAAGTCTGCACGGACTTCGTTCGCCGCATGGACGAAGAGCTCGGGCGCTTCGGTATCGAGCTCCCGGACCGACAGCTCTCGTGCGCGCCGTTCGAATCGCCCGCGGGCCGCGACTACTTCGCCGCGATGTGTGCGGCGGCGAACTTCGCCTGGTGCAATCGGCAGGCGCTCACCGAGCAGGTGCGCGCCGTGTTCGCACGGCTGTTTCCGCGGAACGCCGAGCTTCGGCTGGTCTACGACGTCGCGCACAACATCGCGAAGCTCGAGCGCATCCTCGGCAAGGAGCTGCTCGTGCACAGAAAGGGAGCGACGCGCGCGTTCTGGCCCGGACACCCGGAGCTCCCCGAGCGCTATCGCGGGATCGGGCAGCCAATTTTCATTCCGGGCAGCATGGGAACGTGCTCGTTCGTGCTGGTCGGCACGGAGGCCTCCGAGCGGATCTCGCTCTCGAGCACGTGTCACGGCGCGGGTCGCGCGCTCAGCCGCGGCGCGGCAAAGCGCGCCGTGAAGGGCGCCGAGCTCCGGAGACAGCTCGAGAGTCGGGGCATCGTGGTGCGCTGCCCGTCGAACGCCGAGCTCGCCGAGGAAGCACCGCTCGCCTACAAGGACGTGGAGCACGTCGTGGACGTCGTCGAGCGTGCGGGGATCGCGCGCAAGGTCGCCCGGCTCGAGCCGATCGGCGTCCTCAAAGGATGAGCGAGCGGTGCGCACCGGGCAGGGCCCGATGGGGGGCTCGAGCCCCGGGGAGAGCCCTGTCTTCCGGCACGACGGAGGCACGACGCGGGGCCGTCGAGCACCGAGTCGGCCTAGGCCGCGTCGGCGATGAGCCCGCGCGTCTGCCGCATGACCAGGGATGCGTAGTACCCGCGGGCGCGCATCAACTCCGCGTGGGTCCCCGTCTCCACGATGCGCCCGTGTTTGAGCACGACGATGCGATCGGCCGCGATGACCGTCGACAGTCGGTGCGCGATCACGAAGGTCGTGCGTCCGCGCGTGAGCCGTGCGAGCGCTTCCTGGATCTTTTCCTCGTTCTCCGCGTCGAGCGCCGACGTCGCCTCGTCCAAGATCAGGATCGGGGCGTTCTTGAGCAGGGCGCGCGCTATGGCGACACGCTGCCGCTCTCCTCCGGAGAGCTTGGAGCCGCGTTCGCCGATCGGCGTGTCGTAGCCATTGGGCAGCGCCGTGATGAACTCGTGAGCATTCGCCGCCCGCGCGGCGGCGATGACGTCCGCGTCCGTTGCGCTGGGGCGGCCGAAGGCGATGTTGTCGCGCACCGTGTCGCTGAACAGCGTCCCCTCTTGCAGCACCACGCCGACGTGACGTCGCAACGAACGCTGCCGGAGCTCTCGGACGTCCTGGCCGTCCACCAGGATGCTGCCCGAGCTCGGGTCGTAGAGGCGCTGCAGCAGCGCCATGAGCGTGGTCTTTCCGGCGCCGCTCGGTCCGACCAAGGCGACCACTTCGCCGGGTTTGGCGTGGAGGTTGATGTTCTCGAGGACCGGCGAGCCGGGCTCATAGGCGAAGCTCACGTCGCGAAACTCGACCTCTCCCCGGACCCGCTTCACGTCGCGGGCGCCTGGCGCGTCGCCGAGCGAGTCCTGAGCGTCGAGAATCGAGAACACCGAGCCCAGAGAAACGGCGCCTCGCCGCAGTGATTGGTACATCCCGGTCAGGCTCTGTACGGGCTGAAACAGGCCGCCGAGATACGACACGAAGGCGATCAGGGTGCCGAGCGTGATCTCCTGATTCATCACGAGGACACCGCCAAGGCCCAGGGCGACGAGACGCGCGACGAGCATGATCGCGTTGCGCACGGCGTGGTACCGGGAGTCCGTCGCGACTCCGCGGAGCACGACACCATTGGCGTCGGCCACACCGTCGATGAAGCGCCGCTTCTCCTGCTCCTCCATCACGAAGCTCTTCACGACCACGATGCCCGTGAGCACTTCGTTGAAGCGCGCGAAGATGCGCGTCCAGCGATCCAGGAGGTTTTGCTCGCGCTCCATCTGCTCCTTGGAGGCGATCGCACCGACGATCGCGGGCAGGGGAGCGAAGACGAGCACCGCGATCGAGAGCCGCGTGTCGATCTGGAGCATGACCGCGATCGACACGACCAGGTAGACGAGCGCGGGGACGAACTGGAGGATCACGTCCGTGAAGGCGGTCATCGCGCCCGAGATGCCGCGCTCGATCTTGGTCATGGTCGCGCCGACGCTCGCGTCTCGATGGTACGAGAGAGGCAGCGAGTGCAGACGATCGACGGCGGCTTTCAGCAGCGAGAAGTTGAGCGCGATGCGCAGCCGCCAGAACGAGCGATCCTGAGTGAGGGCGATTCCCTCGCGAACGGCGAGCAACACCACGAGCGCGAGGAACGGCGCAGCGACCCGCTCGAGCGTGCTCGAAGCGATGAAGCTGTCGAAGAGCGCCTTCAATACGAGCGGCTCGAACGCCTGGAGAGACGCCGACGCCGTCGTGAGCAGCACGACGCCGACGGCGTGTCCGCGCCGTTCCCCGAAGAACGGCGCGAGCCTTCGTATCGACTGTCGCAGCGTTCGTGGTTCGCTCTCGAGAGTCATCTGGCGCCCCGCGCGCTCGCTTCAGGCTCGAAGCAAACGCCCGTTTTCGCGCGTCGCCCCAGTCGTAGACTGTCGTACATTGGTCGTGTGGACGCGAATCGATGCTGCGATGAGCAGCGCGCGGCCGTATAGCACAATGGCCGAAACGTCGAGCGCACTCGAAGAGCAAAACGCGCAAAGCGCGGTTCTTTTCCGCGATTTCTCAGCGGGGCGGCGTGCATTACGCGGCGTGCTACTGTCTCACCCCGATGATGGCGACTGGCTCGAGGATCGTTCTACTCTCTTCTCTTGTTCTCTCCACGTTCGCTTGCGACGCAGGGGAAACCTCGGAACTCGACGGAACTGGCGGCGCGACGGGTCAGCCGGGGACGGGCGGCGCACCATCGCTGGGTGGCGCGGCAACGGCTTCCGGCGGAAGCAGCGGGGCACCCATGATTCAAGGGGCAGGGACGATCACGGGGCAGTACGACAGCATGCTCGTGACGCGCGAAGGGCGGCAGTACATCGTGCAGAACAACGTGTGGGGGGCCGGCGCGGAGCAGACGCTCACGTTCGCGGGCACCGCCTTCGAGGTGACTCGACAGACCGGGAACAACCCGACGAACGGAGCGCCCGTTTCGTATCCGTCGGTCTTCATCGGCTCCAACTACGACCGCATGACGCCGAACAGCAATCTGCCGAAGCAGGTCAGCTCGATCACCAGCATCGACACGAGCTGGTCGCACAACGGCGGATCGGTGACGGGAACCTACAACGCGGCGTACGACGTGTGGTTCAGCACCAGCGCGTCGGGCGACGCCCAGTCGCCGTCGGGTGGTTACCTGATGGTGTGGCTGTACGATCCCCCGAATGCTCAGCCCATCGGCAGCGTGATGGCTTCCGGCGTCACCATTCCCGGGGTGAGCGGCACCTGGGACGTCTGGGTTGGCCCCAACGGCAATCGCCCCTGCATTTCCTACGTGAGCAAGCAGACGATCCCGTCGCTGACGTTCGATCTCAACCTGTTCATCGAAGACGCGGTCGCCAATCGCGCCAATACCATCCAGGCGAATTGGTATCTGACGAACGTGTTCGCCGGATTCGAGATCTGGAGCGGCGGCGTCGGGCTCAAGACGTTCGACTTCTACGCCATCGTGAACTGACGGCGTTCGCGCCAAATTTAGCAGGTGCCGTTCGAGCTCGCCGGGTTCCCAGCGCGGCGGGGAACAGCCGAGGGCTGTCGTCGATCGAGGAAGCCCAGGCCCGCGGCTATTTCTCGCCGACGAGGCACTCGTCGACGCGCACGATGGCGAGGCCGCAGCGGGTCCCATTGAGCGTCGCGAGGACGAGCCCGACGCCACTGGTCGCCGACACTGCGCCGATGAACCCGATACCGCAGGTCGCCACGGCATCGACGAGCTCGGGCAAGCAGGCGCGCCGGGTGTCTCCTTCGCCTTCGGAGGGAGGAGACGGGCCCGCGTCCGCGCACGGCGGCGTCGCCTCATCGAGGACGTAAGGGTTGCTGAAGGCGGACGGACCGATCACGGGGCTCTGCATGCCAGCGCCCGGTCGGTTACCCCTGCGTTCCGGTTGCGGAAAATCCGTTCAGTCCCAGTCGGAGCGAGGGCGGCAGTCGGGGCCGAGGCGCGTCGCGGCGCCGCACAATCGGGCGATCTCCGCGTCATCGAGCGCGGTCTCCCGACGCGCGGACTCGTAGCAGGTCGCCGGCTCCGCGGAGGAAGCGCAGCGGCAGAGCTCGAGCACCCGAAAGCGCGGAACGACTCGGTTGTGGAGCGCGGCGAGCGCGCAGGTAGCCGGGCCGGTGCTCGGAGCAGCGGTGCACAGCGCGCTCGCCTCGTAGTCGTCGATTTCCACGGAGGTCTCGGCGAGCCGAACGCAGGCGAGCGCCGCCCCGCCGCGGGGCGTGTCGACGCTTCCCGTCGCCGTGCGCACCGGATCGCCGACGACCTCGGGGCTCGCCAACGCGGCGTCGGACGGAGAAGCCTCCTGGTCGAGGGGCGCTGCTCCTCGGGACGGGGGATGCACGAAGACGTCCACGTCGGGGTCCGCGTCGAGATCTCGTTCGAGCGGCTCATCGGGGCGCATCGAGTCGTCCCCGGGAGCGCGGATCCGAATGTCGGGCTCGAGGTCGCCGTCGATGTTTCCTCCGAGGTAGACCTCTTCCAGCGCTTCTTCCGGCGCCCGCTGCTCGTCGAGCACCGGCCTCTCTGGTGTGCTCGGCTGCTGCGCAACGGGCGGAGGTGGGGGGTTCGCAGCGGATCGCGGCTCTGCGCCTCTGCTCGTCGGGATGGCGCAGGCGACGGCGACGAGGCTCGTCGCGGCGAGGCTGCGAGGGTCCGAGAGCCTTCTGTCACGGCGCATTGGAGTGAGCGGTGCAAGCGGCTTGCCCGAGCGCGAGCGACGCCGACGCCCCGGTGCCCGAGGCCGCGAGGCACGCGTGCCGGCGCGGCGCGAGAGCGACACGCGGCTAGGACCGCGCGAACCACGCGGAAGTCAGCGCCGAACCGAGCGCCCGCGTGGGGAGGAGTCCCGTCGAACTCACTGCGGCGGCGAGGGGCGACGCGGGCCGCCCCTGCGAAGGAGGCTCGAACGCCGACCAGTCGAACGGATCGCGTTCTAGTCCGCGGTGGATTGCTCGGCTGCCCAGCGTCCAATCACGTCGAGCAGCCCGTCGAACGCGTCCCGCATCGCCCAGGCTTGCTCGTGAGGCTCCGCGAGCTTCGCGGCACGACGACGCCCGTCGGCGAGAGCGCGCGCCGGCTTCTTGCAGCTCTTGCCGAGCTTGCGCTCCAGATCGAGCGCCGCGCCTTCGTAGACGTGGTAACAGCTCGCGAAGTCCCCGCCGTTGTAGAGGGGCGCGCCGACCTCGATGGCCGACTTGAGCGAGCGGACGATGAGCGCCAGGGCCTCGGGCTTGCAGCCCTTGAGCGCGCTCGTCGGATGACTCGGGATCTTCCGCTCGACCTTGGGCAGCGAAGGCTCCGCCGTGCTGCTCGCGAAGGCTTCCATCCCCATGGGGACCGGGCGCCCGAGCAGGTCCTTCAGGTAATTCACGGGCACGCCGAAGTTCAGGTTTTGCCCGCCGACGAGCACGGCCGTCGCAATCCCGATGACCTGGCCGCGGTCGTTGAAGAGCGGTCCCCCCGAGGAGCCCGGCGCGATGGGCGCGGAGATTTGCAGGACGCTGAGGTCGGGAGTCACTCGGCGAACGGCGCTGACGAGACCGTTCGAGACGGTGTGCTCGAGACCGAGCGGGTGACCGATGGCGACCACCGACTCGCCGGGACGCACGCCGTTGCTGTCGCCGAGCGGGAGCGGCGCCAGATTCCCCGCGGGGATCCGCAGGATGACGAGATCGCGCTCCGGGTCGTCGCCGAACACCTCGGTGACGGGAACTTTGGTGCCCTTCAACACCACGACCACCTTGCTCTGTCCCGCGACGACGTGGAGATTCGTGGCGATGAGCCCGTCGGGCGAGATCACGAAGCCGGTGCCGAACCCCGCCTCCGTGATGACGGCCACGATCGAAGGGACGGCATACTCGGCGATCTCCACCGGATCTTTGCGGCGCTCGCTCTTCTGTTCCGCACGCCCGCCATCGCTCGCTTCCGGGACTTCGGGGCCGCTTGCGCAAGCGCACATCACCAGCATCGAGACGAGGACGGAAGCTCTCACGCTGACGCCGAGTCTAGCGCGAACCGAAGGAGACCGCTCCGCCCCCGTGCCGTTCGGCGACGATTCGGCGAGATGGCGGAGCCCAGGCGCCCTCCGGAGCGCCACGGGGACTGTCGCGCACACGGAGCCCGCGGAGGCTCCCGCGAGCGCGACGGCTACCGCGCGCACGATGAATGGATTCCTGCTCATCGAAGAGCGATGTTTCCGAGCGAGCACGGAAATTTGAAACGGCGCTTCGACGGCGAGTCGCGTTTCGTTTCGATGTTCTCTTCGTCTCGCGGCGAGACCTCATAGACTCGCGAATCGAAAAGAAAAATGGCTCCCTTCGAGGTTATGCGAGCGAGGCCTTTGGCCGTTCGCGCGGAGCATGAGTTTTAGGGGACGCGCGGTCGCCCGGGCGTCGACGAGGAGGGCGCGTTCGGCGAAGTCCTCCGAAATCGATCTGCTCCATGGGATGGGGCCCGAGCTCCCCGCGGAGGCCGACGCCGCCGTCCAGAGCCAGATCGTGCCGAGGCGAGCGCGCGGGGAGCTCCTCCGCATCGGCACGCTGAGCGGCATTGCCGGGTACGTGGACGCGGTCGGCTTCGCCACATTGCTCGGCCTCTTTCCTGCTCACCTCACCGGAGAGCTGGTCGAAGCGGTCGTCGCGATCACGCATGGCGAGGCGTCGAGCAAGGCCGTGCGGATCGCCATGATTCCCATCTTCATCGGAGCGGTGGTCCTCGCGGCGCTGGTCTCGCGCGGACTTCGCAGGCGGGGGCGGACTCCGCTCGGTCCGTTGCTCGCCTTGATGACGGCGGCCCTCTCGCTGTTCACGGTGACCGGCGCGGCCTTCCCGGCGCTCGTCGGGACGTCCCCGTCGATGGCGCTCCTCTTGGCCGGTGGCAGTGCGGTGGCGGCGATGGGCTTTCAGAACGCGTTCATGCGGCAAGCCACCGTGAGCTCCTGTCCGACGACGATGATGACCGGGAATCTGACGCAGCTCATCATCGAGTTGGTCGAGCTCGGGTTCCGATCCCGAGGCGAACCCGGCTTCGCCGATGCCTTCGAAAAGAGGGACCCGCGCCGCTTGCGCATGGTCTCGACGGCGCTCGCGGGCTTCTTGGGGGGCGCCTTGCTCGGAGCCGTGCTCACGACGCGGATCGGGCTCTTCAGCATCGCCGTGCCCGCCGCGGCGTGCGCCTGTCTGACGGTGCTCGCGTACCGCGAGGCTCATCGCGCGGCGTACTGAATCCGACGCATCGACGGAGCGCGAGCCCATCCGTTCCGGACGCCGCCAGAGCGCGTTCGCCGGACGGAGATCAGAAACCGACGTCGAGCTCTTCTTCGACGCTGGCGCGCGGGCTCGGCGCGGGCCGTGCGGGCGGGCGCGGTCGAGCGGGCTTCGGCTTCGCGCGCTGAGGGGCGGGAGCGGAGGCGGCCTTCGCCTTCGGCGCCGGCGCGGATGCGGACGGGGCGGGCTTCTCTTCGGGCAGCTCCGGCTCTGCGCTCGCCGCGGCGCGCTGAGGATGCGGTTCCCCGGGGCCGGCGATCGGCCGCCGGCCGCC